>NZ_JCAUAN010000015.1:0-149155 GCF_059691975.1 Paenibacillus sp. J22FR5 | reverse complement strand
GAGACACCACCTGAAATTAATTAACTAAATTATACAGGAAAACAGGGTACCTTTCCTCAGAATTGAGGTAAGGTACCCTGTTTGTATGATTTGGACTTTTTCAGCGGCCTCCGGTTTACGCGGTGCTTGTTTTTATGTCTTCTCTCACTTGAATGAGGAAAAGTCTTTTGATGTTGTATTTAGAATTTAATCAAATCTGTCTAGAACTTTTTCGCTGAAGCAAATATTGAGCTAAATGAAAAAAGAGGATGTTTAAAATAATAATACCTAAGTACACGAAAAACGAATAGGAAAGGTGCCAACCTTTATACTTAAACACATGTGCCAAATCGGCGAGCCATTCTAATCCTGTTATCAAAAATGAAAAGCTAGCAATAAAAATGATAAGGCGTGTTCCTTTCATTTTCCACCTATCATATAAATTCAACATTATATACATTACCGGTGAATAGGAAAAGAAATAAAGCATGAAATCAAAAATTTCATATTTATGACTGTCATTTACATCATAAAGATCATAAGGCGGTAAACCAATCAAAAAATCGCATGTCTGCCCAAGCGTGACGTTAAAAAGCAGAATGATCGTCGTCAGTTCGGGTGAAAACCGCTTTGTCAGCAGAAGAGTAATAACGATGACAGTTGCTGAGGAGAAAATGATAAACCATTCATTGAGGTCGAATCTTTCAGGTAAATATAAAATCATGTAATAGCCTGCTTTCTCAGCAATTTCCGGAACCATAAAATAAAGCAACCCGATATGACAAGCACGATGAGCCATTCAATAAAAGAGTATCCGATATTCCAACGCTTAAACGTAAAAAAACCGGACCTGTGAAATAGCTGCTCCATGCCGAACATTCCCAATAACCATCCTCCTGTTAGAAACACTTTTATGAAAAAGGATGATTTGGTATAGAAATACGAATAGAACAACCATAGTGTGACACAAGGAGCGAAAATGATTAGGTACATATTCAGAAACCAAAACACAGAAATTTTCAAATTAAGTTCAATCATTTCAGTGTTTAATGTGATCATTGTATGAATCTGTTGAATCAGTACTGAAATAACCATTAAATATGAAATAATCTCAATCGTACAAAAGATTTTCCGCAGAAAAAGTAGTGTGGACAATCCTCCCACTGAAAGGATTATCATGATAGTGATAGGAAGAGTCATGAGATGAACCTCTATTCTCCGTTTAGTCCACTTTATGGCCTAGTACACGATTAAAGAATATTGATACTACATACACAATTATATAATTCCTTTTCTCTGGAAAAAAATACGATTGCTGAATAAGCAAACTGATTTTCCTCCTAGAATAAAGTAATCAATCGAGATCGGTTATTTTATACTTTCTTTCGAATGAGTGCCACACCAATCATACATAATGGGAGCAGTAATCCAAATGTGAAGGCATAAGGAAACCATATTTTTGAAACGAAGTTAAGGAAATAGCTTTCGTTTGGGTATGAAAGAATGGATAACACAATCAGAATCATCCCCAATGGGAAAAGTAGGGGGCGAATTTCTTTCATATTCATAATTTGAGCGAAACTAAGTACTGAAGCGTAGAAACAGATTGTAAGTTTAAAAAAGATCGTAATAAACCAGATCCCCGCCATTATGACTTCCACTCTTTCCAGAAATCGACCAACGCTGATGATTTTAGCTAAGTTATAACTTGGATACAGATGTCTTGCGGTCATACCTGCACCAAGAACAAGAATCGATATCAAAGTTAAAATAATCAATAATAATCCCGCGATCATCGTTCCCACAAGAAAAGCTTTATTAGCTTCTTTGGCGCAATTCACACAAGGAATAACCATTAATACTACAATAAGTTCCATAAAGGGGGTTCCCGTAAAGGGTAAACTCGCTCTGATGACAGGAATAATGCCATCGCCAAGTATAGGTTTAAGTTGAATGACTCGGATTTGCGGCAGTAGAAACAAAACCATAGCAAAAAAGAAAAGCATAACCCACGGAAAAAAAATCTCTCCCGCACGTGCAATCGTTTCAAGACCGAGCCAAATTGCCATAATAACGACGCCGAGAAAGATCATGAGAATAAATTGTAGCGGCGTATCTGGGAGAACCTGGGTTGTTATAAAGTCGCCGATGTTACGTAATACTAGCGCTGCAAGGAGGAAGAAAAAACTAAAGTAAAGTGAAGAAACTATTTTACCTATCCAAATGCCGAAAATTCCCTCGCACATCTCCATCAATGTTTGTTTAGGAAATTGCCTTACCAATGCATGATATAAAAATACGGTCAGCAAACCAAGACATACAGCTAGAATGCCGGCTATCCATGCATCTTGTTTTGCTTCCGTGGCGAGGCTGGATGGGGTTATTAATATGGAGCTTCCTACTGTAAATAGTGTGACGAGAATGGTAAATTGCCGGATACTAATTACAACTTTCCCCATATATTCACTATACCTCCTCTCGTATTAACTCATTTTATTGCAATAACCCAAGTATGAATTTGCTAAAAGGTTGAAAAACAAAGGTGATGAAATCTAAAGGATTGGGTATTCTCATATGCAAACTTTGGACAATGCTTAGTATTGTGCCTAGCAATAATAAACCACAAACAATTATGAATTCTTTATACTGCCTTTTCTTCATAAGCGATGGGATCTCCAGTATCGCGATACCTGTAGAAGCCAAAAGTATTGCAGCAATAGTCCACATTTCAATCATTCCTTTGTTTTTTGTACCAGAGAATCACTTACTGTACCCAGACGGCGAATCTTCACTTCTGTATTTACAAGCACAGGTAAATCAAGGAATTGTTCCTGCCAGTTGCCTTTGTTTTCTTTCCAATATTTGGGGTCGGCACGATAAATCGCTTCACCAAAACCGAAAATATCCGCATCATATTTTTTTGCTTTTTGAATAGCGGAATACACGATGGTTTGCACTTCTTTTTGCGCTGTTTTCTCAAGTTCCATTATGCTTTGAGGATCCATGAGATCGATTTTACATTGGACTTCACCCACATTATCCTCTAGAAAAACATTTATAACAATTTGAGGTTTGCCGTTCTCCACTTTTCCTCTCATACTCGTTTTAGTTCGCACCACTTCAAGTGCTAGAGTCCCGCCTTTTGGGCAAGTTAGATTTCCGATCGTGCTTTTAACGTTATCTAAAATATAATTGTAGCCTTTACTTTCTTTTTCATTAAGCCAACCTACAAGTTTATCTTTTTTAAAAATCGCGATTCCCGAATATTGTAAGTATGATATTGGGGCTGTTCGATTCAGATTACTCAATGAGCCACCTTTGCTCGGATCACCTTTGATTTGTATGCCTGTTAATACAGGATCTTTTCCCTCTGTTTGCAGATCGTTAATTAATGTATCTAATCTTACTTTTACCGTAGGAGCCCAAACCTTTTCAGACAACTCTAAAGTGGAAAACAATTTATTTGCGGGGATTTTCTCGATAGGCGTTAGAATATTTAAAACATTCTCAGCAGTTGTTCCTCTGGCTACAACGATATAGAAATCAGATCGCATTTCATGATTTCTTGAAATCCCATCTAGAATGGGCGTAATCCCTTCTCTAGCCAATTCTTCGCTGATCACAAGAATCCGAAGATGGGAAGAATACACCTTTCTGGGGCTTTGTGTAGTCATCTTTCTTAAAGCTTCAAAAATGGTTTTGGATGTCTGTTTAAAGGTGCTTACGGGTGTACTCACACCAGACCCCCCTCTCTTGGAAGCTACTGCACCGGGATTAACAATTTGAATCGTCACCTGCACTTGATCATCTTTTTTATCAAAACCCATACCAACCGAAATGGCGAGATCATTAAGCTCGCGCCGACTCCAGCATCCCGTTAATAATCCCATCATGATGAACAAAGCCAAGGACAGTATTACATATCTTCGCATTACCCATGACTCCTTATCTACGACCTGGTTTCAGGCTTATTCGAAGAAGCATTGTTCTCACGAATGTTATTTTTTTGACTGATGAGCCGCGGCCTTGCAAATAAGGCCCATTGCGGAAAACGAAAAATGGTATCTTTCTGATCCTCTAAGATAAACGGTGCCATTGGAGACATGTATGGAACTCCGAAAGACCTTAAACTGCACAAATGAAGGACGATAGCGATAAGCCCCACAGTAACACCAAATAAACCAAAAGAAGCCGCGATAAGCATTAAAAGAAATCTTAAAATCCGAATCGTAATCCCCATATTGAAGGAAGGAATCACAAAATTAGAAATGGCCGTGATGGCTACTATAATAACCATCGCAGGAGATACTAAACCTGCTTCTACTGCTGCTTGCCCGATGACTAATGCTCCAACAATTGATACAGCTTGTCCGACAGTCTTCGGTAATCTCACTCCGGCCTCTCGAAGGATTTCGAATGTAACTTCCATGACAACCGCTTCGATAAAAGCTGGGAAAGGGATCCCTTCTCTTTGAGCGGCTAAACTGATCAAAAGCGTGGACGGCAACAGTTCTTGGTGAAAGGTGGTAATAGCAATGTATAAGGATGGAGCCAACAAAGATATGAAAAAACAAACATAACGAAGAAAACGAAGGAGTGTTGCAAAATCCGCTCGTTGGTAATAATCCTCAGCAGATTGATAAAATTGAGTGAACAAGGCAGGCGCCATAAGCACAAAGGGAGTACCATCGACAAGAATAGCAATACGCCCTTCCATTAAACCTGCGGCGATAACATCGGGGCGTTCCGTATTGTATAAGGTAGGGAATGGCGTGTATGTTTCATCTTGGATCAATTCTTCGACATTACCACTTTCAAAAATCGCATCAATATCGATACGCCCGAGCCGAATTCTTGCTTCCGTCACCAGCTTGTCATTCACAATTCCATTCATATACATGATAGCGACTTCCGTCTTGCTTACACGCCCGATTGTCATAGATTCCATCCATAAGTTGGCGTCTTTAATTTTGCGTCTAATGAGTGCTGCGTTGGTGCTTATTTGCTCAGTAAACCCTTCCCGGGGTCCCCTTACGACGGATTGAGTGGTTGGTTCTTCAACAGAACGACGCTCCCCGCCTTGTGTATTCGACGCCAACCCCTGTACACAACCATCCAGTAAAATAACCGTTAAACCCGATAAAATAGATTGAAATAAGGTTTCATAATCAGGAATATCACGAACTTGACCAAGTGTACTCATTGAATTTCTTAAAGCATTAAGCGGATACTCACATGAATCGACTTTTAGATTTTCAGTAAGCAGGGTTTGAATCGAAATTGGATTAACCAGTCCATTGATGTAAATAGTACCCATTCGTATCGAATCTCCTTCATTGAGAAGGATGGTTTGGGTAACGATATCGTTACTATTTCCAAAAGCTTTCTTGATTTTGTCGATGTTAAGATCAAGCGACACCTCAAGTGACTCCTTTGAGCTCGACAAGCCACTCTGATTGAGCCTTGTTTCCAATGCGTGGCTATTGCTATTCCGAAAAATTTTCTCGATGAAATCCATGGTATCCCCACCTACTCAAGTATTCTTAATCGTTGAAATTGACTTTCGAAATGCACTAACCCCAAGTATGAGTAGTGGGTACACCAGCCCAATAGTTATCGCGTAGGGGATAAAAGTTTTGGAATCAAATTCTGCCATATAAGCAACATTGGGATATACCACAAGCGAATATACAACAAGAAGCATCCCTAAGGGCAAAACGAGCGGACGATAATCTTTTATATTCAAAATTTGAGCTAGCCCTATAACGAAACCATAAAAATAAAAGGTTGCCTTAAAATAAACCGTTAGAAACCATATCCCCGCTATAAGGATTTCAACACGTTCCAAAAAATTACCAATGTTTATCTGTTTGGCTAAAGCATAACTTGGAAACATATGTCTTTCCGTCATTTTAGTTCCCAAAACCGATATGCATAAAAAGGTGATGATGACAAAACAAATTCCACCTAGTAAAGCAGCAATTAAGTACGCTTTTTTTGCTTTTTGATTATGATTGACATGAGCTGGGAATATCATAAACAGCACGATTAAAGGAAGTGACGAAGTACCGGCAACGGATAAGGCCGCTTTTATTAGTGGTTTAACTCCAACTGTGAAAATAGGCTGCAACTTTTCAATATGAATCTCCGGTAATAGACAAATAACCAAAATAATAAATAACATAATGATCCATGGAAAAAAAATCTCTGCTGCACGGACTAAGGTTTCAAGCCCAAGACGCACGCCCATGACAACTACGATGGCAAATATTAGATTTACGGCTTGTATGGGGGTTTCAGACATAACTTGTGTGTTCACAAAATTCCCCATATAAAACAAGACCGTAGCCGCTCCTATAAAAGCAAAAAAAATAAAAATGAAGGAGAATAACTTTCCAAGCCATTTTCCAAACAATCTTTCATTGTATTCGACTAGGGTCATGTGAGGAAAATAATCTCCTACTCTGTTGTATAAACAAACGACTAACAAATTTAGACCAACTCCAAGGATAGCTGCTATCCAGGCATCTTGTTTGGCATCCGCGGCAAGTCCAGACGGAATAATCAGAATTGTAGTCCCTATCGTATATATGATCACAAGTACAGCAAATTGGCTCACGGATATTTTAACGTCATTCAACATATTTCACTCACCTAGTGATTCAATTTAATGATACTATTCCCATATTTCCATAAATCATCAACAAAGTATGTCTTACCCAATTGTCTCCCATAAGATGTTGATTAAAATATGACCATAACAAAATACACCACCTATAATCTTCTAAGGGGTGTACTTCCAAATATCCATTATTTTGTTGAATCCAAAGAAATGTGGGTAAAATAAACCTTACAACATGAGCAACTTAACGAAGGTGGTCAATTCATATGCATCTTGTAATAGCTTTATTTACTATTTATTCAGTTTGGCGTTGGGCAGATTGGAAAAATTGGCACAAGTATCACACAACTATGTTGTTTATCATGGCTGGTGGACTTTTGTATGAATATCTAGCCCATGACTTTAATTTGTGGATATTTCATCCTGATTTTCTTTATAATCGTCGGATAACAGTCCTTGTATATGCAGTAATAACAATGCCCCTGAACATTCTTCTTTTCCTCTCAAGATATCCGACAACGACTAAGTTAAAGCAGTTCAAGTATTTATTAAAATGGATATTTATTTACTCAATTGTCGAATTAGCATTACAATTCTTCGGAAGAATCTCGTACCAAAATGGCTGGACATTTTGGTACTCGGTGTTGTTTGATGTCATGATGTTTCCTATGCTTAGACTGCATCATATCAAACCACTACGTGCCTACATGATTTCTTTAATAATTATTGCAGCTCTGTTGTGGTACTTCAAAGTTCCAATAAAATGAACAGTCGATCGTATGAAAAAGACGAGCTAACAGCGACCATATAGCGCGTTCTTTCGTCTTTTTATATTAACATCATTGTTAGGTATGTTGACTAATGTGAGGGAATCCATCCTAAGATTTGTAATATCGTCAAGACGACCTCAATAACAATCAGAATTACAACAATCCATTCCACGAAAAGTCCCCGGATCGAATGACTAATATTTGAAAAGCCCTCTAAGATGTGATACAAAATATCTGTTTTGCTTTTAAGAATTTTAAATCGATCGTTCAATTCAAAAAATTCAATCATCCCATCATAAAAATGGCTAGCTGTACTATTTGTCCAAGTTAAATCTGGTTTATCTAAAATCATGATATAGGCAAGGGTATTATACTCATGACGGACGATTTTTGCGGTCGTTCTTGCCAATTCTTTGTTACCAACACGGAGCTTTCCTTTCTCAAGTCGATCAATCATAATTTCGAGGCTATCATGGATTTTGCCGAGCTGTTCCTCTATTTTCTCAAGTGCAACCGATTTTGCCAGTACTATGGATATTAATTCAGGGTAAAAGAACTCATACTCCGATACCACCACATACTTGTCAGTCAACTCCATGCTTTCGATGTCCTCGATGTGAAGGCTGTAATTTTCCATGTATCTGTCTACATATTGCAGCTCAATATTAGGCTCAAATGTCTGGAGAAATTTCAAGAAAACAGTTATTTCATCCTTATGAGCGTGATTAATAAAGACAACGCTGCCAAAAGAAAAGACTAATACTTGTTGGAATGCATCTATATCTTTATGAAGGATCGATGAAAGAAGTTCACCTCTTAGGATTAAAGGCTGTTCCCATGTGTATTTTTTGGGAATGCCGCAATGGATGGCGATTTTGTTCAGATCAATTTCATTAGTAATTGCTAGAGCCTTAAAAGAAATATCCTTCATTTTCAACACTCATCTACTCTCGGAAAGTTTTATTAACAGTTTTGACAGAAAAAGTGGGCTTCAATCTTCATTACGAATGGTCATTATCCCCTTCAAAAAATCATAAGCTGTACATGGAACCATTAAACCTTACTTCGTGAGGCGGGTGAACATAATGTCCGAGCAGAACGATCATGGATCTAAGTATTTTGAGCAAATGCTGAATATCATTGATGTCGGTGTTCATCTGATTGATAACCAGGGAATAACCATTTTTTATAATGATAAAATGGCTGAAACCGATGGTTTTAAGCGAGAACAAGTGGTAGGAAAGAACTTCTTCGATCTCTTTCCCTCCCTAACGAATGAAACGAGCACCTTCATGAAAGTACTGCAGACTGGGACAGAGATTCGAGAAAAAATTCAAACCTACGTGAGTGTAACGGGGAAAAGAATCACGACAATAAATAGCACCTATCCGTTAATGGAAAATGGTCAAATCATCGGTGCTCTAGAGGTGGCCAAGGATATCACAAGCATTGTTCATCTTCACGACCAAATTCTTGATCTCCGTCATCAAGTCTACGAATCACCTTCGAAGGATAAGAAAAACGCAAGCTCCGCTCGCTATCATTTCAGCGATTTAATTGGTACAAATGAATCCTTCTTACATACCGTCTCCTTCGCCAAAAAGGCATCACGAACTAGCTCGCCTGTGTTGCTTTCAGGTCCTACTGGAACGGGAAAGGAATTGTTCGCCCAAAGCATACACAACGCAGGAGCCCGCAGAAACCGTCTATTTATAGCTCAAAATTGTGCGGCTGTCCCTAATGAGCTGATGGAAGGTATAATGTTTGGAACGGCTAGAGGAGCGTTCACTGGTGCGATTGACCGTGCTGGATTATTTGAACAAGCTAACGGGGGAACGCTCTTTCTGGACGAATTAAATAGCTTGGATTTATTTCTGCAGGCCAAATTATTACGGGTACTTCAAGACGGGATTGTGCGTCGAGTCGGGGGAACACAGGAACAGCATGTCGATGTTCGCATCATTACAGCCATGAATATTGATCCGAAGGAAGCATTAGCCAAAGGATTGCTGCGCAGCGATCTTTTTTACCGGCTAAATGTCGTGAACCTGTACCTTCCTCCACTTGTGCAAAGAAAAGAAGATATTCCTCTCCTGACTCAGCACTTTATTGAGAAATTTAATCATCTATTCGGCATGAAAATTATCGGGATATCGCCAGCCGCTTTGAATAAATTAGTGACCTATCATTGGCCTGGGAATATACGTGAATTAAGCCATGCCATCGAATCCACCTACAATATGATGGAGCTGGAATGTGAAACCATTGACGTACAACACCTCCCTGCTTATTTCTTGGAAAATTATAAAAAAACGACAGTTCCCTCCCTTCATTCCGCTTCGTGGAACAATGAAATGAATACGATATCTGCCGGTAAATTAACTGATAAAGTGAAGCAATTGGAAAAGGAAACGATCACGGATGCACTGGAGATTCATCAATATAACATCACGCTCACCGCACAAGCGCTTGGTATCAAACGGCAAGCGTTACAATATAAACTAAATCGCTACGGCATCATAAGAAAGCCATAAACATCACACGATCAAGGCTCCGCAAGGAGTCTTTTTTACTTTATCGTGAAAGTTGGCATCCTTCTTGCATCTTACTATCCATGAGAGGTTAACTTTACTGGAGGTGCAATGATGGAACGACGTGACTGGAAACAAGTTGAGCTATGGAAGAACGTAACGGATGTGCAGTGGAATGATTGGCTTTGGCAGTTGACTCATACCATTCGTACTTTAGAAGATCTGAAGAAAGTAGTGAATTTAACGCCCGAGGAAGAAGAAGGCGTTCGCATATCTACACAAACGATCCCTTTAAATATTACCCCTTATTACGCTTCATTGATGAATCCAGATGACCCGCGATGCCCGATTCGGATGCAATCTGTCCCCATTTCCGCTGAGTTATTGAAAACCAAATATGATCTTGAAGATCCCCTATTCGAAGACGAAGACTCCCCTACCCCTGGCTTAACGCATCGTTATCCGGACCGGGTGTTATTTTTGGTAACGAACCAATGCTCGATGTACTGCAGATATTGCACGCGCCGCCGTTTTTCTGGCCAGGTAGGCATGGGAGTTCCCAAAAAACAGTTGGATGATGCGATTGCCTATATCCGAAATACGCCGGAGGTAAGAGACGTTCTGCTTTCTGGCGGGGATGGCTTATTAATTAACGACAATATTTTAGAGTATATTTTGAAGAATTTGCGGGTGATCCCCCATGTCGAGATCATTCGTATCGGCACTAGGGCCCCTGTTGTATTCCCGCAGCGAATTACAGAGCATT
The DNA here is from genome assembly GCF_059691975.1 of Paenibacillus sp. J22FR5. NCBI lineage: Bacteria > Bacillati > Bacillota > Bacilli > Caryophanales > Paenibacillaceae > Paenibacillus > Paenibacillus sp. J22FR5. The sequence continues at coordinate 138,487 of NZ_JCAUAN010000015.1, read as the reverse complement.
TGTGCAATATTATTAAAAAATATCACCCAGTTTGGCTGAATACGCATTTCAATCATCCTTTGGAAATTACAGAAGAAGCGAAAAAGTCCTGCGAAATGCTAGCGAATGCTGGTGTTCCTCTAGGCAATCAATCGGTTATACTAGCGGGCATCAACGACAGCACCTATATCATGAAGAAGCTCATGCATGATCTTGTGAAAATACGTGTTCGTCCGTACTATATTTATCAATGCGATTTATCCGAGGGCATTGGTCATTTCCGGGCACCTGTTTCCAAAGGTCTCGAAATTATTGAATCTCTTCGCGGCCATACTTCAGGCTATGCAGTACCAACCTTCGTCGTCGATGCGCCTGGCGGTGGCGGGAAAATCGCGCTTCAGCCGAACTATTTGATCTCGCAAAGCCAGGATAAGGTCATTCTACGAAATTACGAAGGAGTTATCGTTGGATACCCCGAGCCAAAAAACTATACACCTGGCCGCGCCGACGAATATTTCAATGAAATCTTTGGCATCCAGCAACAGCCTGAAAGCACCGGCATCATTGCGCTCATGAAAGATGAAAAATTTAACCTAGTGCCAGAAAATTTGCGCCGGATCGGCAGAAGGAAAACCTATCAGGAAACACCCGAACATATGTCGTTGAAGGATAAAAGGCCGATGAGGGATGAGATGAAAGACAAATTGATGAAGGCGCAGCACAAGGAGAAACAGGAACATTCAAAGGAGATACCAGTCGAATAGTTGGATATCCTGTAGCTTATTTGGCGCAAATAATAGCCGTGATGTCGCGGACGGCTACCCGCAAGCCAAACTTGAAAAGGCACCCAACACGGGTGCCTTTTCATATTGACGAACGCTGACAAGTATTGCCCCAATATTCGCACCAATTTCCGGCTAATCCTCGCAATTCCCGCCTACTTTTTCATACAAATCAACTTCAATTCCGTCAATTCACGAATGGCGTACTTAACGCCCTCACGACCAGTCCCGCTTTCCTTCACGCCGCCATACGGCATATGGTCTACACGGAAAGTGGGAATATCATTGATCATAACCCCTCCAACCTCTAAAGCTTCCGCAGCGGCAAGTGCTGTTCGGATATTTTGCGTATAAATACCGGCTTGTAGGCCATAATTGGAGTCATTCACCAGTTCAATGGCTTCTTCTATCGACGAGACTTTATTGATCATCACAATCGGGGCAAATACTTCTTGGCACGATACGCTTGCGGAAGAAGCAACATGAAGCAGGACGGTAGGCTGAACGATATTCCCTATTCTCCTATTCCCTGTCGCTACAATGGCGCCAAGCTTCTCAGCTTCGGCGATCCATTGCAAGGAACGTTCAACGTCTCGCAGGCCGATTAATGCCGACACATCCGTTGTTGGATCCAAAGGATCACCTAAACAAAGCTTCTCTGTTTGAGCTACGAATTTTCGGATAAAATCATCGAAAAGCTGCGCGTGCACATAAATACGTTGAAGGGAGATGCAAACCTGACCTGCATAGGAAAATGCGCCTGTGACCGCCCTTGCGATCATGGCATCCACATCAACCCCATGATCCACGATGAGCGCAGAATTAGACCCTAATTCTAAGATTACCTTCTTCAAACCTGCCTTATTGCGGATTGCGATCCCAACCTCCGGACTTCCGGTAAAGGTCACGGCTTTAATTCGTTTATCCCGCACCAAGATGTCCCCAATCACGCTTCCACTACCTGTAACCACATTTAACGCCCCTTCCGGAAGACCCGCCTGCTGCAACAGCTCCGCCATTAATAAAGCGGATAACGGCGTTTGGCCAGCTGGTTTGAGGACAATCGTATTGCCTGCAGCGATTGCAGGACCTATCTTGTGCGCAACCAGATTCATCGGAAAATTAAAAGGTGTGATGGCTGCAACGACCCCCAAAGGCTGATGTATCGTATACGCGACACGGTCCTCACCTCCTGGAGCCGCATCCATGGGGATCGTTTCACCATGAATCCGCTTCGATTCCTCAGCGGCAAACTTGTAGGTTGCGATCGTTCGCTCTACCTCAATTCTTGCCGTTGTTATCGGTTTAGCGGCTTCAAGTGCGATCAGACGGGCGCAATCCTCCTTCTTCTCGCGGATCAAATGAGCTAGCTTCTCCAGAATCGCTGCCCGTTCATGTGCAGGCATCTTCGCCATTCGAGGTCTGGCTCTTTCAGCCGCTTCAATCGCATGCTCCACTTCGGCCGGTCCTGCAACAGCCACTTCGGCGATTTGTTCACCGCTATAGGGTGAGAATAAAGGACGATACTGACCCGATTCCACCCATGCCCCCTCGATAAAAAGATGCTTTTTCATGCTGCCTTTCCCTCCTTCCGATTAGGTTATGAAGATATAGTCGGACTAAGACACGTCTTCACCGCTTGCTCCAGAACATCCAAACCCTCCGCAAGCTGTTCATCCGTTATGACCAGCGGACTTAACATACGAATTACATTGCTGTATATGCCTGCCCCCATCACGATCACACCCCGTTGATGCGCCTCTTGCAAAATCCGAGTCGTTAGATCTTTATCTGGTTTTTTCGATGACTGATCCTTTACTAACTCAATCGCACTCATGGCGCCTAATGTTCTCACGTCTCCAATACAACCGACTTCCTGTTGCAGCCGAAGGAAGCGTTCGCTTACCATTCCCCCAATCGATACCGCCCGTTCAGCCAGTCTATCCTTCTCTAACATGTCAATGACTTGTAGGGCAGCTACACAACCGAGCGGGCTTCCTCCATAGGTACCGCCGATTTCCCCGATAGCAGGTGCATCCATGATCTCCGCTCGTCCGGTCACAGAACTAATCGGAAGCCCGGCCGCAATCGATTTAGACATAGTCATTAAATCCGGCACAACGCCGAAGTGTTCCGTCGCAAAGGTTTTGCCTGTACGCCCGAATCCTGTCTGCACTTCATCGGCAATAAATAGAATACCGTATTTTTCACATATTGCTTTCAATCCTTGCACGAATCTGACGGATGGGATTACAAAGCCCCCTTCGCCTTGAACCGGCTCCATGATGATGGCTGCAACCTCTTCACCGGGGACTTCCGAAAGGAAAAAGTCCTCGAATTTCTGCAAAAGCTGCTCATCAACCTCATCCTGCGACATCCCGGTAGGAGCACGATAGTAGTAGGGATAGGGCATTTTGTACGTATCAGGTGCAAAAGGGCCGAAACCGTTCTTATAAGGCTTTACCTTACTGGTTAAAGACATTGCCATATATGTCCTTCCGTGAAAGCCTCGCTCGAAGGATATCACAGCTCTTCGGCCCGTATATTTACGTGCGATTTTCACCGCATTCTCAACAGCCTCGGCACCGCTGTTCAAGAAGAACGTTTTCTTGGGATGGTCCCCCGGCGTCAACGCATTGAGCTTCTCAGCCAATTGCACGTAAGGCTCATACATCATGACATGAAAGCAAGGATGCAGGTAGTGGTCCAGTTGTGCCTTTAGCGCTTCCACGATTTTTGGTGGACAATGGCCAACGTTAAGAGAGCCGATTGCACCGGCAAAATCGATGAACGTATTTCCATCTACATCTGTTAGTAGTGCTCCCTCCCCTTTTGCAGCAAAGGTTGGCACCGTATTGAATGGACCTCTTGGAATGCTTGCCATACGCCGTTCCAGCAGCAGCTGGGCTTGAGGCCCTGGGATCGCCGTTTTCATCTCAATGTATTTCGTCCGTTTCGGATTCTGATCCATCCTTAAGCCTCCATTCCTTCCAAACCACACCAATGTATCAAGGTTAATGCGATGATCTCCGCTGCCTCAAACACATGTTCGAGTACAATGTGCTCATTCGGATAATGGGCCACTTGCGTGATGCCTGGGCCGAAAATGATACAAGGCGTTTCGCCTAGCTGCGTGAGCAAACCGCCGTCTGTGCCCCATGGCGAGGCTTCAATTATAGGTTCTTCGTGTCTAACTTCCCGATATTGCTGCATAAGAACTTGCATCAAGGCGTGCTCGGGATCGACGCTGCCCGGAACCCATTGTGCGCCGAACCATTCCACACTAGGCGGATGCGCTTCGAACCAAGGGTCTTTTACACGAAGCATTGCCAACCACCGGCACATTTCCTCCTTAGCCTCTTCCAGCTTCTCCTCCGGGGCAACGCCCATCCTTCCCTCCAACTTTACGCTATCAGGAACAGAAGATGGCCAATTGCCTCCCTGAATAACACCGATATTAATGGGGATCGGGATCGGGTTATTGGCATACAGAGGATCCGAGACCCGTGCATTTCTAACCTCCTCAAGCTCCCGAATATGTTGAATCACAGCCATACTTTTATCAATGGCGCTAACGCCTTCATATCTCGTTCCGCCATGAGCCGATCGGCCTTTGACCTCGATGCGAAACCACATGGAGCCCTGCTGCTTCGGAAATATGCGTAAATTGGTAGGTTCTGGAATAAGGGCTGCATCGGCTCGATAGCCTCTTACAAGAGCAGCCAGTGTCCCTGCCCCTCCGCTTTCTTCTTCAATGACGCTTTCAAAAATAACATCGCCTTTCAGCTTGATACCTAGACTCTGAATAGCCTCCACAGCAAGAAGAAGCGAGACGTTTCCGCCTTTCATATCCGTCGCCCCGCGCCCATACAGCTTCCCGTCCACTACATTGCCGCTAAAAGGATCATCCTGCCATTGCGCCCGATTTCCTTCTGGTACGACATCCATGTGACCATTAAGCAAAATAGACCGACCGCCTCCAACCCCCTTCATGACACCAACGACATTGGGACTGCCTGTGAAACGGTTTCTAGGGGAACAAAAATACGGATGTTTCTCTAGGGCCTCGCCATCTGGCTCCCACACATCAACGTCGAGCGCTAACGTTCGCAATTTTTCCGCAATAAGGAGTTGCGCCTCCTGTTCGTTGCCTTGTGTGCTGGGAATCTTTACGAGTTTCTGTAGAAAACAGGTTCCTTCATCTCGTTGATGTGTAATCCAATCATGAATTTTCTTTTGCAGGTCAGCGCTCCTAATGAGCAAAGGATATCCCCCCTTGTGGTACGTGAATTCACCTTTATACAACGTTTATGGAATATACGAAATGGCTTCCGGCATGATTAATGAAGCTTCCGTATGACGGACAACCTCCTCAACGGTATAAGGCAGCATGATTTCTTTTAAAAGAAGTCCTTGATCCGTAACCTCCATTACCGCCATTTCCGTAATAATTAATTTCACACAGGCTAGTGCCGTTAGCGGCAAGTCGCATTGTTTTTTCACCTTAGATTCCCCCTGCCGATTCACATGGTTCATCAGAACGATGACTTTTTTGGCTTTTTGCGCAAGTTCCATCGCCCCGCCGATCCCTGCAACCCGCTTCCCCGGTACGATCCAATTGGCCAAATCCCCTCGCTCACTCACCTCAAGCGCTCCAAGTATCGTGATATCGATACAGCCTCTGCGAATCATGGCAAACGCAATGGCGCTATCGCAGTAGGAAGCACCGTTGGCAATCGTAATAGGGTATCCGCCCGCGTTGCAGAGAAAAGCATCTTCTTCACCCGTGAGTGGGGCGCCCCCTGCACCCAATATCCCATTCTCTGCATGAAAAACGACCTGAATGCCTTCAGGAACATAATCCGCAACCTTCGTTGGGATGCCAATTCCTAGATTGACGGCCATGCCGTTCTTTAGTTCTTGAGCAGCCCGCTTTGCTATTCGGTCGCGGGTTTCTTTTCCCATACCCATTCCCAAGTCACCCCTCTGCTCAAAATGACCATATCGACGAAAATGCCCGGTGTAACGATATTTTCGGGGTCCAGCTCACCAAGTGGAACAATCTCGTCTACTTCGGCAATGGTCAACTTTCCGGCCATGGCGACCAAGGGGTTGAGATTTCTGCCGCTTTTATCGTAGACAAGATTCCCGTATGGATCGGCTTTACTCGCATGAACAATGGCGACGTCTGCCGTTAAAGCCGGCTCCACGAGATATGTTTTTCCGTCGATGGAAACAGTCTCTTTCCCCCGCTCCATGATCGTTCCGACGCCAACATCCACGAGGATTCCGCCAAGCCCTACACCGCCTGCCCGAATTTTCTCGCAAAGCGTTCCTTGCGGGTAAAAGACGACCTCCAACGTACCCTCTTCCATCATTTGACCAGCGTTAGGATTAGAGCCGATATGGGAGGCGATTACCTTCTTCACGCGACCTGCCGTGACTAACCGCCCAATACCGATATGGGGAAATCCGGTATCATTGCCAATGAGGGTTAAATCTCCAACGCCTTTTTCCAAAATACCCTCGATCAACGTTGGAGGCGTTCCTATGCCCCCGAACCCGCCGTACATCAGTGTACAACCATAAGTTATCTTTTGGAGGGCTTCTTCTAAAGTCCTAATTTTTCCACCAAAGGCTTCATGAGAACTCTCATTTGGCATCATCCTATCTCCTCCAATGCGGATGGGGTTACTTCAGCTATGACTTCCAGAATGGATTCCTCCAAAATGCGTACGAGTTGGTCGATTTCTTCCTCGGTAATGACCAAAGGCGGCGCCACAATGATGGCATCCCCTTCCCCATCCACCGCGCCTCCTGCCGGGTAAACGAGAAGCCCCTTATGAATGGCTTTCTCGATGATCCGTGAAGTGACTCCTAAGCGAGATGGAAACGGTCGCTTATCGGTCCGATCAGTGACGAATTCCAAGGCTAGAAGAAGCCCTTGCCCCCGCACATCGCCAATACTCTCGATACCATCAGCCATGTTTCGCAACTTCCCGAGCAAATAATGGCCTTTGATCTCAGCAGCTTTGACTAAGTGGTATTTCTCGATATAGTGAAGAACCGCCAGTGAAACGGCCGCCGATTGAGGATTTGCACTGTAGGTATGGCCAGACATGATACTTTTGGAGCCATTTAATATAGGTTCCATCACATGATCTTTGGCTAGCGTCGCTGCCATCGGCGTGTAGCCTGCGCTCATGCCTTTGCCCAGTGCCATTAGATCTGGTTCAACGCCATAGTGTTCCATACCGAACATAGCTCCTGTGCGGGCAATCCCAGTCATGACCTCATCGGCGATGAATAAGATGTCATTCTGTTCGCAAATCTCTTTGATCTTCTTGTAGTAGCCTTCTGGCGGAACGATAGCACCGCCTGCTGCTCCAATGATCGGCTCCGCGATAAAGCCGGCGATATGTTCAGCACCGATACGCTTGATGGCGGTTGCCAAATCGTTCGCGCATGCCAAATGGCAATCCGGATAAGTTTTACCGAGCGGACAGCGATAGCAATAAGGGGTTGCGACGACCGGATAGTCCTCTAATAAGGGAATAAATCGTCTTCTTCGTAGTACATGTCCTGACATCGAGAGAGCACCCATCGTTATCCCGTGGTAGCTCATCCGTCTGGAGATCACTTTATTTTTACCTAAGCGTCCTTTCTCTTGCCAGTGCTGAATCGCAATTTTCATCGCGGTCTCGGTAGCTTCAGATCCGCTGTTCACGAAGAAAGACCAGTAATCGTTGCCTGGGGCCAGATTGCTCAGCTTCTCCGCCAACTTTTCTACGGGTTCACTTGTGAACTGAGAGCGATAAACAAAGGAAACCTTGCTCGCCTGCTCCAGCATCGCATCAATAATTTCTTGTACCCCGTGCCCGATACCGGCTGTCACAGCTCCCGAGGAACCATCTAAATAGGCTTTGCCTTGATCATCGAATAAATAAACGCCTTTCCCATATTGAATGGTGGGATAATGGTGATCCAATACCGGCTTAATGACATGCTCCCGCTTCATAAGGCATCCCCCACTGTTCACGATTGCTAAGGTTTTATTTAAGAAACCAATTCTTCACCCGCGGAGCGTTCAACAGATCTTCATAACGAAATGCGGTTCCGAGCGCGGACACATCATGCCAATACAGTTTCTCCTCGATTAGTTGCGCGGTGCTCTCTAATACGTAAGTACGGCAGTTAGGACATTCGATAGCGGGAATTTCCAAAATCTGAACCGCCAGTCTCCCATCTGGCATAATCCAATAGCAATCTTTGACACTTTCACGAATATCTTCCGTTTCACACCACACGCAATTCATATGCGTCCGTCCTCCTTCATATGGTATAGAACATTCTTACGCCTATTTCTTCATGATGCAAAAAGGATGCCAACTTTTGCAGTTGGGCTATACCCATTTTGACAGGTAGCTAGTCATGGGAAGAGCCGCCAGACTTTTGGCAGTTGTTATATTTTTGCAGCAAAAGGAAGGGTAAAGGGGGGATGCTGGATGTCTAGTGATCTGCCAACCTATACGAATCAAGTTGAAAACGGTACCGATTATATGATCATGTTTTGCCTTGATAATTTGAATAAAAGGTTGCGGGTGGATGACTATCAGGGAAATCTAGATAGCATCTTCGTGCGAATAGCCGAAATTGCCACAAATCATGCTCTGACCAAAGTGTTCATCAAATCGCGAGAGGATGACTGGCAGACTTTGTTATCGAAGGGCTGTATGCTGGAGGGAATTTACAAAGGATATTTCAACGGTCGCGACGCTTACTGTATGGCTCTCTATGACGATCTTGAGCGGAGGACCAGTGACTACTGGCTGGAAGAGGATCACATTCTCAAGCAGGTGCTCGCTCTTCCCCTCAAGCCAGAAAGGCCAGAGGTGCCGAACAACTGTACACTGCGCATAGCTCGATTGGAGGATGCTGAACAGCTTTCGGAGCTGTACGATCACATTTTCCAAACGTACCCGACACCGATGAACAATCCAATGTATGTTGAGAAAACCATGCTGGAAGGAACGATATATTATCTCGTCGAATCGCCGGATGGGCTGATCAGCGCCGCATCCGCAGAGATCAATACGGTCTATGCCAATGCGGAAATGACGGATTGCGCTACACTTCCCGCGTATCGCAATCAAGGACTCATGAGACTGCTTATGCATGCCTTGGAAGATGAATTGATCGTACGGAATATCACATGCGCCTACTCCTTATCTAGAGCCCTTTCGTTCGGCATGAATGCCGTGTTCTATCAAATGGGATACCGATATTACGGTAGGCTGACAAAAAATTGCGATATTTATGATAAATTTGAGGACATGAATTTATGGTCCAAATCGTTGAAGTGACACCTTTATCACGATGTATTAAAACTATATGCGTTTCCTTCTCACAGAAGAAGAAATGCCGATCTCTTCCCTATATTTGGTGATGGTTCGGCGAGAAATCTGAATCCCTTCCCGCTTCATAAGATCGGCCAGCTTTTGGTCCGAATATGGTTTTTCGTGGTTTTCCCCACGAATCATATCTTTTATTCTCGCTTTTACATGCTCAGATGACGCTGAATCACCTTGACCCACTTGCAAACCGGAGGGAAAGAAATATTTAAGTTCAAAGATGCCCCAAGGCGTTTGAGCGTATTTCCCAGCTGTAGCGCGGCTGACCGTTGATTCATGTATCCCAACTTTATCAGCAATATGTTTTAAGGTCATCGGTTTGAGATGGGATGTTCCCTTCCAAAAAAAATCGCTTTGTTCCTCCACAATAGCTTGCGCAACACGGAATATGGTCTTCCGTCTTTGCTCCAAGCATTTCAGGAAGAACTTCGCTGTATGTAATTTACCAGAGAGAAACTTCGTTGCCTCGTTATTGTCTTGGTTATCCTTAACCATTCGTTCGTAATGCCCATTAATCGAAAGTCGTGACGATGCTGCTTGATGAAATAAGACAATAAGCTGTTCACCTGCCTTTTCGATGATGACCTCAGGAATGATATAATGAACAGCTTCTATGTGAAAGGCTGCGCCGGGTCTAGGATTTAGTCCTTTGATCACATCTATCGCAGTCTGAATATCTTGTGCAGTCACTTGCAGCATCGTCGATAATTTATGAGTGCGATAATCGGCTACATCCTTCAGATGACTACGAATCAATGCAGAGACTAAAGGAAAACTCTCCGACATGGGCTGGACTTGAAGAAGCAGACATTCTTTCACATCTCTAGCTCCCACGCCGCGGGGCTCAAAACTCTGCAAAATCGTTAGTGCATGCTCCGCTTGTGCAAGCTTGACCTTGCATACATCCGAAATTTCATGCAAAGAAGGTACTAAATAGCCATTGTTGTCTAGATTTCCAATCATAAATGAGATCATTTTACGAATGGATGGATGGATATTTTTCACAAATCTTAATTGCTCCATTAAATGCCTATCTAAAGAGACATCGTTCGATACGGCGTCATGTAAGGGGTCATAGCGTTGATCACGGCTGCTTATTCCACGACTACATTTAGAAGTGCCGTTATACGCCACCCATTCGTTTCCTGCAAATTCCAATACCGGATTATCCGTTATCTCCTGTTGGACAACCTCCAGCAATTCCGGTGTCGAGAGTTGTAGGATCGTTATCGCTTTTCGCAGCTGCGGAGTCAGACGCATTTTGGTTGCTTGTAGCTGGAACATTCCGTATCCCGGGCGCATGTAGGTCACTCCCCTTGTGTTATTGCTTTCATATGTATTCAAATGAGGTTCCTTTTAGCAATTCAGTGTATATTGACTTATCAGATCGGACATACTATCTTTCGACGGTGAAGCAGTGGTGAGGTGTTGTGTCGCAGACAATTTACACAAGGGAAGTTGTTATTGAATCCATATGGAGGCGAGGAGATGTGCCGCATACCACTTACTGTAGTATCTTTACTGCAATGATGTGATGAGGTAGTGACCGAGCGAAGTAAGGTTCAAAGCAAGAGTACCATCAATCTACTCACCGTCGAAGAGGACTCCGAAAGGGGTCCTTTTTCTTTTGCCATCACAAGTCATACCCATCAAATACGGACTTAAGGAATGGGATGATAACGAATGATATGATTACTACGTTATAAGGGGCATTCAACATGAGGATAAGAACCGGTTTATGTAAAGGTGCGACAATTACGTTACTAAGCATGTTCCTGCTCCATGCAACGTCCGTACGTGCCGATGAAAATCAGTCGCCTTCTGTATTTCTGGACGGGCATCTGATGTCCTTTCAAACTCCCACCGTTATCGAAAACGGCTATAGTCTCGTTCCGATGCGTACCCTTTTTGAGGCTGAAGGTGCGCGAATTTCTTGGGACGAAAGCACACGAACGGTAACAGCTATGAAAGACGGCGCCGTCTTAACATATCAAATCGGTGAAACGGTTGCTTACAAAAATCAAGAACGACTAGAGTTGCCTGTACCCGGCAAAATTATCGATGGATTTACCATGGTTCCACTGCGATTTATAAGTGAAACGCTAGGCAATATCGTGAAATGGCATGACTATTCCCGTTCGATTACCATTTCATCCGTTCATGACTATGAAACTACCGTCCAATACGGCGTCAACCTCCGCGAAACGCCCGAGAAAGATACAGATGCCAGCGTTCTCCGAATGCTGCCGAAAAGCGAAAGAATCCACGTAATTCGGGAAATCAACTCGAATTGGCTGGAGGTGCAATCCCAAGACGGTACAATTGGTTTCATCTCTGCTGCTCCGATGTATACCGATTATACGAGCCAGTCCTTGGTTGCGAACGAAGCGGATGAATTGATCACTTTCGGGTCCAAATTTCTGGGAACCCCATACGAGTTCGGTGCCGCATCCGGTCAAACTAGCACGTTTGATTGTTCTTCTTTCGTTCAACATGTTTTCAGCAAAGTGATGTCCATCGATCTGCCGCGAGCTTCCTACGACCAAGCTTTGAAAGGGAAAGAAGTAGGTATCAATGAAATACGCAAAGGAGATCTCCTATTTTTCAGCGCTCGCGGGCTCGATATCGGTCATGTAGCCATCTATGCAGGAGATGAACAGATGCTTCATACCTATTCGAAAGAACTAGGCGTACACTTCGAGGCGTTCAATGATAAATGGAAGAAGCGTTTTGTTACGGCAAGAAGATTATTCTAGCCCTACTTGTACCAGAATGCTCAAAAGGCAGCAAACCCAGTAATGGTTTGCTGCCTTTATAATTACATGCTGTAATGTAAATGACAGAACGATCGAACAACCAAATTAAAGTGAAATAAGATCTTTTGACAGTTTATTCAGCTGCTCACATCCGTTTTCCGTCACCAGTACCATATCTTCAATCATGATCGAACCTACTCCATAGCCATAGTACGGTGTCTCTAAGCAGATTACCATCCCTGGGCGGAAAACGGTATACTCTTGAGGACTTATGAATGGAGCTTCCTCTGCAGCCAGACTCAAGCCCGCACTATGTCCTAAGTGTCCCCGGTTATAATTGGGCAATCCTGAACCACGAATCAGGCTCATTACGTCGTCAAATGCAGATTGCATCGATCTTTCCGGTTCAATCAACTGAACCAAATGATCGTGTCCAATTCTTAACGCATTGTACACACGCTCCACTGTGCTTGAAGGTGAGCCAAGAACAAATGTCCGAGCGATATCAGAACCATATCCCTCGACATCCACGCCAACATCAAATTTAATCAAGTCACCAGGCTTGCTTGAGCGTGTATCGAACACATGCGCTGGTGCAAAATTGTCTCCTACAGAAATCATATGAAATCGGGACGTTGATCCCTCCCTATTCCTCATTAGTGCTTGTTTAAAAGCATGGGCAATGTCTGCAGCAGAATGACCAACGTGAATCCCCTGAACGGTTCGGGCTATGCCTGCCTCGGCAAAGGTACAGCTCTTTCGGAGTTGTTCGATCTCCCATGGCGTCTTTATGGCACGTAATTCATGAAAAATTGAACTTGCCTCGCGTAGTTCCAACCGTTCGGATACATGCTGCAAAGCCATGACTGAAGGATACCGCATAGCATTCAGTTCCACAGCTACTCGGCCCGTCGATATGTCATTTTCACCCAATACACGAATAAGCTCACCGTACATTTCTTGTACTTGGTGTGCTGTAGGACGTTTCCCTAGAAAGCGACTCCCTCTAAGCTCAAAGGGGTCATCCACATCAACCCACGTGGGATAAGTTCTCACTTCGCAGTTCGATAAATCCCCCGGAATACCAGCGGCTTCAAATTCATTCATTATGATGACAGTCTTACGATTGGGATTTCGAAACATCACGGCCAAAGCGACTTCGTTCATTCGTAACGTATACATAAAAGTACTCGGGTGACCGGACAGGTAATAGAAGTTCTCGCAGCTTGAAGCCACTAGAGCATCAAGATTATTTCTTTCCATAATCTCTCTTGACTTCGCTGTAATCTCTCTTAAATGCGCTTCCTTACTAATGTCCACATTTTCACCCTCCTACTAATTATTCGCCAAGCTGTCGTAAGAATTTGCGAGCACGTTCTGTATCCGGATCTGCAAAAAATTGATCTGGTACGCCTTCCTCTTGTATCTTACCATCACTCATAAAGATCACCCGATCGGCCACCTCTTTAGCAAATCTCATTTCATGGGTGACCACAATCATCGTATTCCCTTCCCTTGCCAGCTGTTTCATGACTGACAATACCTCCCCAGTTAACTCAGGATCTAAGGCTGAAGTCGGCTCATCAAATAGCAAAACTTGCGGCTGCATAGCAAGCGTCCTAGCGATAGCAACACGCTGTTGCTGGCCACCTGAAAGACGGGAAGGATATTCCGACTTCTTTTCTAACAACCCTACTTTAGCTAATAAATTTTCTCCAAGCTGTAAAGCCAGCTTCCTAGGTGTTTTTTTAGCAATGGTAGGTGCCAAGATCACATTTTCCATGACAGTCATATGTGGAAATAAATTAAAAGATTGAAACACCATGCCAGTTATCGAACGAATGTCCCTAAGTGCTTTCTTTTTAGTTTGAGTGCCCGAAGTTGCTTCCCATTGCGTATCTCCTACGCGAATCGTCCCCTCGCTCGGTTCCTCAAGTCCATTGAGGCAACGAAGTAGCGTGCTTTTCCCAGAACCGCTAGGCCCCAGCAAAACTACAATCTCTTGGGAACGAACTTGTAAGTTTATATCTTGCAGGACAACTAACTCAGCAAAGCTTTTACTTAATTTATTAACTTCGATCATTTCCGTGCACACCCTTAATAAGCTTTGGATAGCTTCATTTCGATGCGATTTAGAATATTTGAAAAGACCGTACTCATTACCCAGTACATAAAGGCTATCGCAATATAAAAAGGCATAGCTACATAATACTGAGCCATAAGCAATTGTGCCGAACGCAGAAGTTCAGTTACAGTAACTACGGAAACGAGCGAAGTCTCCTTCAACATCCCTATAAACGTATTGCCAATGGGAGGAATGGCGACTCTGGCCGCTTGGGGTAAAATAACTTTACGCATCGTTTGCCAAGGCGATAAATTTAGCGATAGCGCGGCTTCCGTTTGACCCTTATTTACTGAAAGAATGGCTCCTCGAAATGTCTCCGATAAGTATGCGCCAATGTTAATGCTAAGCGAAATAAAAGCCGCTGTGAGTGGACCAAATTTAATACCGTATTCTGGTAATCCATAATACACAATAAAGATTTGTACTAGAATCGGTGTTCCACGAATTATAGACACATAAGCTTGGGCCAAACCGCGAATGAATCGATTTCCTTTTAACCGTGCTATAGCCACAATCAATGCAATGAGAAACCCGAACACCATGGAAACCAGCGTTATTAGCAACGTGTAATAGGCGCCTGTTAACAGAAAATGGATGTTAGTAAAAACGAGATTCATCCCATTCATCCTTTCCATGTAAAGCCCCTTAAATATTCGGATCAACCTCAAACCATTTTTGGAAAATGGTCTTGAACGTTCCATCGGACTTCATATCCGCCAAAGCTTTATTCAGAGCAGCGAGAAGCTCTGGGTTGTTTTTACGTATAGCGATACCAGCTGCATCTACTTTTATAGGATCACCGACCGTTTTTATTTTGAATTTATTTTTATCAACAAGGGGCTTAATAGCAAAAACATTATTAATCGTTGCATCTATTCTTCCGACATTCAGATCCATCAAAGAAGTGATTACATCGTTGTAAGTTGCTATTTCAAAAGTTCCGACTTTGGGAAGTACGACGTCTCTTAAATATTTTTCATCGTTTGTCCCAAGACCAACACCTATTTTCTTGCCTTTAAAATTAACTATCGATTGAATGGTTGTATTATCACTTTTCACGATTACATTAACTGCATTATTGATATATGGAGTCGAAAAATCCATTGTTTTTTTACGATCATCTGTAATCGTAACTTGACTAATTAGCGCATCATACTTTTCTTTCTGTAATCCTTCGATCAAGCCAGAAAATTCACCAGTAATGAATTCCACTTGTACATTGATACGCTTCGCAACTTCTTTAGCCACGTCTGCGTCAAATCCGTCCACCTCATGCTTATCGTTCAAAAAATTATAAGGAGCATAGGTCCCCATTAAGCCGACTTTGAGCTTTCCTGATTTCTTGATTTGTTCTAAAAGGTTGTTCGACGTTTGTGCACTAGGCGTCGTTGTACTTGTAGGACTATTTGCTGGCGGATTCGTCTTCGTACCGCATGCCGCTAAAACAAGTACAATTGTGCCTAGTAATGAAAGCGATTGAAGCCTTTTTTTGGAATTCAAGAGCATAACTGATTCCTCCGTCATCATCTTCAAAGTTTTTTAAGTCTTAGTTAATGAAATAACAACCATTATTCTTACCTCCTCTTGTTTAATACATTCATCTTACCCCTCTTATCAAAATACTTCCGTAATATAGCTTTACACATGCCTATCTGTACAATAAAAAAGTCGCACCGCGGCTGCTGCCACAGTGCGACTTTTTTATTAGTTTGATTGTCTTACTGATCACCGACTTTCACGAATCCATTGCCTTTATGCAGTTATCGGTTGTTAAGACTCCCTATTAGCAATAATAAAAGAGGACGCGAGTCCGTTTTCGTAACCATATCCGTTTATGATTCCATTAGACAAGAAACACAAAATATAATACGAGGTGATCTGGCATGAAAAAAACAATTAAGATGATTACAGTTTCTGCAGCAACTGTTTTATTCTCACTTTCTTTAGTCGGACAAAGCTTTGCAGCTTCGACAACTTTTACGGATTTGGATAAAGTTGCAGCAAAGGAGAAAATGATAGCTCTACAACAAAGTGGGATTGTAGGAGGAATCACGCCTGAGTTATTTGCTCCACAAGTATCGATTACAGCTGCTCAAAGCGTGCAACTTTTTGTAAATGCGCTTGGACTGAATTTAGACAGAGTCAAATTCGCCAAAGAGCCAAAAGCTACTGATTATTTTGATAACGCAGAAAATGATGCGTGGTACGCAAATGCTCTAATTACTGCTGCAGTCAACGGTGTTGAACTTCCTAAAGATCTAAACCCTAGCAAAAAATTAACACGTGAAGAGTTCACGCATCTGCTCGTTCGTGCTATCGAAGTTAACAAGAATCTACCCTTGATTAACCCGGTTGTTGTTGAAATTAGTGATAACGATCTATTGAATGTTGCGTATTCTGGTTCTATCCAACGTGCGATTAACTACGGGATTATTAAACTGAATGCGGAAGGTAAATTGAATCCAAAAGCAGAAATTACGCGTGGAGATGCAGCTACCAATGAAACACTTACTGGAGCAGAGGGTGTTCAACTAATTGCAGATGCACTTGGGATTGTCGGTACAGATATCCAATTCAAAATTGACCCAACAGCGAAAATGACGCGTGAATCGTTTACATACCTGCTAATTCACACCTTTCAAACAAGTGGAAAATTACCAATGATCAAATTAGTACCTGTTGAAATCAAGGATATTGATAAGATTGATCTTGAAAAGACTGGTGCCATTCAAACATCGATTGCCTTAGGCATTGTCAAATTGGACGCAGAGGGTAATTTCAATCCTAAAGATGAAATTACCCGTGTGGATGCAACTGACTATGTTCAACATGCTGTTGAAGCGGTAAAAGGGTTACTGAAATAAGCTGAAAAATGATGATACCCGCATTGTGCAGGGATCATCATTTTTTTTGAAGAATACTTATTCAAAGAACCCCTGCTCAATGCCTTCATTGATAACGTTAAAGTAATCATCCATGTTCGCTACATTTGTAGTGAACAACTGCCCGAAAAGCTCCATTGTCAATCGGGCATTCTCGACATCGATGCTTGTCCGATAACGAAGCTCTCCGTCGGTTGTATCCAATTCAAAATTACCAACTACCAGATCATAGTTTTCCTCGATCAGGAATACAGCCATGCCTCCCCGATGTTCTTCAGGAACTAGCTCCGGAAAGATCGAGTACACGATGCAGAGCTGCTTCTCTTCATCTGTGCGGACCAAAACGACCCAAGTCCCTTGATCTCCAGCATAGGATAAACGAACAATCGTTTCATCGATCCATTCATATGGTATATGATTATCATTCAAGTAAGCTTCAACAATCTCATTCAACGAGGATCTAACTTCATTGGAAGTTGAAGGAGATCGCACAGGTTGCTGCTGAGCCCAAATCGTGCGATAACCTCTTTTTAACGTTCCCCCATCAAGTTCTTCAGGCAATTCCATCTTTTGCTTCACTTCTGTCACCAGCCAGCTTTCGCTGAGACGAAGAATACGCGCATCTTCGGAATCGTCCATCAAGGAATGCAGTACTTGTTCAACCTCTGTTCCATGATGCAGGGCCGTTGGCATAAGGCTGCGTCTTAACATGGCTCGAATTTCGATAGGTTGATCTTGCAGGAAGTCCATTTCCGTCTCACTACTCCTTGCGATCGCGAGCAGTCCCATCCATTCTCCAGCAATCATTTGTTGATATACACACCATTCCACTTCAAAAAATAGCGTACATAAGGTGTTCTCCTCCGAGACAGTCAGGTTGATCCTTTTCGCTGTAGCTTGAAGACTTTCCCCCATTAATGTGAAGAACGCGATCTCGTGGTCCAGATCCAGCCGCGAGTGCTCCGCGCTTCCACTATATCCTTTATCAACCATCTACTGGCCTCCTTTACACTATGATTCCATTTAATGGCTACTAGCTCAATATCCAACCATGTTAAGGCGTTGTTGTTGGTACGACTTGGCTTCCAGTCGTAGGTGGTGTTGCTTGGCTTGTCGGTGCTCCAGTACTGACAGCTGTTGATGGTGCTGATTGACCTGTTGGAGTTCCAGGACTTGCTGTAGTAGCAGTAGTAGCAGCAGGTGGTTTGTCTTTGCCGCCTCTTTCAAAACCCAAAAACTCATATTTTGTAGTTTTACCTTTGGCGAATTCAATTTTACCAAGTCGTTTGGATTTCTCTATAGCTACTTTCACAATCTCAGCATCGACTTCCAACGACTTTACTTGGCTGGCTTCAAGCGATATTTCCCAATCGCCTGGATTGGCCCAACCATCATATTCTTTTTTGAAACCTACTGACAACTGTAGGGCATTCGACAAGGCAATTTTATTCACTTGCTCAATGTCAGATGCACTGTCATCTTGTCCAGGAAGCCAAGAACGCATCGTATCGTTTACAGTCTCATCGCCCTGAATCTTCGCAGCAAAGCTCGCGCCAATATCGTCGAAATAATTGCCTGTGAATAGCGCATCACTACCCGCGTCAAGTGCAGTCCCAGCGGCTCTTTTCTTTCGATCTGACTCTGGTGCGGCAGCTTTCTTGAGTAACGCGGCAAGATTTTTACCGCCGCCAATAGCAGCAGTAACGATTTTCGAAACATATTTAGTGAAATCTCCGCCTTCTTCACCGAATTGAGACGGGATACTTGTTGAAAGCTGTAGACTCAATTCTTTAAGCAGCCATTCAGGCTTAGTTGGATCATCTTCATTTTTAGTTTTTGTTAATGAACCCTCAAGACCAAATGCGACCTTGTCTTTACCAAACCCGACTTCTATCTCTGTGGCTGCTTCGACGGTTGTGTTGATTTCGCCTTTGCCAATGGCATTTTTACCATTAGCCAACCGATCGCTAGCTGTCATCATACCTAACCCACTAACTTTCTTGCCTTTTGCCTCGATAATCTCTTTGTTGTATTTGCTAAGTCGTTTCAATGCAAGTTCTGCAGAGAACTCAGCAACACCAACGTTCGCTTCCATAGCCAGCTTTGCAAGTCCACCAACGTTCACCTCAGCATCTTCCACTAAATGCTGTTCTTCTATCATCATTGCCCATTTCTCAGCTTCTACTAACTTGGAATCTCCTGATCTTCCGCCAGCACCCCAGAAGTGAGCCGCTGCTGCAGGTTTAATACTGTTCATTTCTCTATATAAACCATAGGAGAGTAAATTCATAACACTATCCGTATCTTTACCTTTTCCTTCAAGGAAGAGCCCAAATCGTGCATTGGCATCAAAACCAAAGGTTGTAAATCCAGCACCAAACGTCAGTTGTGTGTTTACCGTCAAATCATCCTTTTCCCGTTCTGCTTCTCCACCGAAGCCAAACAAGAAATAGGCATGTCCACCGCCCGCTGCGGATGCAATCGGAATTTTCAGTTCAAAATCCAATGAGCTAGCGTCACCGGGATTGGGTGTAGAAAGATCAATCAGCTTGCCCATTTTGTTAAAGCCACTGTTTATATCAGGAGCTTCAACTGACTTTTTGATGACTGCTTTGGCAACCGTTTTTGTTTTCTCATCATTTTGGATGTCCGCTATGACTTGCTGAGCTTTAGCAGCATCTGGTACTGTGGCTGCTGTAGTTGCGGTTTTCTTCGTTCCCTTGCTTAGCTTTCTCGCTTCGAGAATAGCATTGGCTTTATTATCAAGAAGCAGTTTTTCAGCGAGAGCGTTAGCTCCCTTGATACTTGCTGTTTGAATTTTGGCTGCCTCTGCGCCACTTTTACGTGCTATGTCGTAGGCTGAACTTTTACCTGCATTGCTGAGCTTTTCAATGGTTGTGGCCTTCGGTATCAGAATCTCTAGTATCTTGTTGGCTTCTTCGGCCATTACATCGTCTACCAGTTTTTTAGAATCTTTGTAGGCGATCGCTTTTGTAGCCATTTTCATATATTCGGCTTTCATTGGGCCACTTGAAGCAATTTTACTAGCTGGGTTGGAGCTAGTTGACGCTGTACTTGCTGGTGTGGCTCCCGGAGTTGCCGTAGTCGCTGTCGTCGTACTGCTTTGTCCAGCACTAGTGACCTCGGCATCAATCTGCGCATTCACTTTTTCCCGAGCAGCTTGTTTAAGTCCATTTCGATACGCGTTCAACTCTTTGGATCTTCTGAATTCGCCTCGACCTACACCTAGTTTCAATAAAACTTCCTTCTTCAGTGGTTCAAAAAGCTTAGTTATATAGATATGTTCCATATCTCTAATTTCATGTGAAGTGCCACCGATATCTTCTGTTCGAAGCACCGTTTGGTCAACAAGAGAATTTTCTAGACCGATCCGCTTCGTTAACTCATCCGTCCCAACGTTTCCTACGTCTATTTGAGGAATACTAACGGTGCCTCCTGGCATCGACGGGGTTGCGTATTTCGTTGCAACTGCGATTTTTGCGCTTGTTAAAGCATTTGTAATAAATGTCTTTGCATAGTTGTTCAAATTTTTCTGAGCATCAGCAGCAGCTTTGGTCTTCTGTTTCGCAAACGCAGCATCATTAAGGCTAGGCGTAACCGAATCATAGGCCTTAAGCGCTTCAACTTTCATGCCGTTCTTTTTCGTTTCCGTAAATTGTTCATCCGCTTCTTTACCTGCATAATCTTTAACCGTGGTCATCATAATACTTTCAGCGCTCTCTAGCGCATATTTTAATGCATCATCCTTCTGTTCTTGCGTTCCCGATGTCATGCTATCTTTTATGGAGGATACTACTTTTGCTTTTACATTTTGACGAATAGCATTTGCTTTCGAATCGGTGGTCAAATAAGATTCCAGATTCTTTATGACTTTTTCTTTACTATCTGTGAAGGAAGTATTTACGAGAGTAGGAACTTTGGCATCTCTCTCAGCTTCCATTTGTGTCTTGCGCTGTTCCGCTGGGGATGGCGCTGGTGCAGGTCTTGGTGTTGAAGCTGTGGTTGTGGAAGATGTCGCGGTTGGCCCCCCCGCTCTTTGTACGACTGAATTTCCGCTGCCCATCCTTTGAAGCATGCCTTGAACAGCCCTGTTGCCCATGGTCCTCTGCATTTGCATGATTCTTGCAGAAGTCATTTGACGGGCATCCATCGTAGTTGGAGCTACACTCTCGGCTGTATTCGGTTGAGATTTGGCCGATATCTGGCTATTAGTTGTCCGAGATGCGGATGTGTGTTCGCTCACGACGAAGCCCCCTTGTACCTTCTTTGAAACCACGAATTCTATTAATTTCCATTGATTTTATTGTAGCATTTAAGATGACCTACCGTATACAATTTGCTTGTCGTTTTTAGCACGCCTAAACAAGAATAATGTTGAGATTTAGTATTTCAGGTCACCAAATTTTCTGATCAAATAAAAATGGCCAGCAGACGAAATCTGCCGGCCATTCTCCTTATCTCATACAGGAAACATTAAAGTTCAATAATCTTCGTTGCAATATTCTTGCAAAATTCGCTGTCATGCTCCACAAAAAGGATGGTTGATGCGTATTCCAGCAATAACTCTTCAATTTGCATCCGTGAAATAATATCAATAAAATTAAGCGGTTCATCCCAAATAAGTAAATGTGCCCTCTCACAAAGACTTTTTGCAATGAGAACTTTCTTTTTCTGACCGCCGCTAAACGCGGAAATATCCTTTTCAAACTGAACTCTGGAGAAATCTAGTTTTCTCAAAATAGCTTTAAATAGACTCTCATCAATGCCATTGTCTCTAGCGTAGTCTGTTAAATTCCCCTGCAAATGTGAGGTATCCTGTGACACATACGATATTTCAAGCTGGCTTCCCTTTCTGAAAGTCCCCGTATAGGTGATGTCTTCACCACAAATTAGCTTGATAATACTTGATTTCCCGGAGCCGTTTTTACCAGAAAGTGCAATTCGTTCACCTTGTTCAATTGTAAAACTGATATCTGTGCATACCGTCTTCTCACCGTAAAAAATCGAAACATGATCAAGTTCAGCAAGCTGATTTTTATGAAAATCAAGCTGTGAGATCTTTAAGCTGTCCGCTTTATCCATATTTTTAAGGAGTTTTGATCTTTCATCAATGGCAGACTCCTGTCTTTGCTCAATGGATTTAGAGCGTTTCATCATTTTAGCAGCCTTATGACCGATGTACCCTTTATCAACCTTGGATCCTGAATTCTTAGTCCCGTTTTTCGTTTTCTCCACTTCATCTGACCAGTGGCTCGTTCGTTTTGCAGCATCCGATAAACGTTTGATATCTTTTCTTAGCTTGTCATTCTCGGCAAGTTCATAGTTATCTTGTCTTTGTTTATTTTCCCACCAGACTGAGAAATTACCTTTTTGAATATCAATGTTGGTCCTATTAATTGAAAGGATGTGATCCACGCAGTTATCAAGAAAAGATCTGTCGTGTGACACCAGAATAAATCCGCTTTTCGCATTGAGATAATCACTGACAAGTTTTCTTGCTTGCAGATCAAGATGATTGGTTGGCTCATCAATTAAGAGAAAACTATTTTCCTTAAGAAATAAAGCAGCTAGTAACACCTTCGTTTGTTCTCCGTTAGACAATGAATCAAAGGACCGATACAATACATCGTCTGCGACCTTAAGCAATGAAAGTTCACGTATTAATTCCCAGTGAAGATAGTCAGGAAAAATCTCGTTGAGGATATCCATGGTATTCATTTCTTTATTCTCGATTGGGAAGGGAAAATATTCAAAGCTGACATTTGTAGAGATGTTTCCGCTGTACTCATATTTACCAAGTAACAAGTTGAGAAATGTGGTCTTCCCTCTACCGTTTCTCCCCGTAAATCCTAATTTCCAATCGGTATCGATTTGAAAGCTTACGTTCTCGAATATGTTATCGTAACTGCCGTCATAAGCATACGTTAAGTTTGTTACATTAATTAATGACATGAAATAAATTCCTCCTGTTTGCTACATGAAAAGGTTACTCACGATCTAACGGGACAGGGATGGAAATAGGGATTAGCGGGGCTAGTTTCGGCAGCCAGTATTACTCTTTCTCCACTTGCCCAACGGCCAATTCGGCACAAGGTAATCGCACGGCCATGACCTGTGGTCCACTCACACTAATGATAGCATAGTAAGGCTTTCGCATTCGAAGGAAAGGATGACTATAGATAAAGTTTCCTTATCTTTCACTTTATATGAACAAGACCGAGTGCATCTTTGAAAATTTGAACTTTTAGCGGTTGGGTTTGAACCTGTAGAATGCGTTTACTGGGATTGATGCTTGGATGAGAATTACAATAAATTAACTGCAGGAAATCCATCAATTCTACTTGCGCATCTGCGGGAACCTTTGCCATAAAGCCTGCCTTTGCAAGCTCCAATTCTGCGTTCATGGACATTGAACATCTCTCCTTTTTCGTTAAATTGCTACTTGCCTTTTGCTTGAATTTACAGCCTAAAATAAAACAAAAGATACCGAGTGGTATCTTTTGTTTTATGGCCACAGCATATTCATTACTGCAATGCGGAATTGTTGAAACCTTTGACGATGAGCCATATCGCTAATGTCATTTCATATGCGGCTACTGGAACCGCTAATATGGCTCCCCAAGCTGAAAGTTGCGTTATTGTTCCGAACATTTCTAACAAGGCTGCGATAAAAATGAGTGTTGCACCGCTTAGACCCATGTAGGAAATAAAGCGGGGAACGAGTCTGGATTTGTAGAGTAAATAACTGCACATCATCGTATTGATGCCTAACATGAAATTCGGCCCGAGTAAAAAGGTCCAATCATGAATGGCTATGAGAAGTGTACCTGAAGGTTCGAAAAAAGATTTATCAGGAGTGGCTAACGCCACGAATTCTTGACTCAAGGTCAAAAGTGATAATACGCTGATTATTCCAATCGTAATAATGACCGCCTCGAGAAACCTGAAGCAAACGTACCCAAGGGCCATACTTTCATTTTGCTTTCTTAATAGCGGAAAAAGTGTAATCGCAGTGCCAATCGCTGAAACAACGAGCATCAACTCGAAAATCGCTCCTAGGATTACCTGATTAGCATGTTCAGCACCAGAAGTCAGGTAATTAGGATCATTTAGAACTGGATTGTACAGGATAAGTCCTACGATTGACGTAACCGCTGCAAGTATAAATAGAATGCCCACAATGGTTGCTCTCTTCTTATTGGAATTCATTTGTTGA
This sequence comes from Paenibacillus sp. J22FR5, assembly GCF_059691975.1. Lineage (NCBI taxonomy): Bacteria > Bacillati > Bacillota > Bacilli > Caryophanales > Paenibacillaceae > Paenibacillus > Paenibacillus sp. J22FR5. Next base: position 114,315 of record NZ_JCAUAN010000015.1, on the reverse strand, counting down.
GCTCCTTTTTAGGTATTAGACATACGTCTTCTTCATCCAATCTGTGATGCCAAGTCCCTCTGATTCATATAACTCCTCGAAATCGGCAACTCTAAGAATTGAACCGTTCTTGATCGCTATAAAGCTATCTAGCAGTGATTCAATTTCTGAGATTTCATGGCTCGTCATAATGAGCGTTTGAGATTCCAAGTCAACATAAGAAATCATCCCTTTTACAATCGAATCTCGTACCATCGGGTCAAGACCTGATAAGGGCTCATCCAACAAAAGGTACGGCACTTCTCTCGCCAAAGTAAGTATGATTTTTAACCTTCCACGATTTCCTTTCGAAAGATTTTTAATTTTCATCTGAGGTTCCAGCTGCATGAATGTCATGATTTCTTCGGCTTTTGCCATGTTAAAATCCTTATATTGTGATGCCTGGAAATCCATCGCTTCTCTGATTGTGAATATCGAATAATATGAACCCATCTCCGATAAATAAGAAACGACTGTGCTTGTTTTTCGGTTGGCCCTCTCTCCGTTTACGATTACCTTCCCAACCGAGGGAAGCGCTAATCCGGAAATAAGCTTCAATAGTGTTGACTTTCCACTTCCGTTCTCACCAACAATACCTACGATTCTACCAATTGGCAGTGCAAGTGAAATGTTATGGAGGACGGATTGCTTGTTATATGTTTTGGAAACATTCGTCAACTGAATCATTTTACTCATCTCCTTTGTCCAATCTAGTTAAGTGCTCCTGTAGCCCTGAAATTATTTCATTTGAGCTAAATCCCATTTCCTGCATGACCTGGATAAATGATAGGATCTGTTCATTTTTCAAACTTTCACGCTGTTGGTCCAAACGATCCTCGCGTTCTGTCACGAACGTACCTTGGCCTCTTCTCGTATCCAGAATTCCCTCACGCTCCAATTCACTGTACGTACGCTGAATGGTGTTTGGATTCACACTGTACTTGAGTCCCATATCACGCACGGAAGGCAGTTTCTCACCTGCTTTCAATTCGTTACTAACAATTTGTCGTTTGATACGATCTGCTAGTTGTAGATAAATTGGTTTTGAAGCATTAAATTCTTCCATAGCTACACCTCAACTTTATTGTCAAACATCCACGCGCTCAGTATGAACAATCCAATGATAATCAAGAAGGTATACAGGTATTCTCCTGCATATGTTTTTATGGGATCTATTGAAAATGTAGGAAAAGAATAGCTGATGCGTCCCCATTGTGTAGCTAAACTATATGGTTTAGTGGATTCGATTAGGGCATTCATCCAATTAGGTATAATAACTGCCCCAATTATAACGATCCAGCTCCATCGCCCGATTTTTAATTTAAGGAATTGAAAAAGGGTCCAAAGCAATATTACCCATACGCCGACGATGATCGATATCAATACGATATGAAGAAATATGAGTAAACCTGATATCTTAGTATCTGACCAATAGGCTTCAATTAAGTCGAATTTGGGAAGGATAAGCAGTCCAGACATGAAGTATAACATTAAGAGTGATATAACCAACATGAACAGCGCATTCACAATTTTACTTAACAATAATGCCGAAGCAGGCCGAGGATTATGGAGCCAGAGATGAAGCTGTTGAGACTCTGCTTTCAAACTGATCCATACCATTATCGGTATATAAACAATATGAAAAACTACAGCAGCTACTAAAGGTAAAAAAATGAGCAAGGTATCTTCTGCTAGTTCCCCCAAATAGAATGTCAACATCACAATGAATAAATTAATAACAAGTCCTACGAAAAATACGGTTCTTGTTAATTTGAAATCTTTTACAAATAAAGCCATCCATGACTTCATCCACATATCTCCTCCTTAGGGATATACAACCATTTATAAATTGTATTAATGTTATAGTACACTAATTCAGCAGAACATGTAAATAGACAATATAAATTTAATTTTTCGTTTATATTCTGTTTAAAAATGTCAGTTACAATTCCCTTATACTTAGTTATTTAGGAGGAATTACAGTGGCTCATGGACACAGAAATGAAATAGAACGGAACCATGGTGATTGGGCTGTTGAAGCGCGCGGACTGGTCAAATCTTTTGGCGAAAATCGCGCGGTGGACGGCATCAATTTGAACGTGAAAGCGGGGACGATATACGGCGTGCTAGGTCCAAATGGCGCAGGCAAGACCACTACGATCAATATGTTGGCGACCTTACTTAGGCCGGATGCAGGATCAGCGAAAATCTTCGGGCACGATGTGGTGAAGGAATCGCAAATCGTTCGTCAATTAATCGGAGTTACAGGTCAATACGCATCCGTCGATGAGTCGCTCAGTGCGACTGAGAACTTGATGATCTTCTCGCGGTTGCTCGGACTAGGACGTAAAGAGGCGCGCCAAAAGACATCAGACTTGCTTGAGGAATTTGGTCTGACGGAAGCCGCAAAGCGCCCTTTGAAAAACTTCTCTGGCGGTATGCGTCGCCGGTTAGATCTAGCGGCAAGCCTGATCGCACAGCCCCCACTCATCTTTCTGGATGAACCGACGACTGGGTTAGACCCGCGAACGCGTGCACAGATGTGGGACACAATACGTCGGTTGGTGAACACAGGGTCTACCATATTGTTAACAACACAATATCTCGAAGAGGCAGATCAATTGGCAGACCGTGTTGCGGTCATCGATCGTGGGCGAGTCGTTGCTGAAGGTACCGTTGATGAATTGAAAGCGTCGGTCGGTACATCGTCATTGCAACTCATTGTCCAAGATCCACAGGACATCGGGCAAGCCTCTCGTATCGTTACACAAGTGCTCAAGGTTCAATCTGCCGTATCAGGTGGAAAGATTACGGCTCCGATGGCGAATGCCGACCGTGTCACCGACCTGCTTATCTCCCTACGCGAGGCGGGTATTCACTTGGCAGAGATGAGCGTGCAGAAACCGACCTTAGACGAGGTATTTCTAACCATAACAGGTCAAGGTATTAAGGTTCAGGCGCCATCGACATCCGATTCATCGAACAACGTACAGGAGGCACGAGTATGAGTACATCCATTAAACCAGTTGCCGATCGCCAACTGAGAAATCGCACTAGTTTCCGTCAGTCGGTTCGCAACTCACTGACCATGGCCTATCGGGGATTGCTGAAAATTCGCCGAACACCTGAACAGTTGTTCGATGTTACACTTCAACCCATCATTTTCACCCTGATGTTTACTTATATATTTGGCGGAGCTATCTCTGGTGATGTGGTGAGTTATTTGCCTGTCATTATTCCCGGCATCCTCGTTCAGACCGTGATAACTACCTCTATTGTCACAGGAGTGCAACTGCGAGAGGACATGGATAAAGGTGTGTTCGACCGATTTAAGTCACTGCCTATCGCACGAATAGCGCCATTGGCTGGAGCTTTGTTGGCTGATACCATAAGGTATACCATTGCTACAGTGCTTACTTTTACTATGGGCTTTATCATGGGCTATCGACCTGAGGGTGGCTTGGATCACGTCGCCATCGCTGCACTGCTTGTTATTTTCTGCTCATGGGCAATCAGCTGGATCTTTGCCTTCTTCGGCGTAATCGCCCGCACAGCTTCAAGCGTACAAGGGATATCCATGATTGTATTGTTCCCGCTAACGTTTCTTTCCAATGCGTTCGTGCCGGTTGATACGATGCCAAATTGGCTCCAGTGGTTTGTTAAAATCAATCCGATCTCCCACCTCGTGTCTGCCGTCCGAGAACTTGCCAATCATGGAACTGTAGGCTGGGATCTCACCATCTCGCTGATCGGTGCTATTATCATCGTTGCGATCTTTGCTCCAATCACGGTCATTGCCTATATGCGCCGGACGTAACAGATCGCTTTATCAATTCAAACAAGCCGCTTAATTAGGCGGCTTGTTGCATGTCTATGTACGTGCTCTATTATTTTACCCGAATGATCACTTTCCCCTTATGCTGTCCTTCTCCAAAATATCGTAGAGCTTCAGCAACCTCGCTGAGCGGATAATGGCTATCAATTACAGGTGCTAGTTTACCTGACGTTATAAGTTCAACCAAATAAGTCTGATCATTTGCATGAGGTTTGTGTATGAGGATCCCCATGTTTTTATTTCCTGTCAGCGATATCAAGGGTCCTAAGATCATGACTTGGAATATCCGTAACATGGAGCCTCCCACCATGACATATTGCCCATTTGGCTGTAACGCACGCTTGCATGCCATCATTGGTCGCGTTCCAACCATATCAAGAATCAAGTCATAACGTTGACCATTGGTCGTGAAATCAACTTGGGTATAGTCGATGACCTCATTAGCACCAAGTGATCGCAGCATATCCAATTTCTCCGTGCTGTCCACGGCAGTCACTTCTGCCCCATATAACTTGGCAAGCTGTATCGCAAATGTACCCACGCCGCCACCTGCACCATTAATTAATACCTGTTGTCTTTCACGAATCCGTCCTTTATCGCGTAATCCTTGCAAGGCGAGAACTGCTGCTTGTGGTACTGCCGCCGCTTCCTCAAAGGTTATCCTTGGTGGTTTGAGTGATAATGCCTTTTCATTCGCACATACAGATTCCGCAAATCCGCCCCACCCACAGCCAGAAATGTCACCGAAAACCTCATCACCAGGCTGAAAATGCTTTACGTCCCTGCCAACCGCTTCAACGCGCCCAGCAATATCTGCTCCGAGTATGTTGTATTTAGGTTTAAACAAGCCCCCGAGGCGCACCAAGAAAGGTATACCTCTAAGAAGATCCCAGTCCCATGAATTTATGGATGCCGCATGAATGTTAATCAATACTTCATCATTTTTGGGGATGGGTTTTGCTAATTCGTTGACTTTAAGAACGTCAGGAGTTCCATATTTGTTGTAAGTGATGGCTTTGATGAAACTTCCTCCTCAACATTTATTGGTATAAGGTATTTACTTCAAGCCACTAAACCTTCTTTTTCAGCATGACTGATTCAACTTGCCCATCTTTGGAAGTCGCATTGACATACAATTGATAATCACCTGCTTGGTAAAATAACGTCCAAAAACCATCAACGCCATCGATTTGGCTGGTTGGGTTTCCAAGAGCTTTTTTGATTTCGGCCAGTGTGTAGGGCACCGAATCTCCAAGAACTCGAATGGCCTCAACAAGGTGATTATTCGGTCCAAAATACATGTGGTAATTATACCAACGTTGAAATTGCACCTGCCTAGAACCGATTTCATGAGGTTGCCCCCATTTCGCAATGACTTCCTCTTGAGTGGCACCAATGCCAAATTCAATTCCTCGCACTTTTCCCATTGAAGCGAGTTCCATAAATTTGCCGTCAAGTACAATCTTATTTTTCAAATGAGCGATCGAACTTTCATCACCTGGCACAGGCTCTTTTCCATCAATCAGTGGGAAATTGGAATAGGTATTCTGAAAAATAACTCCTCTGATCGTAGGAACCTGTATTTCCAGCAACAAATAATCATTCAATCTTGTCTTCTCGCTATTCGCGGCATATTGATACGACTGATATGAAATATATACCTCTCCAGCAGATAAAATTACATCTTCTAACTCCACCGAATCAGAAAACGACGAGGACGACTTCATCATCACATAGGTTCGATCACCGAACACTCGGTATTCCTTTTTCCAATCGGGAAGCTTTAATAAGGCTTCAGCCCATTCCTTCACTTCAACGGGTGCTTGAGCTAGAGATACGTTTCTATAGATTTCAGAAATTTGATTGCCTTGCGGCATATAGTTCAGAAAACCACTTACAAGCCATATCCCATCATGCGAATAATCTTTTCTCATATAGACCATGTAAGCCTGTTGATCACTGGTTGTGATGAGCAAGGAGCGAGGATTTACCGGTTTTCCGATCGTTTGAAATGTAGCGATTTCCTTGTTTAGACGTGATTTAGCAAAATGTTTTAGAACATGGCTATAATCCTTATTTTCAGGATTGGCCTGCATTTCCTTCAGTTGATCTTCCGTGTATTCGAACCCTTCATTACTATCGTGAACCCGTGACAACATTCGAAGTAATGTATCCCTATCCTTCAAATTCAAGCTTTGCTCCTCAATATTGAGAGTAGCTTTGTTTTCCTGGTTGAAGGTCGGACTTGGCACCATGGTCGAGTTTACCTCTGACTGTGTTTGGTGACTCGTCATTGAGTAACCCCCACCGACTCCTACAAGCAACGCACAAATCATCATGATGACATATTTGATCGGCATACGGTTTCCCTCCTTTATTCCATTAACTCTATCCATATCCATTAGACGTGGAAGCGGTTGGAATGTTCTGTGAGAATCCGTATTTTTGGGAAAAATTTCTAAATTAGGTTGCGCTGTTTCCCGCAGATTGCTGCCGCTTCTGAATGGCATGCATGCCCATGACCACTGCTATAAGTTCGTAACTATCCAATTCCTCAGAATGATTGTTCAATAGAAAAGCACCTGCGGAAAACCAGCCACTCACTTGTTCGAACCGGGCAACAAGAGCACCGGATTCATCCGAAATCTCATATTCTTTAGAAAATACTGGAGAAATGATCTCGTAGCTCCCTCTGCCATCGGTTTCATACGTGAATTTCTTAGTAAAAAAAGCTAATCTGCTTCTCAAAACACCGAACTCTTCACCGTCCACGCCAGCTACTACCCATTTACCTGAGAAAAAAGGAAAGCTTCCTTTGTACAACAACTGGCCATTCGCTCCATACACATCGAGTGCAGAGCCAAACGTACTTCTCAAATCAATTTGACCAACATTTTCACCCTGTTCGTTCAGAATCTCCGTTTCACCGGCACTAAAGAAACGATCCCGAAAGTATAAATTCATTATACTTGCCTCCTCTTGTATGATTACGAAAGTGAAGTTAAAAGAGCCATGAGGTGTCCATATGTCAAAAAAATAAATGGTTATTTTATCCAAATGAATTTAGATGCCTACTCGAATATACTATGCTTTGCATGGCGTATATACAAACTTTTATTTGGCGATCAGTTTGCTGAATTTCGAAGAAATCGCTGTGAGCCACCTGTACCAAAGAGAGATTTCTTTTTGGTATTTTAATGCAAAAAAACAAGGCTATCTCTTAGGTCTATTTAGACCTATTGAGACAGCCTCATCAAAGCAAAGCATAGTGCATTACCAATTCATTTCAATGCGAATGATATCTTCCTTCTCAAGTTCAACCCCTAATAGAACTTCCATTAATTCTAAATCGCTGATTGCCTTGATACCATGTTTGGACCCTGCTGGAATTTGCAAAACATCGCCCGCCTCAAGCCTGTACTGTTTATCATCCATTACAATCTCCGCGCTGCCCGACAAAATAGTCAAGCTTTCTTGCCGATTGAGGTGCTGGTGATAACTCGTATAGTGTCCCTGAGAGAGCTTCAATTTCTTGAGCATGCCATCTATCCCATTAGTATCCCTCCAATAATGTATGATTTGGTAGGATCCCCATTTCTTCTCGACATACATTGGAACCTGAGACGCTCCTGAAAGCCTTTCCTTGATTAGATTGGCTTTCTCCTTGTTTGCAATTAGAATACCGTCAGGGCTAGCTGCAACGATAATTTCTGGAACGCCAATCACCTCAATCGGATAAGGAAGTTCGTTAATCAGATGGGTATTCACAGAATCGTCCGATATTCGACCTGAACCGATTACTTTTTCCTCAAAATGAGAAGTGAGCGCCTCCCAGCTTCCTAGATCTTTCCATAATCCTGCGTACGTCATTACAACAGCAAGACTTGTGAGCTCAACTACTTCTCGATCAAAACTTTCATTTGGTAGTTGTTCGTATTTTGCTAACCATGCCTCCACTTGGGTTGGATGCCCCTTGTCCGTCAAATACGTCAGCATGAACCTTAAGGGGAATGCGAATATACCGCAGTTCCACAACGCGTGTTGTGCAATTAATTGATTAGCTGCTTGCTCACTAGGCTTCTCAATGAAATGGCGAATGAATGCAAAATCGTTATTCTCCTCGGGAAGAACAGGAACGATATAGCCGAATTGATCAGAGGGCATCGTAGGTTTGGTGCCGAGGAGAGCAAGATCCGCGTTAGAACGTGAAAGGACCTCCGGAAAGCGATGAAGTAACTGGAAGAATGCGGAATCCACATAAGTGTCCACAGGAAGAATACAAATTGTTTCATTCGGATCCACTTGCAGCTTATCATGCAGATAACTGACAGCCAAAGCGACTGCTGCAAATGTTCCTCTTTTATAAGGTTCACCTAGGATTGGGATGTGCTCGCCGACATAGTTACGCGTGATCTCTATTTGGCTGTGATGCGTAACGATTGAAGTGGAATGAAGCAACCCCACCTCATCTAATTGTCTGCAGATCCGCCCAATCATGGATTCACTAATCCCGTCATCGGATTTCAAAAGTTTAAGAAACACTTTGGAGCGAATCTCGTTGGAAATGGGCCATAGCCTTTTCCCCGATCCCCCGCATAATAGTACGATATGCAAGCCCAATACTCCTTCCCTGGGGAACATCACCCTACAACCTTATTTCTTAGATCGAATTGTTTGTTCAACCGCATGCTTCATTAACGCTCCTGCCCGTCCCCAGGTTAAATGAGCAATATCCTTCCTGCCTTGGCTTCCTTTTCGTTTGCAAAGCTCGGGATTTTCGTACGCTTTCCTCATGATCCTTCTCAAACTAAGCAGATCTGGTTCCGCCCACAGTTGTCCCTTCTCTGCAAACAGATAGCTGAATGATCTCGAAATGGCATGTTGACTGTTCATGCTAACTGCAGGATTCTTCAATTGATAAGGGATAAGAAACGAGTTATTGTGCGTTAGGAAATCCATTTGCCCGCCCCAAGCTGTTGTGATGACCGGAATACCGCTCGCTAACGCTTCTAAAAAAGGGAGTCCAACTCCCTCGCCACGCGTGGGTAGGACGAAGGCATCACCAAGTGTATATAGACCTTTCAATTGGCGTTCACTGAGTCGGCGGCCGATCACGACAACGGGGGCGGTATCTTTGTGAATGCCTAATCTCTTTTTGTATTGCGCTATTTTTTGATGAATCCAACGCTCATTCTCATAGGGCGCATATCCGTTCGTTTTGATCACAAGAATGACGTTATCTTGGGAGGAAAATTCTTCCCAATAGGCTCTTAGTAAACCTTCTGGGTTTTTGCGGTGTTGGAAGCCGAACACGGACACGAAAGTAAACTTGCCTGCTGCACGCGGCAAAAACAACTTCTTATTGTTCGGATGATATGCTTTGGTGCTAACCCCATGAGGAACGATATAAATGGGCACTTTTACACCGCTATTCTGTAGAGCCCGCTTATTATGTTTTGTGGGTACACAAATTCCATCAAATTTGTTCATATGGGAAAGCCATTTATGGGGCGTTTTACTTGTTTCCCAAACGGTATTCAATATAATGCGATGATGCAGACTTCGTTCGATCTTCCATTTAATATGAGTAGGAACATGGTGATAAATAAGAACCTTTTTACCTTTCGCAAGATTAAACCTTTTACTTGAATCGCCTAATCTCACTGCGACGCCGGTACGCGCTAGGGAACCTGCATACGCTCGACTCGCACGGCCAAGACCGCTTGCTTTATGAACAGGTCCCTTCCAGACCACAACATAGGGCTTCATTTGGACACCAACTTGATGGACTTCACATATCCCTTTCGTTTGTGTAGAGAAATGGACCGATATGACTTTGCCAAGGAGATCAGCCTTGAAGGTGACAACTGGGATTTGCTCAAGTGTAAGCTCTTATTCAACGCAGGCTTCAAGATCATTTTGTTAGCCGCGGATGCATAAAGGAAATTGCCATACGTTTCAAATTCGGAAAAAGCAAACTGCTTGGATCTATTCATACTTTTCATTATCGCAGAGTACCAGCTTCTGTTATGTTTGGTTTCAATCGCTTGTTTCAACTGCTTTACTTTTGATTTCTCAAACAGCATGTAATGGGTAACGAAAGACAAACGAGCTGAGCGACTTCTTCCCATCAATTTTCGATAGGTTTTGAAATATTCGCCTTGACTCCAGTCCCGACAGTAAAACACCGTCTTGTTGCCCACTTTGAAGACATGAGGTCGAATGAGTACGGTATCCGCATCAATGACCATATAGTACTTGGACGAGCACAACGTATCACCGTTCAGCTTGAGTAACTGCTGATAGAGCCATCCGGTCCGATCCCATGTTTTGGATTGATAGTGGATGTCCTTCTTCGTGATTGGCAGAACGGTATCTTCATGAACGAATCGACATCCCTTTCTGGAACAAAGATCAAGAATTCGTTGTTTCCAAGGAGCAACAATAATGATTTCGCCTATGGGGTGTTTCACATGTTTCCTTACTGCGTCAATAACAAGGGGGAGAGTACCTAGATCTTTCTCAATAGCTGGAATTAGCACATCAATTTGGGGTGTCTTGCTAAGCTGCTCTTTAATTTGCATGAACATTCGCTCATCTCCATTATTCAAACGTATGGATTATCATATGTCGGAAGAAGGAAATGGAATGGGTTTCAAGGGGGTGAAAAGCACAGAATAGTAAAAGTCAGGATTATGATTTTTTAATTTCACATGAGTATGAAAAATAGCCGCCAAGGATTAATCCCTGACAGCTAATCATATAAGTATTTCTTATTCCAAAAGCCCGCCTAACTCGGAAGCTTTAAGCTCTGCATTCGTTTTAGTACCAGGCGCTAAGCCAAGTCTTTGTGTCATTTGCTGACTAATGTTGCCAAGCCGTTGCGTGTGCTCTGTTGCCGATTGAATGATGGTCCGATTTGACTGTTCAAATAGATCCAACGCCGCAAACAGATCCGTCATCCCCCGTTCAATGGATTCCATTTGTAACCATGGCTTGCCGAGTAATTCGTTCGTCTTCTGAGTCGTTTCTTTCAGCAAACGCGAGTTGTCCTCAAACATTTTATTAAGCGTCGAGTTCGCCGAATTAACAGCTTCTATCGTTTGTACTTGATCTTCAATGGCCATGGAGATCATCGCGGATACAGTAAGTAGATTCTGCGTTTTATCGATCGTCGCATCAACCGCATCAATAAGTTTATCATTGTTGTCGTTGATAATGTCTGTCCCCGCAATTGCTTGTTGGTAGAGAATGACCATTTCCTGAAATGACTGAATACGCGTTACCACTTTCCGGAGACCTCGCTCCAGATGGGTTTTACGGTTTTCATTTTCGGGCTTGGCAATTTCAATTTCAAAAAGCTGCTTCAAGTTCTCCCCCATAGCAATACGCATTTGAAGATTGTAGACAGACTCTATCGAATTTCTCTTCAACGTTTTCATATAAGCCATGTTTTCTTCCAGTGTTTCCTTCCCATTTCGGAGGGACTGCACAATGGCATTCACGTTGGTCTTCACAGACTGATACTTATACATATAATTTTTCAAAGGCGTCTTTTTCATCATCTTTTCAAAAAAGCCAAGCTGCTTGCTCTTACTCAACGAATCAATTTCGCCGCGAAGCTTCAAAATGTTATTTTGCACCTCTGAGCGTTTACCCGACATCAATTCATTTACTGGACGCTCCAGCATTGCTAAAGATTGTCCGGCCTGTTCCATTGTTTTGGACCCCATACGCCCGATCGAATCCATTAAGGTTTCTAATTCCATCGTATCCGTGGTAGCTACTTTCTCGAGCAGTTGTTTCGCTTCCTGTTCGACTTTCTGCAAATCTGTAGACTTCAATTGCACCAATTGGGTTGTCAATTTCCGTTCCTCCTTTAGTCTGTTGAACGATAACGCTGTTGGATCAGTTCCATACGTGTCTGCAATTCGATTAAATCTTTTTGTTCAATGGTTTCTACATAATCGGACAGTTTAGAGTTGATATCCCGAATCCCTGTAAGAAGAAGCCGACGATTTAGTCGTTTCGCTTCCCCACCTAATTTTAGAAATGGGTTAATTGCGCCATTCAGGTCCTTAAAAATTAATCGTTGTATGTTATGATTCATGTTTGCATCATTCAATTCTTTCAGTTGCGGAATTAATCGGCCAACCCTTGAAAGTAAGCTCAGCGTCTTTTCAACAATTTCATCATCTAACGTGTTTTTCTGTCCCTCAGAGATCATTGTCTCTTCAATTACATGGATATATTCAGAAATAGGCTCCCAGAAAGGATCACTTTCAGCTTTTCGTTCAATTTCCATTTCAGAATTGGAACTCCCTCTAGGAGGTAAATTGGGGGCAGACTCACTAATAGGACTTGTAATGCTTGTCCCTTTCAAGGCACTTGAAGATCGACTTAGTAGAAGAATACTTCCTATCGATAACGTAGTTGGTACTAATAAATTAATTGACTCTGGTAAAAATCCAGCCGTTATGAGACTTACGACATATCCTGCAATTGAGATGCCTGCAGCGACTTTGAATTGCTTTTGCATGATATATTCACACCCCTGTTCCATCTTATTACCATTAAAATCATATATCTGACATCGATTGATGTCAATTTATAACAGAAAAACGATGAAATATGGAGTGAAGCGTCGTACCCTGTCAAAGATGTCCCCAGGATGCAGTAAGTCATGCGATAACCTGTATATTTTCGCAAAAGTCTGCAACCATCTGCAAAAATGAAATAACGTTTCAACACATGACTCCTTTCCTACTCAGTGTTCGATGACGACTTTCGTAACCATCTTCTCTGGTCCAATCTCATAACCAGCAAACCATATTTTGACATGGTTCCCGACTTTGATATCGGAGAAGTCTGCCTCTTGGCCATCCATCCACACCTGCGTGACTTGGATCAGCTTATGTTTTACCCCATCGATCTCAAGGGTACGCACAACGTTCACGCCTTCGCCCGTTTGGTCTAATCCGGTTACTGTCCCATTGATATCACCAAGGCCGTTGTCTTCAGCTAATATGTCTAGTCGCAGCCCTGTTGTTTGACCAGGGTAACTGGTTAACATCAACCCTGCACTCCACACTTTGACGGAAGAGCCAATTACGATATCCTTCGTTTGGAGTTTCTTCCCCTTAAACGTGATGGACGCATCGTCTGCCATGGCATACCACGCCGCATCCGGCATTTTCTTCTCTTTATCTAAAAATCTTTCCTTTGAGACGACCAGGAACCTTCCCTTATCGTCGATTGCTGTGATTATCCCAGTTACGCCTGATTGTTCATCAATCGTAAATACCGTTATGTTCAGCGGAAACTCACCTCCAAGCGCCATATAGATCGCTTGTTTAAGCATAGATTCCTCATCGCCTGACAGTGACTTCGCAGGATCATCGGTTCGACGGACTTCAAGAAAACCTTCTTTTTCATTACTAGAGGAGGACTGGAATATGACATGATGGCTTTTAAAAATAGCGCCTAATGTGGAAAGCTTATTCACATATCGCTCTAGATCCTTTTTAGGTACAGATTTAATCTGCCCTGATGTCCCAAGCTGATTAAACCCTTCATTTTTATCATCCGGAATTAGCACTCCACAAGCTGCAATCAATGAAGTAAAAATAAACGTACAAACGAGCATACGAAACAAATGCATCGTGTTCTTCATGGACTTTGCCTTCCTCTCGTTACCACGAATATGATCTTCGAAATTAGTTGTATGAATTAGACGGCCACTATCTTTGAAAAGTTTCTGTTTCTTCTAAACTGCTTTTAGAACAAAAGGCTGCACGCGGCAGCCTTCTGTATTGTTGCAATTGACTATCTCCGTAACTCAAGATCAAGTACTACTCATTTAACTGGCGCATCGCACCTAAGACCAGATTATATCCATCAGGGTCTTGTATGTAGGCATTTTTAAATTCCCATTTTCCATGCACACCAGTAAAAGGCTCAATTGCAATAATGCCATCCTTACTTCGCACTTCTTCAACTAATATGTCCAGGTCACTCCAAATCACATGAATAAAAGAATCCCAACCATAATCAAGACCTTCCCAATCTCACTTGAATTGTCTGCCCGAATCTTGCTCTTTGTACTTTAGAAACCTCCGAAACTTGCTCATTCATTATTATTAGTCTCCTTTCGATTTCAGTGATGTACAACTGGTAAAGCAACTTATTTATACAAGCATTAACCGGCTAGGACTAGAAAAGATAAGTAAAGTATAAAATAGATTGGAAATTTTTTCTATATAACTATTTGGTTATATAATGGATGATCTGATTAAATTAACCTGCCCCTTTTTATGAGTAACAAGAAAGCCCACCATATCCTTGGCGGGCTTTCCATAATTGAATGTATTAGTACCTATCAACCTAAGACCCTTGAATAACGCTGCGAATGAAAGCGACTTCCTCCGCATTCAATGGGTTTCCAGCTCCTTGTGCATTGGACTCCACCTGTTTATCATTCTTGAATCCCGGAATCACGCAAGCGTTCGGAGATTGCGCAAGTGCGAATTGAATCGCCACTCGTACCAAATCTTGAACTTCCATGCCGAAACGTTTTTTGATTGGTACAAGTCGTTGGCGGATTTCCAGCAGGCGCTCCTTGGTAAATCCTGAATTGGAAGCACGAACATCGCCTTCACCAAACTTCGGCGGATGCTCTGGATCGAATTTATCGAGCAGCAAGCCCTGCGCAAGCGGCCCAAATAGCACGATGCCTAGATTCTGCTCATCTGCCCATTCAAACAAATTGGTATCCGGTTGATCAAACTGATTGCCGAATGCATTATAGTGGAATTGCAAAACATCTGGACGTGTAACTGGACAGACTCGTTTAAAGTCACCGTAGCTATAGCCAGATTGTCCGATGACACGCACTTTGCCTTCCTTCTGTAATTGACGCATCATTTCGGCCGCTTCCTCCAAATAAAGATCATTTGGACCGAAATTCGTGTTATGAAAATAATGAAGATCCAAATAATCGGTGCCCAAATTCATTAAAGATTGCTCCAATTGATGACGGATATGAATCGGTTGCATGGCATTAGGAGCTGTCCCTCGGAACCAACCGACTTTGGAGGCGATGACGACTTTATCTCGCGGAACTTCTTTCAGAAACCGTCCGATTACGCGCTCTGAATGGCCGTCTCCATAGACATCCGCTGTATCGAAATGATTGATACCCAGCTCAAATGCGCGTTTCAACCCTGAAATAGAAGCATTGTCGTCATTTCCTGACCAGCCCACTGCCTCACCGTCTCGCCATGAAGGCCCACCAATCGCCCAGCAGCCTAAACTTACTTCACTTACCTCAAGACCTGAACGACCAAGTACACGATATTTCACAGTATCTACTCCCTCTGGGTTCAATTCATACTTTCAAATGAAATATAACCAAAAATCATACTACTTGGAAGTACGCACTTTATTTTTACCTACTTCCCTTTAAGTAACTACATTGTAATAAATAACTCGTTTTTCATAACCATAACAGCTTGCCCTGTTACTTTTTGCATCAGTACATCATCTAGTGGTTCAGAAGTTAATCATACTGCAGCTGGGTTACCATTGAAGACTTTATCCGTAAAAGCATCAACCACATTGATTTTCAAAGCCAACATATTCCCCTCTTATGTAGGACTATTTATTTGTTCGAGTGTTCTGCTGGTGAAAAAAAGACCAAGGTAGTGAGATCTTCCGTTATATCATAGAATCGATGTTCTTTGTTTGCTTCAACGAACAGGAGATCCCCTTTACTTATTTCAATATTTGTATCTCCATTTTGAAACGAAGCTTTTCCTTCAATTATCAAATAAATCTCATCTTCTGTATGTGGCTTTTGATGGTCCTGTTCATCTTTATTTAGTTTATAGAGTCCCACACTCATTGAAGAAGCCTTGAAAAATTCATAATATGGTATGTTTTCAAATTCCTTTAATTGGTTTAGATAATTATGTAAATCATTCAACTTAAAATTCAAAAGATATCCCCCTCTCTTACTATTATTTCATGTTAGTATCCATAATTTTTTTATTTAATGATGCTATAAAATGAGATACAATCAAAGGTGCAAATTGGGTTTAATTGAACTTTCCCGCCATTCTGTTAAAAAAGGTATTCCTATTTCCATTTATTACACATATAAATCATGCACTTTTGGGGCTGATATATGTTTTAATTAAATAGTTATCTTAATTCGGGATGAAAAGGAGCGAAACAAAGTGGAAATTAAATCGTTTTTATTACCCAAGGACAAAGTATCTTACTTGACGACTACCGCTTCTATGCGAGAAGCGATAGACCGGCTGGAAGCCTGCCATTATACAGCGATTCCGATTATCGATGAGGATGGGAAGTACGTCGGCACCTTATCCGAAGGAGATTTGTTATGGAAACTGAAGTACACTCCCGACCTTACATTCGTTAACATGGACGAGATTTCTGTAACTGGTATCAAAAAACGGATTTTTAACGAATGCGTCGCTATCGATGCGCACATGGAAGATATGCTAGCGCTCGCTGCCGACCAGAACTTCGTTCCTGTTGTTGATAATGAACGCGTCTTCCTCGGCATCATTCGACGCAAGGACATTATTGCATATTATACGAGAAATATTACGGATTAAACGGTAATGCGCATTCAAGCGGGTTAGGAATAGGGCTCAGTTGCCCCATTCCTTCCGCTTTTCTTACTTTATAAGCTCCCAATAAATTCATCGTTCCTACTTCTTTTACCAACCCTCATGAAAGAATGCACGCGAAAAGTTTGCAGGAAACTAATTTTTGCCAAAATTCAACATGCCCCCTTAAATCCGCGAACTTACATGAATACTATACAGACGTGTATGCCACCTCCAAGCCAAACTGTACTACAATCAAAGGAGGAAATGAATTTATGTTCAAACAGTTCGATAAACTATATGGGATTGACCTAGGTACATCAAACACAGTTATTTTCGAAAAGGGAAAAGGTATTGTGCTAAACGAACCATCCGTTGTCGCATTTAATCAAAATACGGGTGAGTTACTGGCCGCAGGTTCTGAAGCGCAAGCGATGATTGGCCGAGCCCCTGCCCATGTGGATATCACGTACCCCTTAATAAATGGTGTTATCGCTAATTTTGACAAGACAAGCATCATGTTGAAATATTTTATTAAAAAAATCCAAGGTAGAACCTCTTTTCTACGAAGTTCGCAGATCTACATCACGGTGCCTTGCGGTATTACGAATGTACAAAAGCGGGCGATTGAAGAAACAATCGTCCACAAGGGGGCCAAAAAAGCGATAGTCGTCGAGGAACCTATAGCGGCAGCACTCGGTGCGGGACTCATGCTCGACGAACCTATCGGTCACCTAGTACTCGATATCGGTGGAGGGACTTGCCAAGTAGCCGTTTTGTCGCTTGGAGGCATTGTCGCCAGTCATACGATCAATCGGGCAGGGTTGTCGATTGATCGTGACATTATGGATTATGTTAAACGACAATATAACATGGAAATCGGGGAACGAACCGCCGAAGACATTAAAAAACAAATTGGGACTGCCAGCGCTTTAACGGATGAACGTACGCTTAATATCCGGGGACGCGATTTGGTTAATGGATTGCCGCGATCGATACAGCTGGTCTCGAGTGAAATTTACACAGTGGTCAATGATTTCTTAGGAACATTGATCGAAGCTATTCGGGCAACCTTAGAACTTTGTCCCCCCGAGCTTGCAGGCGACGTAATGGAACAAGGGATCTTGTTGTGCGGAGGCGGCGCGTTATTGGAAGGGATCGATGAACGGATCCGCACCGAGACTGGGGTTGCCGTACATATCGCGGAACATCCGCTTGAATGTACCGCACTGGGTACGGGCATGATGCTAGGTGTCTATAGATCTAAGAGCAGGCCCATGACACAGGAGGATAAGATGCAAGAAGAAACAGCTGTTAGAACTTAAAAAAGCACAATAACAAAAAAAACATATTCCTCTCACTCCAAAGCTCTTATAATTAATAAGCATCAACCTTATTTATCTAAACAGTCCAGATTTTTTCTTCGTTCATGGGAATGAATGGATTAGTATTTTGGTGATTATACTGAAGTGACGAGGAGTGTTTTGTACTATGTATGAACAAAAAACGAAAGCAACGGACAGCAGTGTCCTTGCGTTTATTGAAAATGTCGAAAGTCTTAAGAAACGTGAAGATGCCTATACATTGTTAGATATTTTTACGGAAACGAGTGGTTATGAAGCGAAAATGTGGGGACCGAGTATTATTGGTTTTGGCTCCTATCATTATAAATATGATTCTGGTCACGAGGGTGATGCACCGCTAGTTGGTTTTTCACCTCGCAAAGCCAAAATCAGCCTGTATTTTGCGACAGGTGACTCAACACGTGATGAGTTATTGAAGGACTTTGGCACCCATACAGCAGGTAAAGGGTGTGTATACATCAATAAAGTAGCAGCTATCGATGTTGATGTATTAAAAGCATTAATCACGCAATCTGTCACATTGCTGAAGGATCGTTATCCAACTAAGGAAAACTGAAAACCAGCAAGCATCCCGGATGCTTGCTGGTTTCTTTTTCGAATATGCATGCTTCTACTTTGCTTGAATGTAACCTTCTGCTTTCAACAATTCAGCAATCAATACAGCTCCACCCGCTGCGCCGCGTAATGTATTATGCGATAAACCTACGAATTTGTAATCAAATAGTGAATCCTCGCGCAATCTCCCCACCGAAACGCCCATACCGCGCTCAATGTCACGATCAAGATTGGTTTGCGGTCTGTTCTCTTCTTCAAAATAAGTGATGAACTGTTTTGGTGCGCTAGGCAGACCAAGCTCCTGCGGACGTCCTTTGAAATTCAACCAGCGCTGAAGAATCTCTTCTTTTGATGGTTTGTTCTCAAATGATGCGAATACCGTAGCCAAATGTCCGTCCGTTACGGGAACGCGAATACACTGTGTTGCAATGACAGGTGAACTCGCTTTAATAATTTGATCATTTACAATGCTACCCCAGATGCGGAGTGGCTCCTGCTCGCTTTTTTCTTCCTCGCCGCCAATATATGGAATCACATTATCTAACATTTCAGGCCAATCGGTAAAGTTTTTGCCTGCGCCGGAAATCGCTTGATACGTCGATGCAATTACTTTTGTTGGTTTGTAATCTAACAATGCATGAAGTGCAGGCACATAGCTTTGGATTGAACAGTTAGGCTTAACTGCAATAAATCCGGTCGACGTGCCAAGACGTTTTCTCTGTGCTGCAATGACATCAATATGCCCTGGATTCACTTCAGGAATAACCATCGGAATGTCAGGCGTCCAGCGGTGAGCGGAGTTATTAGAAATGACAGGTGTGCCCGTTTTTGCGTAGGCTTCCTCCAACGCTTTAATTTCTTCTTTTTTCATATCTACCGCACAGAAAATAAAATCAACCCCAGAGGCAACTTCCTCCACTTGCGAAGCATCCTGAACGATGATATTTTTCACGGACTCAGGCATTGGGCCAGCCAATTTCCATCTGCCTTGCACAGCTTCTTCATATGTTTTACCTGCAGAACTGCTGCTTGCCGCGATAGCTGTTACCTTAAACCAAGGATGCTGATCCAGTAAATCAACAAAACGCTGGCCAACCATGCCAGTTCCTCCAACAATACCAACTTTCAATTTCTCAGCCATTTAAAATTCAAATCCTTTCAACATAGTATGATTAATGGAAACTCCTACATATAATTCTGACAGTCCGATATGGTGTAACTTTTGTTTCACATGCGTGTAATAAATAAAAAAATCCCACCCCCAAGACATCAGTCAGTCTTAGGGACGAGATCTATATTCTCGTGGTACCACCCAGTTTCGCTACTATGTCGCCATAGTACAGCCTCTTCAAGTACGGCATTTCTTCGAAATGCGTATACTTTAGCTCTGTAACAGGAGCTCCTGTCACTCCATCCCCTACTCAATTAGGTTCCGAAGTGCTGCTCTGAGGCTTTTTTCAATAAACAACTCTTTACTCCTTTTCAGCTGACGGAGCTCTCTGTGAAAGATTTCATTTATTTACTCTTCTCTTCAACGCATTTGTTATTGCGATTATATTATCAAATAACTGCGGGAACGTAAACAATAATTTTTGAAAATTTGTTAATTGGGCTTGTTTGACCTTCCTCTTTACTCAATTGGCATGAAAATATTAGTTAATGGGTTGGTTGTGGCCATTTTACGAGCCGTCTGAATCCATGAATTCATAGCACTACCAAATTACCCTTCCTCGACATCGGCAACTAACTCACTTGCAACCTCCAGCATCTTGGGAATGACAGCTTCATGTGTGCCCGAAACGTAAATATCCCCCTGGTAATGCCTGAAAGGGATCTGGAAATCACCATAACTCCACATGAAAAAATCACCCTCAATAGACATGCTGGTAGCGCCTGTCACTGTAAATACGGACGTGTAGGTAAAATCAGGTTTCGCCCTAAAATATTGTTTGCACTCTTCCAAAGAAATGGTTTGTGCCGATGGATCGTTTTGTTGATAGGCCCTCGTAATGCGATAACGTTGACTCATTGAACTTCCTCCATATTAAATGTTTTGTATGCCTTCAAATTTGACAGAAAACGACATAAATCGGGGTGCAACCTTCGAATAGTCTTATGATAGGCCAAATGACGAAGAATGCCAACGAGATAAATGGAGCGTGGATGACTAATGGGTAAATGGAAATCAGGTACAGTTGGTTTCGTATGCGGCGCCTTGTTTTTCTCAGGGCTTTCCTACGCGGCGAACGATCCGGTCGGTATCGACGTGTATTTTCGTAAGTTGCAGTACTATTTCGATGGGGAAAAAAAGCAGCCACCCCAAGATCTACAAGGGTTTATTTACAAGGATACTACGTATGTGCCGCTTCGTTTTCTGACAGAATCATTAGGAAAACCGGTAGGTTGGGATAATGCGACAAGCTCTATTTTTGTAGGAGACAAGCCCCAACAGATGCCAGTTCCATCCGAAGAGGAAGAGAATGTAACACCTGCATCGTCAGCTTTGCAAGTTTTTCCAAAGGATAATCCTTGGAATACCGACATTTCTAACTTTCCAGTTCACCAGAACTCGCAACAGTTTATCGAGGCTATTGGCTTTAATACCAGCCTACATGCTGATTTCGGTACCGAGTGGCAAGGAGCCCCCATAGGGATTCCTTACGCGATCGTAAGCGGCAACCAACCGAAAGTAAACGTAACGTTTACAGACTACGGCGATGAAAGTGATCCAGGCCCCTATCCGATACCAGAGAATGCACCGATTGAAGGCGGTCCGGATAGTGATGGTGATCGTCATGTGATCGTTGTCGATAAAGACAATCACATGCTGTACGAATTGTACAACGCACACGCTACCTCTGAAGGCTGGAAAGCTTCAAATGGCGCCAAGTGGGATTTGAATTCAAATGCGTTGAGGACCAAATATTGGACATCCGCTGACGCAGCCGGCTTACCTATCTTCCCTGGACTGGTCCGTTTCGAAGAAGCGAGATCAGGTGAAATCAACCACGCGCTGCGTTTCACCGTACGAAAGACACAACGTGGATTCGTAGCTCCAGCTACTCATTTTGCCTCGAATAGTACGGATCCGAATCTTCCACCGATGGGACTTCGGCTGCGGCTGCGTGACGATTTTGACATATCCAGTTACTCTGCCACCAATCAAGCGATCCTTCGTGCGATGAAAAAATACGGCATGATCGTCGCAGACAACGGCAGTGATCTCTACGTGAGCGGAGCGCCGGATCCGAAATGGGACGACGATGATTTACATAAACTTGGTAAACTGAAAGGCAGCGATTTCGAAGTCGTGGATACCGGTCCGATTGAAAAATAACGGAGCTATGTCAGAAAGCTTTTTAACTGCTCTATGCTTTTATTAGCTCTCAGATTGAGTGACTTTTTGTCCTTCAAGTTGGAGGATTTCAAATCATGTCCTGGATCTAAAATCAACGGATTTAATATAACATCATCGAGAATTCGCTTTGTCGTTTGCAAGGTTTCGTACAGTACTTCTTTTGGAATGACTCCCTTTACACAGGTAAGAATAGTAATAATCGATTCGGCATACATGAGTTTAACCAAACTATCTGCGCTCTTAATATGCTTTGAAGCGAAACTCACGACATTCGTTAACACACGAACATCTTTAAAGTCTCTGGCTATGGGGGCCAAACTGTTAAGTGCTTCCCAATCTAGAATGGAAAGTTCACTGGTATAGCGATCTATCATTTCTTGAACCCATTGCATTTCAGTATCCTTAGCCACCTCATAGGTCTTATATTCATTGTAAGCCCCTTCTCGATGCATCAGAAGCGTGCTGCCTCGATACAGGGTAAATAGTTCCTTCGCTCTTTGTTGTTCAGACTCCATACATGAACCGCCCCGACATTTCATTGCAAATTTTGTGAAGATCTCAAATTATAGTACCATATTCGAGATCTTCACAGCCATTCGGATAGTTTGCTGTGGCAAACTGTCCTTTTACCATTCTATACAACATGAACGCACCATAGCCAAGCATGCCGCCAAACGTATTGAGAATAAGATCATCCACATCAAAGCTTCCCATCGTAAGCTGCACTTCATAGAATCAAGGTCATAATGACGCCATCCATATTATTTCCTGTCAAGTAATAGGAACGATTTGCTGGCACTTGAATCGTCTTCGTTTGCGAAATTGAATAATAAAAAATCTCGTACTTCTTCCCATTAACACTAGTCGAAATAGTCTTCTGTTGCTTCAAGTAATCTAAATATTGCTCCAACGTTAAATTCTTCTGCTGCATAATCACACTATGCGGTAAACCCACATAGCGAAAATGCCAGGGTTCGTACTGGATGCCCGTGATGGACGTTTTGTCCTTGGGGTAGCGTAAAACAAACCCGTAGTTGGACGCGTTCTTGATTAACCAACTACCTTCTGGTGCTTGACTTATCTCACCTTGTGTAGAGCCAATATCTAGGGCTAAACCTAGGTTATGTTCACTGTGACCAGCCGGTAATGCATAATCTGAACCCATTTCTTTATAAAGCTGACTTTGCTCTTTACTGTCTCGGTATCCACTGTTAATCATAAAATGTCGAACTCCAGCTTTTTCAGCGGCCCCGATCATCACTGTAAATGGTTGTACCACACTTTGAGATAAGCGAATTGTATTATCCAGTAGCCCAAATCCTTTTACCAATTCTTTATGTTGAAAAAGATTGACCACATCCGATTGGCTTCCTCCTTGATGAACCGGATAGTCCTTATTAATTAAGACAAGATTTCCTTAGTAAATCTGATCTTTGGTCACATTTATCGCCAAACTCTTTCCTGGGGAAGTCACCTCATAAGCTATATCGTCTTCTTTCCCTACATCATTTTGAACGACATCTGAATGCTGCTGAATAGCCTCATAGCCAAGCAGCGTTAGTATGACAAGCCAAAAAAACCACTTCTTCATCCTCTGTTTCCTCCTAACCCTTACTTGCATTTAGGATAAAGAAAACTTTTAAAAAAAGAAGTGGGACAAATATAATATTTTTCTTAAATTTTTTTCAGATCGGTAATCTAACTTCGAAAAGTGTACGGATCACATTACTTTGCACGGTAATCGTTCCCTTGTGTTGCTCCACAATATTCTTCGCGATGAATAAGCCAAGTCCTGTACTCCCGCCTTGATGCGTTCGAGCTTGGTCACCCGTATAAAACATTTCAAAGAGATGAGGCTCCTGTATGAAAACAACTTGTTGTTCTTTTGTTTACAATTCATTCCTATTATAACCGATTCAGAAAAAAACAGCTCTGCCTGGACGAAGTAAAAAAAAGCTGCAAGTGGCAGCTTTTTCGGGAAAATTCTTAAGCCTAACAGAGTCTTACATTATTTGCGGCTACATTATTTTTAAAAAGGAGTATAAGATAGACTGGCGCTAAACGAGAGTTGGGTAATATCAGCTGCTGAGGGATTAGACGCTACATTCGTCCTTATACGAATACCAATACGATCACCCGCAACCACACCTAATGATCCGAGATTTATATTGGTTGCTGTATAGAAAGTACTGGCAGTAACCGTATTACCAGGACCTCCAAAAGTAAGTGAGCTAGTCAGCGGAGTTGTCACGTAAAGTGAAGCAAGATGACTAATCCCATTATTAGGAGATGATGGTGCTTTGAAAACTGTAAAATCATATACAAGAGGTGTCACATTTATAAAAGCCACTGAAGCAACCAATAAATCTGCGCTTATTTGTAAATTTTGAACGGTTCCCGCAAAGGGAATAGGGAATGCAAAACCACCTGCTTCTGGTGGCATAGTTGATTCTCCAGAACCATTAATAACTTCAACCGTGCGATTACCAAAACCCATTAAAATTGGAGCAGCTGATACGACTGTAGCACCACTGAGGATGATACCCGTTGAAAATGGAATTAATCCTCCAGCACCCGCTGGTCCTGTAGCTCCGGTTACTCCCGTAGCTCCCGTTGATCCTGTTGCACCCGCTGATCCGGTTAATCCGGTTGGCCCTGCTGCACCTGCTGTCCCCGTTGCACCCGCTGGACCTGTTGGTCCGGTTGGTCCTGCCGCACCTGCTGTCCCCGTTGCACCCGCTGGACCTGTTGGTCCGGTTGGTCCTGCCGCACCTGCTGTCCCCGTTGCTCCCGCTGGACCTGTTGGTCCGGTTGCTCCCTCTGGTCCTGTTGGTCCCGGTGGACCACCCGCTGGTCCGGTTGCTCCCGTTGATCCCGTAACTCCTGTAGCTCCTGTTGCTCCTTCTCCCGTAGCTCCTGTTGCACCCGCTGATCCTGTTGGTCCGGTTGGCCCTGCTGCACCCACTGTCCCCGTTGCACCCGCTGGACCTGTTGGTCCGGTTGCTCCTGCCGTACCTGCTGTCCCCGTTGCTCCCTCTGGTCCTGTTGGTCCAGGTGGACCACCCGCTGGTCCTGTTGCTCCTGTTGGTCCTGCCGCACCCGCTGTTCCCGTTGCTCCCGTTGATCCTGTAGCTCCTGCACCTGTAGCTCCTGTTGCACCCGCTGCACCCGCTGTTCCTGCAGGTCCCATAGGTCCCATAGGTCCTACTGGTCCTGCTGTTCCTGTTGTTCCTCTTGGTCCCATAGGTCCCATAGGTCCTTCTGGTCCCTGTTGTCCCTCTGCCCCTTGGTGACCTCGCGGACCTTCTGGCCCTTCTGGCCCTTGGTGACCTCGCGGTCCTTCTGCTCCTTCAGGCCCTTTGTGACCTCGCGGTCCTTCTGGCCCTTCTTTCCCTTTATGACCTCTCGGTCCCTCTGGTCCCGTTGCTCCCGTAGCTCCTGCTGGTCCAGTTGCTCCTACAGCTCCAGTTGCTCCTACAGCTCCAGTTGGTCCTGATGGTCCGGTTGCTCCCGCTGCACCTGCAGGCCCCGGTGTCCCCGCAGGGCCTTGAGGCCCTCTTGGTCCTTCTGGTCCTGGAGGTCCTGGGGGACAATTACTTTTCCCCATACTATTCTCATCTCCCTATTTTCAAACGTATTTCATCATATTAAAAGCCTAAATAGATAGACACAGTAAATGCCTAACAATTTAATAAAAGTGGAAAATAAAGCTAAAAATTGAACAAAACTTAGTTCTATTATGTGATTGTCCCATACCAAAATGACCGCGCTAGCATTATTTATTAAGATGGATTGATGGCCAGGGAGTGATAAAAATGGACAAGCGCCCTTTAATAGGTATTATGGTAACTAATAGGAATAGTAGAAAAAGAATTTTGGATATTTGTCAACGTTATCAAAATCAAAACCTGAGTCTTTACACTTTCACTCCAGCAGATATACGTTGGAAAAAACAACGTATTATTGGACTTAGCCTGAAAAACGGCAAATGGATACAACGATTGTTCCCTTTCCCTCGTGTCGTCTATAATCGTTGTTTCAACAAAGAAGCAATTACCATTCAACACCTGGAGAAAATAATAGGAAAGCATAAGTGTTTCAATACTATTAATCATTTTAATAAATGGGATCTCTACAACCAACTACAACAATCAAATCTTTCGCAAATTGTACCCGACTCATTCCAATATAATGAAGTTAAAATATCAGAACTATTAGACAAACATAAACTTCTCTTTATTAAGCCTATTTATGGATCTAAAGGGGCGTCTGTCTATCGAATTGAACGTATGGATAATGAAGATATTCACATTTCCTTGCACAGCTTAGCTCCAAGAGTTATTTGCAGGGAAAATGAAAACATTCAGGAAAAGTTAGATGAACTTCTCGGACTTAAGGAATACTTTGTCCAGCAAGGAATTCGTATGCGTCAACTCGATCGTCAATATTTTGATATCCGGGTCCTTGTTCAAAAGGGTCTTCTTGGTGAATGGATGATTTCCACTATCACTTGTAGAGTGGCATACGAGGGTTACTTTAACACGAGTATGTGTGAACACGTTTATGATGTAGCAGAAATTCTCCCGCGACTATTTTCGCCTGAAAAAACGAACGAAATCCTACAATCTCTGAATGATGTAAGTGTTATGGCCGCACATGAAGCAGAAACTCTTATGGGTTCATTGGGAGAACTGAGTGTGGATTTTGTATTAGACGAAGAAAGTAAGCTATGGATTATTGAGTTAAATGGAAAGCCCCAAAAAACGATATACAAGGATCTTAAGGGTTTTAAACATAAAAATCTGATTTATCGTAGACCCATGGAGTATGCTTATTATCTTTCTCAATCATAAAAAAACCGATCGCATCGAATTAAGCTCGACGAGATCGGTTTCATTAAGTTAAACATATTCCGAGACTAACGGACTCACTTGTACCGCGCATACCTTGAAGCCAGGCATTTTGCAGGTTGGATCGAGCGCGTCATTCGTCAACTTGTTGACGTTCTGCGTATCGCTCCAATGCATAGGCACAAACACTGTGTCTTCGCGGATAGCTGTACTGAAACGGCTACGCACATAGATTTCGCCGCGTATGGACGTCAGCTTCACGAGAGTGCCTTCTTCGATGTGGTATTTTTTCGCTGTGTTCGGATGGATCTCCACGAAGGATTCCACATCCCGAGCGGCTAACGAAGGACTTTTTCGGGTTTGCACACCTGTTAAATATTGCGTGAGTACTCGACCCGTGGTTAGATATAGCGGGTAATCCGCACTGACCTGTTCTTTGGGCAAATGATTCTGCACGGCAGTCAGCAGCGCCCTTCCCTCTGGAAGTGGAAATGAGGCTTCGAATAAGCGTTTAGCACCTGGATGCTCTTCCTCTGGACAAGGCCAGTAGACGCCTTCTTCTTTCCGCAAACGATCATAGGTAATGCCATAGTAGTCTGCCGTTCCTCCACGACTAGCTAGGCGGAGCTCGTTGAAGATATCTTCGACATCTGTAAATGGAAAGAATTGACCTCTACCCAGCTTCTCAGCTAGCTCACAAAGAACCTGCCAATCATGCTTGGCTTCACCAGGCGCAGGACGACCTGCTTCTCTTAGAAGGACACGTCCTTCGAGGTTTGTCAACGTTCCCGCGTTCTCCAGATACGCGGAAACCGGCAAAATCAGATCAGCTAGCTGCGCCGTTTCAGAGATCAAGAAGTCTGCAACGACGAGGAAATCAAGCTTTTTCAACCCTTCTTCAACGAAGTTGGCATTCGGGTTCGACACGAGTGGATTTGAGCCCATGACGAATAGCGCACGTATCTCCTGTTCGTGAACCTTCTCCATCATTTCGTAGGCAGAAACACCCTTGCCAGGCAGCTCATTAGGATCGATTCCCCATACATTCGCGATGTAGGCACGATCCTCCGGATTTTCAATGAGGCGATAGCCTGGAAGTTGGTCCGCTTTTTGACCATGTTCTCTTCCACCCTGTCCGTTCCCTTGCCCTGTAACAGCGCCGTAACCGCAGCCAGGCTTACCGATTTTACCAGTCAGCAGCACAAGATTTAGGAAATTCCGAACCGCCATATGTCCATCTGTCTGCTGTTCAACCCCTCTTGCGGTGAACACCATACCTGTAGCCGCTTCGCCATAGCTTAGTGCTGCTTGACGAATCAACTGGGCTGGCACGCCTGTTAATTCAGCAATCTCACTCATTTCGAGTGAATCTAGATGTACCTTCAATTCAGCAAATCCCGTAGTCCGTTCCGCTACGAAAGCTACATCGATCAATCCATCCTCAAGCAGAACCTTGAGCATGCCATTTGCCAAAGTCGCATCCATCCCGGGCTTTACTCGTAAATGAATATCCGCGATACGTGTTGTGCCGGTTTCCCGCGGATCGATGGCAATGATGAAGGCACCCTTCTCTTTTGCTCTTGTAAAATAAGGCATGAGCGTCGGTTGGCACTCTGCTATATTCGTTCCCGCCAGTACGATACAGTCGGCTAATTCAATGTCCGATAATTGGTTCGTTAACCCACGATCGATCCCAAATACTTTGACACCCGCTGATGCCGCCGCCGACATACAAAATCTTCCGTTATAATCAATATACTTCGTTTGTAGCGCTACACGAGCGAATTTACCTAGTAAATAGGCAGATTCATTCGTTAGCGAACCGCCCCCATACAGACCCACCGTGTGGTTGCCATATTCCTCACGGAGTGCGTTAAACTTACTTGTGATAAGTTCATACGCATCTTCCCATGAAATACGTTCAAACTGACCATTCCTTTTCACCATCGGATGAAGAAGACGTTCACCGGTAAGCACATGCTGGTAAGCGTTCATCCCCTTGATACAGAGGCGCCCTTCTGAAGCCAAATTTGGTTTTGGAACAATGGAATATACGGACCGTCCGTCAGTATTACTCTTATCTTCGATCACCTGCATTTTGCACTGCACACTACAGAAAGGGCATTGCGTATCTATCACATGTAAAGAACCAGTAACTGCTTGTTCTTGCTCAACGAATGGACTCATAAGCTCACCTTGCCAATGCAGCTGTAGGCTGCGGATTTACTTGCTGCTGTTCCGTAAACATCATTTCTACGTTCATTCTTGCAATTAGCTCCGTACGTAACACGAGATCAAATAGTCCTTCTCGAAGCAGTGTAATACCTTTGCGTTCAACCCATTGCCCCGTTGTTTCTCCATAATTCGCTTCTTCCCGATACCATTGCAAGAATGCAGTAGATAGCTCTAGGGCCGTCTCTTCTATTGGCTCCATACAAAGTAACTCGGCTTGACGAAGCTTCGTTCCGCCACTGCCTCCTACATAGATTTCCCAACCACCCGGAACACCTACAAGACCTAGATCTTTAGTAAGCGTACCTGCACGGTGCAACGGACTTGCGGAAACAGCAACACTTACTTGTGCTGGCATTTGCAGCCTTTCCAATCGACGCTCGAGAATTACGCCCAAACCAATCGAATCTTTAAGAGCACTTCGATCGTAACTAATGCCTGAGCACGTGGAAACTGATTGTATTATTCTACCATAGCTTGGTGCAGTCGATACTGACTGTCCGATCTCAGCACCGATAGAGTTAACTTGCCCTGCTTCAATGCCGAGCAGATCCAGATGCGCCCCGCCTGTTAGCTTCACTAAAGGAATGTGATACTTATCTATCACATCTGCAAGAAGTCTTAATTGTTCGGCGCTTGTGACGCCACCGTACATGCGCGGCGTGATGGCGTATGTGCCATCGGCGAGCATGCTCGCTGCTGAATCTGCCCCAGCAGATTCAGCACGAACTGTGTCGGCCATTGCACCTAGCGTCTGGCCGATGTAATACTGCAAGGCCGGACGGCACACTGCGCAGCCGTCCGCCTTGTTCCAACCCAGCGCGCTCATCGCTTCGTGCGCCGTCTCAAATCTTGCTCCGCGCACAGCGTCGCGCAGCTCGTCATGGCTGTGCGTCGTACAGCCGCACACGGTTTCCTTCGGCGCTGCCGGCGCATCCTTGCTCTGCAAGGCTAGTTGCAGCATCGCCGAGACGAGCGGCTTGCAGCCACCGCAAGTGCTTGATGCCCGCGTGCAGGCGCGAACATCCTCAACGGTTGCGCATCCGTTGTCACGGACCGCATCGAGGATGCCACCCTTCGTTACACCGTTGCAGGAGCACACGGTCGCTGTAAGAGGTAGCGAAGCCGCATAAGCTTCATCTGCTCCGCCTCCGGCTGCCGCTACTTCCTCCAATACGGATACATCCGCCTGTTGTTTAATATAGCCGAGCAGCTTGTTGCCCTCACTGCTATCGCCGAAAAGGACGGCACCTACGATTTTGTTATCACGCACAGCGATCTTCTTATAGGTGTTTTTGATGCCATCTATCACTTTAAGTGAAGTCGTAATCTCGGAATCACGAATTTCTCCAGCAGAGAATACTTCTACGCCCGATACTTTTAATTGTGAGTACAGAATCGACCCTTCGTAACCTTCGGTCTCCATCCCGCATATTTTCTTCGCCAGTACTTTGCCTTGCTCATACAAGGGAGCAACAAGACCATATACCATATTGCGATGCTCGGCACATTCCCCGACCGCATAAACCCCTGGCACATTCGTTTCCATGTAATCATTGACCATGATCGCACGATTCGTCTCAATACCGCTGTCTGCCGCAAGCTTAATGTTCGGGCGTACACCGACCGCAATGACGATCAGATCTGCCTCTACTTTGCTTCCATCTTTAAATAGAAGTCCTTCAACTCGTTTTTTACCGATTATTTTCTCGGTCTGCTTCTCAAGCAGAAATTTCATCCCTTGCTTCTCCAACTCTTTACGCAGCATGCCTGCTGAGGTCGGACTCAGTTGGCGCTCCATCAAATAGTTGAATATATGAACGACATGGACTTCCATCCCCAGATTAAGCAAGCCGCGAGCCGCCTCTAATCCGAGTAGGCCGCCGCCGATGACAACAGCTTTCTTATATGATTTGGAAGCCTCCACCATTTTATTGCAATCATTAATATCGCGGAATGCCGTCACACCCGGTTTATCTGCACCTGGCAAGGGAAGCATGAACGGCAATGAACCTGTGGCAAGAATCAATTGATCGTAGTCAACGGTCCGCCCCTTTTCGCTCACTACTTTGCGTTTAGCGGTATCAATGCTAATCACGGAGTCCCCGGCATAAAGCGTAATCCCTTTATCTTGATACCACTGCCAATCATTAATGGTAATATCATTCACCGTTGTACTGCCCTGAAGCACCTTCGATAACATGATGCGATTATAATTGGGATGCGGCTCACTGCCGAATATTGTGATTTCGAAACGATCTGGCGCAAGTGCTAGAATTTCTTCTACACAGCGAACGCCGGCCATACCGTTACCTATTAAGACAAGTTTCTGTTTACCCATAACTCATTGACCTCCACATTCCCATGCTGAAGTTCCGTTGTTCGTATTCGTAATTTCCTCGATGGTTTATGCCATTGTGCTTTGTTTGTTCATCACCATACGTCTGGTTGCAAGATTCATCCAAAGACAAGCGCAGGCGAATACCATAAGCAAGACGAAGCCCAACGTATAAGCACCTGACAAATCTTTCACAATCCCTAATACGATAGGCGGGAAAAAGCCGCCTAAACCGCCTGCTGCACCTACAATTCCTGTGACTGCTCCCGTATTCCCGGACGAAACTTCTGGAACCATTTTGAATACTGCTCCGTTCCCTACGCCAAGCAAGGCTGCAGCCACCAGAATACACACACTAAAGGATGTGAATTGGTGCAACGACGCCGACAATGCAATCGAAGTGATAATCATGCCTGTGAATACTACCACGAGTACACGGCGTGAACCTATGCGATCGGCCATATAGCCGCCTAACGGACGAATGAGCGTAGCAATGACAACAAATCCTGCCGTTTTCAGTCCTGCATCTGTAGCCGTCAAATGAAATAAATCCTTGAGAAATGTCGGCATGTATGCGCCAAATGCAACGAAACCACCGAAAGTTAGAAAATAAAAAAATGATAAATACCACGTTGATTGATCCTTTAACACAACCATTGATTGTTTGAAGGTCTTTCTTTGGGCTGGAGAAGGTAAATCCTTGGTTCCGATCCAAAAGATGGCTGTCACAATCACGATCATGATCGCCAGGCTCCAGAACACCCACTGGAAACCGTAATGATTAAATACGAAAGGCAATGAAAAGTTCGCAGCCGCACCGCCTAAGTTACCAAGTCCAGCTAATCCAAGTACAAGACCCTGCCTCTCAGGTGGAAACCATCTCGATACATAAGTAAGGGAAATGGCGAAAGTCGTTCCCGCCATCCCAATAAATAGAGCGCAAAGCAGCAGCATCCAATACGTATGCACGTATCCGGCGAGCAGCAACGGAATCGTTAGAAACAGCATTGTAATTGCAAACACGCGTTTACCGCCGAAGCGATCTGTATAAATTCCCATCGGGATTCGCAGAATCGAACCCAGCAGAACTGGCGTTGCGATTAGCAGACTTTTTTGAATGGTGCTTAACTGAAACAATTCCTGGATTTGACCAGCAATCGGTGAAAAAACGCTCCAGATCACGAAGCATGCCATCATGGCTAATGTAGATAATCCTAAAGCAAGTCCTGATCCATTATGTCGCATGATTCGGTACTCCCCCTTACTAAGATGCCAGGATACTTTCTTCTGAAATATGCAAATACATCTCTCCGCTCGCATCCTCTATCTCTACCTCGAATTTCGCAACGCATCCATCATCTGGCGCTTGAACGAGTCCGTTGTGCAGATCTATTTTCCAATCATGCAGGGGACAAAATACATGATGATCACACACAATGCCTTCAGAAAGCTTACCCGCTTTGTGCGGGCAGCGATTTTCAATGGCTTTGATGACTCCGTCTGATAGCTTGAACACGGCAATTTCTAAGTCGCCAATGCGTACAACACGCGATCTTTTTACAGCAATTTCTGAAATATGGCCAATGTGTACCCGTTTCATATGCATCATCCCTTCTATTTCAAAATCGACGCCGCGGATTGTTCTTCCATGGGTGTAAATGTTTGGCGTAGCGCCTTTTCTTCAATGATCTCTTTCCATGGATCTTTCATTAGAGATAATGCTTTATTAATGCGGTCATTAAAGGCAGCGCGATCTTCGCTTGACGCCAATGTAGTTTTAATAGTGTCTAGCCCTACGCGTTCCAACCACTCCGATGTGCGCTCATTGTACTTCCCGGTTTCCCGATAGTATTGCAGGTAAGCGCCAGACCATTCAAGCACTTCCTCTTCCGTTTTTACTTTGCATAAAAGATCAGTTCCACGCAGCTTCGTTCCTCCGTTACCACCAACATGGAGTTCCCAGCCGCCATCAATGGCGACAACGCCGAAATCTTTGATTGTCGCTTCCGCACAATTACGCGGGCAACCCGAGACAGCCATTTTAACTTTTGCCGGTGTATATAGGCGCTCGAATTTCTTCTCAAGCTGAATGCCCATACCAATGGCATCTTGCGTGCCAAAGCGGCAGAACGTGGAGCCCACGCATGTTTTCACCGTACGAAGCGACTTGCCGTAAGCATAGCCTGAAGGCATATCTAGATCAGCCCACATACCAGGCAGGTCTTCCTTCTTCACACCGAGTAAGTCGATACGCTGACCGCCTGTCACTTTAACGAGCGGCACTTCATATTTCTCTGCGATCTCAGCAATTTTCTTTAAGTCCTTCGGTGTCGTCACGCCGCCGTACATTCTCGGAACGACGGAGTACGTTCCATCCTTCTGGATGTTCGCATGATTGCGCTCGTTCACAAAACGAGATTCTCTTTCGTCCTCATGCTCTTCCGGCCACACCATACCCAGATAGTAATTCAATGCTGGACGACACTTGGAACACCCTTCTGTATTGGACCATTCGAGAACGTTCATAACTTCTTTCGTTGTCGTTAGTTGCATGGTACGAATCGCTTCAACAACTTCATCACGCCCGAGCGTTGTACACCCACAAATACCTTCCTTTACGGTTTTCACACCGTCTGCACCAAGTACGTAAGTGAGCACATCGGCTACAAGCGGCTTACAACCTCCGCAAGAAGCGGATGCTTTGGTACATGCTTTGATATCATTAACGCTGGAGCAGCCTTTTTCTTGAATCGCCTGTACAATGGCGCCTTTAGAAACACCATTACAGCCACATACGATTTCATCTGCGCTCATGCCCGCAACTAAATCAACACCAGACTTCGCCTTGCCTCCTCCTTCACCAAGGAGTACGGTCTTTTCTTTGCCTGTTACATCCTCGCCATTGCGGATCATTGCAAATAGTCTAGAACCATCGCTGATGTCACCGAACAAGACGGCCCCGATAACTTTCCCATCTCGAATGACAACCTTCTTATAGATGCCTTCGAAATCGTCCTGTACACGAACAGCACGAGTACCCGGTTTATCTGCATATTCGCCTGCTGAGAATACATCAACACCTGATACTTTGAGTTTCGTGGATACAACTGAACCCTGATAGCCATCCGTACCAACACCCGCTAGTCTCTTAGCAAGAACAGCACCTTGCTCATATAGCGGAGCAACCAGACCGTATGCAACACCACGATGTTCTGTGCATTCGCCTATCGAGTATATATTCGGGACACTCGTTTCTAGGAAATCATTGACAACAATGCCTCGATTGATTTCAATACCGCTGCTTTTCGCAAGCATAATATTTGGTCTTATCCCAACAGCCATAACAACGAGATCAGCTTCGACTTCCGATCCATCCGTAAAACGAAGTCCTGTTACACGTTTTTTTCCTAGAATGGTTTCACTATTTTTCTTGAGCAGAAACTTCATCCCTTGGTGTTCCAGTTCTTGCTGCAGCAGTAAGGATGCCGTTCTGTCGAGTTGGAGATTCATTAAGTATTCATTAATGTGAACGACGGAAACTTCCATATTCAGGTTCAGCAATCCGCGTGCTGCTTCAAGCCCGAGTAGACCGCCACCGATAACTACCGCTTTTTTGTAATTCTTGGCTGTTTCCATCATCGTCTCGCAATCTTGTATATCACGGAACGCGATCACACCTTCCTTGTCTGCCCCAGGCAGCGGAAGCATGAACGGCAGCGATCCTGTCGCCAGAATCAGTTCATCATAGGATACCGTGATTCCAAGGTCTGTACTGACGAGCTTGCGATCCGTATCAATCTTGTTAACGGTATGACCGGTATGCAAGGTAATGTTGTTATCCGTGTACCAGGACCAATCATTAATAACGATGTCCTTCATATCAGCATCTCCGGCCAAAACTGATGAGAGCAGGATACGATTATAGTTAGGATGCGGTTCTTTCCCAAAGATCGTGATTTCGTATGAGTTTGGAGCAAGTTTTAGCAATTGTTCGAGACAATTAACACCAGCCATGCCATTTCCAACCAAAACTATTTTTTTCTTCATCCAATTTCACGCCCCCACTCGATATTACATAACATCATGCGTCATATAACATCTAAATTGTATGATAATAATCTCATATAAAATTTAATGTAAAATTATCTAACATAATCTAACTTGTAAATAATATACTCTGCATTCTCGTATTTTTCAACAAAAATTTCCCGCAAAATTGTTCAAATACACATATATTTTTTGAAAACACGAACAATTAGTAAATTTAAATGAAAAATATACGTATTTTATGCTTTGATTCCGCTTTCAGTATTTTGATTTTCACAATTTTTCAGCTTATTTTCATTACCATTTCATCTTAATATGTTATGTAACATTACAAATTTTAAGGAAAAGTTGACCTTTTAGAATCAATCCTTACATCATTCATCGTTAGAATTCCAGATTTACTTATTTTCAATGGATAATGCTGTAAAACGAAAACCTTCATTTTCTATGAAGTGATACTAATCTCAATTACGATGTCAGATATATGTGCGATCAGATTAGAAATATTGAATAATCTATCGTTTTCTATAAGAAAAGGTTATTTGTTATCAAAGAAACGTTAGTTTATATTACATATATGGACGTGAACAAGAAAATTTTAGAAGGGTGGCGAACGATCCAATGATTAAGACACGGAGATATTCTACGCTAGATACGGATGATTTATGGAGAATTCATTTATTAGTGATCTCTGAAGCAAAAGTAGAACCTACCCATCAACACTATCATGATATTTTGCATATTCCTGAGCAATATTTAAACGATGGCGGAGAATTTCTAGTTGGAACTGAGTCTGACGGCGTCGTAGTAGCTATGGGCGGTCTTAAACTTCTTGAGAATGATAAAGCAGAAATCAAACGTCTTCGCGTGCATCCAAGCTATCAGAACAAAGGATACGGTCAGCAAATCCTCTCCCAGTTGGAACATAAAGCCAAAGAACTTGGCATCAAACATCTCATTCTAGACACACTCTCTAACCAATATGGCGCTCAAAAGCTTTTTGTGAAAAACGGGTATCAGCAAAAAGGCCCTGCTACTATCGACGGTTTCCATGTGTATCTCTATGAAAAGGCACTTATTTAAGTTATATAGTCATGATAAAGAGGTTGGACCAAAGTCATTTGAGACTCAGGATCCAACCTCTGCGATTCCATCGTGCAGCTGATGGGAACGCAAAAAGGCTCCGCGATCCGTTGGGATGGCGGAGCTTTTTATTTACCTCACTCTGATAGTTTCTAATCTCATAACTCATTTCCCGTATAAATATAAACCCAACGCCCATCCGCACTACTGCCAACCAAGAACTGATCCCCCGGCGGGAGTTTTGCAATTGTTCGTATTTTCATCTCATCGACGTCATAGCTGTTTACGGTTTGTGGTGAAGGTGAGTTCGAATCGGTAGCTTTCAGATACACAAATCGATGAGTTCCTTTCAGCCAAAAGCTTAGATATACATCATCTGGCAAATTTGTCCGCTCATTCCCACGATACATGCCATCATTGTAATAATATCGATATGCGCCATCATCGGTTGCCAAGAAACCATTCCAAGCATTGTCTTCAACTGGTGATTTCCACGCCTCAAACATCCCACTGCTCCAGGTGTAGCGGTATTCCTGTATGTCATGGCTCTCATCATTTAACATATAAGTGTAGACATAGGTACCGTCATCTTGAAATTGAATCGGAATTTTGGTTGAGCTAACTTGATTATCAGGCACTTGACCTATGAGTTTCTTGGGCATGTTCACTGTTCTCTTCGTTTCTAAATTGTAAATGACAAAATCTAAGTCAACTTCCTGCTTGTCTTGGCCGACTGCGAGAAGAAGATTTTTGCGGTCATGGCTAAATGCAGCTCCATGTACGTATCCAACGATGTGAACACTCTCCGCCTTATCGCTAGGAAGAATCACTTCCCCGCTCTTCGGTTGCTCGTAGAAAAACCCCCGCTTATCTGCGACAAAATCGCCTTGCCCCTTATATTGAATCATGAGCGGTACAGAGTACGTCGTCAGTTGATCCAGTCCGATGTTGTAGACAGAAGATATACGTGGCAACATCATGTCGCATTCACAGTAATCAAGAAATTGCATGGCCAGCATGTAGTTGGCATCATACAGGGATTGCAAGTTAAACGGCTCTTTGAACTCACTAACCCTTTCAATTTGTCCATCTGCTAAGGAGATACGCCATAATTGTTTGGGCTTTTGAATTAAGGATCGAAATGTAGGGGCATCTTTTAGTACCTTACCAGAAGTCGTGACCGCTCCGTTTACATCGACTGTATATCCATCTATTGGATACAAGTTGTTCTCGATGCCTTCAACTTTGACGGTAAGGTGTAATATCATCTCATTTGTCCAATTAAATTGTAGGTCTATTTGCTTAGGTGCTGCTCCATTAATCGTAGTTAATTTCCGTATTGTATCTTCAACTGATTGGCGATTCATCCCTTCCGGGAACTCGATTGTGAATGTCTGGGGTGTGTCAGCGACAACGGTTTTGATCGGCGCCTTTAAGAATCCTCTGGGCTCTAAAATAATATTGACAGCTTTGCTACTGTTATCGACTTGCGCTGGCGGTTCAACCGGATTGGAAGATGCTGTAACCGTGACCAATTCAAGCGGTGCATTGCTCTCTACAGCAACTTGCTCTGGTATAACGTTGTCTTCTCTCTCACATCCAATGATGAAAATAAGAAATAAGAGTACACTAATTATCGTTGTACGGATTCTCATAAACAACCACCCCGCTTCCAATGTATTCCATTTCCATTAGACGCAAGGAAGCTCGGAATTGTTGTGTTAAATTAACTCATTTTGGATAATAATTGTATTTTGTTTAAAAAAGACCGCTGAAGGATTCCTTAGTCACTGCTATTAGACCTAATATTCGTGAATTAAGTCCCGTGTTGTATTTTATATAGCAGATGTTCACGGATTTGAAATATTTGCTTTTATCAATTAATTGTCAAACGGTGTAGAATAATGTAATACGATTTTTTTTTACGCAAAGGAGGATATTGTCCTATGTCACAGACATCATCAGTTCAAGAAGTGGCAGCTACGCTTGCTGCTGAACCCAAATCATTAGATGTACTAGATCAATTACTGAAGCCCGAGGTGCAACAATCGCTTTCACTTCTGGTAGATAACCTTCCGAAACTAACAGAAATGGTCACCATGCTAACGAAAGCTTACGATTTCGCGCAAAACGTGGCGACAGACAAAGTTCTCATTAACGATTTTGCTCAAGGTATTGGCGAATTCGTAAAACCCGTACAAGAGAAAGCCAAAAACATCGCATCGGCAGCAATTGAAGCTGGTGAACGGTCTCAGGCTGACGCAGGAGCTACTATCGGTCTTTTCGGTATGTTGAAAATGCTGAAAGACCCTGAAGTGCAGAAAACACTTCGATTTGCTCAAGCATTCTTGAACGTACTCGCTGAACGAAAAAACTAATCCGGACAAGGGATGATAACGATGGCTAAACAAATTCTAATTCTAGGCGGCGGTTACGGTGGTCTTTTGACTGCATTAACAGCACGTAAACATTTGACATCTTCAGAAGCTACCATTACGATCATTAACAAATTCTCAACTCACCAAATCATTACAGAATTGCATAGATTAGCTGGCGGCACGATTAAAGAGCAAGCTGTTGCACTGCCGCTTCAGAAGCTGCTAGGCGACAAGAATGTGAATGTTGTTGTTGATACGATTAAAGAGATTAAGCCGAATGAGAAACAAGTTCTAACTAGCAGCGGCGCTGTACATACTTACGACGCACTTGTTGTTGCACTTGGCAGTGAAACGAACTACTTCGGTATTCCAGGTCTGGAAGCGAATAGCTTCATTCTAAAATCAGCCGCAGATGCCAACCGTATTCGGGAACATGTCGAAGCTCGTTTGGATGCTTATAAAGCTTCTGGCAATAAAGCCGATGCAACGATTGTTGTTGGTGGCGGTGGTTTAACAGGTGTTGAGCTTGTTGGTGAATTTGCCGATAAACTGCCTGAAGTTTGCCGCAGTAAAGGAATTGATTTCAATGACATTTCGATCTACTGTGTTGAAGCTGGCCTTGCTATTTTACCCGTATTCCCACAAGTACTCATTGAGCGTGCCGTAACGAGCCTTGAGAAGCGTGGTGTTACTTTCTTGACAGGCGTCGCCATTACCGAAGCTACGAAAAATTCGGTAGCACTGAAAAATGGACAAATCATCGATGCGGGCACCATTATTTGGACAGGTGGCGTTAAAGGTAATCATGTTGTTGGCAGCTGCGGCATTGCGGAAGATCGAGGCCGCGCTACGGTAACATCGACACTTCAATCCACATCGCACGCTGATATCTTCTTAGCAGGCGATTGCGCAGTCGTTTTCCCTGAAGGCAGTGAAAGACCTTACCCTCCTACGGCTCAGCTTGCTTGGCAAATGGGTGAAACCGTTGGTTACAACTTGTCCGTTCAACTAAAAGGCGGCGTGATGGAGAAATTCGTACCTGTCTTCTCCGGAACACTTGGCAGCCTAGGACGTAAAGACGGTATCGGAACAATCGGTGGGAATAATACTCAGCTCAAAGGCTTACCTGCTACGCTAATGAAAGAAGCGAGCAACGTTCGCTATTTGTCCCATATTCACGGTCTCTTCGCTCTAGCATATTAATCATACAAAAGATGTCCCACAGCCTATTGGCTTGTTGGACATCTTTTTTTCATTACTACGATGAATAATGACCGCCCTTTTCGCGCGGTTTAATAGCGAGTTAGTTTTACTTTTTGAAACATTCGAGCAGATATTTCGTTTTATCATATTCTTTCTGTAACAATTCCTTTATTTCTTTCTCTGACATCCGCGCATATTTATCCCAAATCAGATTCCGACATAGATTATGCGGAAAAGCCAAATCGAGAAACATCAGCTTCTTTTCTTCATCAGAGAGTCTATTCTGGTCAAGATACGAACGCATTACTTTGTGGAAAACTAGATGATTCCATGCTGTGGATTTTTTCAACATCTCATAGAGCAGCCGGTTCATGTCTCTTGAAGGAAAGTCCAATCTGACAAACTCCCAATCAATTATATAAACATCTAAGTATTCATTCAGTAGAACATTTTGTGTATGAAAATCATTGTGACTTAAAACAAGTGTAGGGTGATTGTCTTTCCGTATACGGAAACATGCATTTGTCCTGACGTTTTGTTTCACAAATTTGCCAGTTGAAATATAAAAATCAACATACTCTAAAACAGCTGTTCGCCATGCTTCTTTCATTTGTGAGCTATCGTTTTTCCATTTCTCTAAGAAACGAATCGCTTGTTCGTACTCTTGCTCCCACCTTGCAGCACCATAGAAACAAGGTCCGAAGGATGAATGATATCCTTTTGAAATTGCATGGATTTTGCCAAGCAGTTCGGCCAACCTAACCGCTTTGTCTACGTTGATGACTTGATATGGAACGGCACAAATCCACTGCTTTAAGACGTAAAGAACGCTATTATAGGTAAAATATGGATTATTCTCACGTGTAAGATGAACCGATGGAATCTTAATTCCACGCCTTCTGAGAAAGTCTTCCGCTTCAAGTATAAATTGCAATCGAAGCTCATCGGCATGCATACTTTTCAAAATAAAAATGCCTTGTACGGCAGTCACTTTTACAACAAAAGATCGAGATGTGTTTCGAATGACTTCAACTTGTTGAATCGTCAAACCGTATGTTTTCTCAACGGCTTCTAGAAGTCCTTTAAACATCAGCACCACATCCTGTTAGTAATGCTCTCTTAATATAGTATTTCTAGATAGTTTATGTTTGTTGTCCACAAAAGTTTGGATGTAAGCGGATTAAACTAGACCTATTTGAATCAACACACGATTAGAAAAGCCGGGAAGGCTTGGTTTAACACATCGAAAATATACCAGTTTATGGCATTTGTATGTACTTCATTGAGAAAGACATTGCATTTCTTACAGTCTTGCGAATATACTCAAGTAATATTTCGCATAAAGTGAAATCGCTATTGACTCAACTTATGCGAAGGTGAGGTGGACGCTGATGTTGAAAACGTTAGAATCGGATGCAGATCTATTTACCGCCGCGTTATCTCAAACAACGGTTTCCGTATGGCAATCGGACGCTGATGGTGTTTACACCGAAGTCGATCGTGGCATCATCGAAGAGTTCACTCGAACTTCCGTAAGACTGAGCACGATATCGGATGAAATCGCCTTTTACTTCCGTGATGATGGGACCCTATTTCGTGCTGAGACGTAAATAATTAGAAATTAGTTTGCTTAAAATAGAAAAGACTGCCTCCTAAGCTGCGACGAAGCAACTTTGGAGACAGTCTCTTTTTTTATGTTAAAGCAAAAGTTAGATATAGCTTATTCGTTTCCCTGATCTTGCAGAGGCATAAACATCCATAACCAGATTGAACGCCTTGAAGCCCTCTGGTCCGTTCAGACCATAACTACGTCCTTTCAGGATATGATCATAAAAATCAGCGATTTGCGTGTTGTGACTATTTCCCCAATACGATTTAGCACCCAAATTATTGGCTTCTGGTGAGGTTAGCACCATTTGCACGCCATCAATCAGTTGATACAAGGTATCTCCAGTAAGAACTAACTTCCCTTTTTCGAAGACAAGCTCGATCTCAACTGGTGAATTAACCCCATAGGCATTCGTAGCATAAAAGATTGCCGTTGCTCCGTTTTGATAAGTGAGGTGCGCATGAACGGTATCTTCCACTTCGATAATCCCCTCTAGTGAATCCGTCGACATTGTCCCTTTAATGCTCGTTACTTCACCACCTATCCACTGCAGCAGATCTAGCGTATGGATGGATTGGTTAATGAGGACACCCCCACCTTCCTTTTGCCACTTCCCTTTCCATTCTGTTTGATAATAGGACGCATCTCTACACCATGTTACCATCCCTTTGAGACATAGTAAGTTTCCTAGCTCACCGGAATCCACCGCTTTTTTCATAAGTTGGGATGCGGGATTATATCTATTTTGGAAAATAACGCCAAGCTGTACATTCGGATTTGCTTCAGCAGCACGCAGCATCGCTTGAGCAGCCTCTTTGGTTTCAGCCATTGGCTTTTCTGTAAGCACATGCTTACCAGCATTAAGCGCATCGACTGCCATAGGTGCATGAAGATAATGAGCTGTACAGACATGAACAAGATCAATATCAGGATTCTTCAGCATCTCGAGATATTCCGTGTAATAATTGCATTGATACGTTTCGGCTGTTTGCGCTGCTAATTCGGCGTTAGTATCGACTACGGCCACTAATTTTGCTGAAGGTATCTGTGAAATGGCTTTCAA
The DNA here is from genome assembly GCF_059691975.1 of Paenibacillus sp. J22FR5. Taxonomy (NCBI): domain Bacteria; kingdom Bacillati; phylum Bacillota; class Bacilli; order Caryophanales; family Paenibacillaceae; genus Paenibacillus; species Paenibacillus sp. J22FR5. The sequence continues at coordinate 71,747 of NZ_JCAUAN010000015.1, read as the reverse complement.
ATGTACGCTGGAAATCGCCCCGCAACCAATAAGTGCAACACCAATCTGTTTCATGGGAAACCCCTTTTCTGCTTAAATGTGATAGTTCGGCTTGAAGATATTTCAAAGGTATCTAATAGGTTCGCTCATCACACATCAAATCCTTTTCCATTTTGCGGCGGAAATTGACTACTTATTGCTATATCATGACTTTTTCGGATTATCTTTAATCAATTTTTCCGCTTCGCTTTCAAGCCAACGTTTTAGATCAGGTGATTTCATGCGTAGACTCTTTTCACCGAGCCGTGAGGTCAAGCAAAGCGTTCACTGTGTCTCCATGGACTTTGAAACAAAAAAAAAGGCGTGCTAGATGCACACCTTCTCTTCTGCTAGATCCATTACTCATCCTTCGGCTTATCTTTCGGATCTTCTTCCAATAAACCCTTGGTTCCCTGTCTGAACTCCTTGATCGTTGTACCAAAAGCACGCCCCAACTGCGGAAGCTTTGTTGGCCCAAATAACAGTAACGCAACAGCCACGATCATGATAAGTCCCGGTATGCCGATACCTGATAACATGCAAATCACCTACCTTTTCATTTTAGGAACGCTTAAAATTTCACCATTAACGCAGTCACATACATAATTAGAATCCCTGCCGTAAGTCCGCCGAAGTTTAACCATGATACCGGTGATAAACCTTTCTTCTCGGATTCTCTCAGAATCATTTTCGAAATCACATAAATGACCTGCAGAATCGCACCCGCACCAATGCCGAAGAAAAGAGCAGCTAACGTATCGTTAAATATGAATCCTCCTGCCCATGTCCCAATAATGGCAGGTCCACCGGCAATCAAAGCTAACTTAACAAATGTCTTCCACGTTGGACGATCTTTCAGTAATGGCGCCGCGATCCCTACACCCTCTGTTATGTTATGAAGGGTAAACCCGATGATCAGGAATGTACCTAGCGCTGCCTCACCAACTGCAAAAGCAGATCCGATCGCAAGCCCTTCACCAAAATTATGAAGTCCAATACCTGTGGCGATTTTATTAGAGACTCGCTTGCCCTCAAAGGCCTGACTGCTCAATTTGCGCTCATTCGACTGATCCACAGCAATCAGGAAGAGACAACTCAACAGTGCGCCGAACCAGACTAAACCTGTTCCTTGGAATACGCCTGGCGCTTCCGCAGCCATTTCAAATCCCTCTTGGAACGTATCAATGACTAAGAAGAACAACAGGCCAACCGTTAAGGCGAGAATGGCATGCATGCCTCTAACTGAGAATCTTCGTAGAAATGGATACCACAGAAGCCCTAGCCCCACCGGAATAACCCCAACATAGAAGCCAATTAAGGCATATTGCCAAAATAGTTTTCCATTCGGTTCAGGAGTTAGGGCTGCCGCTGCGACTTCCCCCGTGAAAATCAATCCATTGGAAGTGATGAATTTCACTTCATGCGGATCTCCTTGAACCCATGGATATGGAATATGGATGGTTGCTTTTTCAAATCTTTTTAGCGTATCACTAGGTGTAAATGTAGCATTCCAAAAGGCGCCATCGACAACAACTTGCGCAATGGTTAATTCCTCTGGCCCTGAGTTTAACACCTTCACTTGGAAACCATCTTCACTGAGTGTAATTTTCTCTACATTCAGGACTTCAATAGGCGCAGCAGGCTCATTCTCGATTCCTGTACCTACTTTCGCAATCGTTGTAATTATGGCTAGTAACAATATGAGAGGAAGAAGGCCCCAAAGTATGGCTTTCATTTTAGATGTAGATGGCTTTATTGGCTTTCCGTTGGTTTGTAAGTTGATACTCATAGCGTATTCCGCCTCCCTTCTTATTCAGCACTGAAGAATCCCATCCAACCCAGCTCTGCAAATTCACTTTGATGTGCATGAAACATATATCGCCCTGGAGAAGGAAAAACAATTTCTAGGATGCCCCGTTCGCCCTGGCACTGCATAATCGTATCTGTAAACGCTGGACGAGCTTCAGGATCCGCCCCCGTTGCATAATAGTTGAAAAAGTTTGCATGGAGATGAAACGAATTAATTAAATCAAACTCCGTCAGATTGCTAAGATAAATACGAACAAGCTCTCCGACTTTGACTTTAATAGGTTCCTGTTGGTAGGCAAAAGCATAGCCATTCACCGTGTAAATTTCATTTTCCCCATCAAGGTCTAGATCGAAACCATTCATCAACATACTGAACTCTTTGGCTGCTGCTCTTGGTTTCTTCGGGTCAATAATGAAATTCCCGTAAAGTCCTTTATGAATATGCCGGGCAAGTGGCGCAACATGACAATGATAGACATGCATACCAGCCGGTTTAGCTTCAAATTCGTAAGTAAATGAACCACCAGAAGGAACAGCTTCTAGACCATCCATATTCGTGGGATGCATACCATGAAAATGAATGGAGTGTGGATGCAGCGTTGCATTGGAGAAGTTAACGCGAAGAACATCCCCTTCGGTACAACGAATAGTAGGTCCAGGAATCGTACCATTGAACGTCCAACCGGGGAATTTAATTCCTTTTGCAATTTCCACGTTGGCTTCAAAGGCTGTGATCTCATATTCCCTTAACGTTCTGCCATCAGGAAGCTTGCTAACTTTACCGTAATCAAATGCTGTGAGCGCTTTTTGTGCGGCTTTAAAGCCTTCCGTCACTTCCGTGCTTGGAACGTACCCATGCTTCATTCCTTCATGTAATTGTTCCTTCATGGCATGATGAATGTCATGTTTATCATGTGCTAATGCAACTGTAGATTTGCCAAATAGCGAAGCAGGATTCAACAAAGCACTCCCTATAACAGCAAAGGCCCCTGTCGTTCCTAATTTCAAAAGATTACGTCTCGATAGTTTTTTATCTGATTTATGAAACATCGATATGCCCTCCTCCATATATATTGCTTGTTTACAATAATTTTTACCTAGGGAAACATTTAAGGCGAAAAATAAGTTTCCAATGGGACAAAAAGTTTACCAAAGGAAACACCGTGTTTTAACTATATGCTGAAAGGCAGAGAAAGTAAACCCATTTGTTAAAATTTCTTGCCAAAGTATCCAACACATGCTAATTACACGCTCTCGTTTGAATGGCTCTCGTAGTTAACATCCTCACGGATTTGCCCGCGTTCCTTACCTCGAGTAATAATATCACGGAAAATCCCTTGCGTTTTCGACAAAACTAGCGTGATTCACCTCTCCATTTTGACAAATATTTTCGCTAAGAGCATTTATAATAGAGTCAGGTTAGTTGTTCAAGCTTTCATACCATTGTGCATACACTTGGGAGGATGATCAACATGGACGAGCAGTTTATTAAAAGATTACATACGCTTAATCGACGCGATTCACTAAGGTCTTTGCTGCTAATCGAAGGCGTTCGACTGACTCTCAGACGAAAAAAGCAAGTAAGCTTGTTCAAAAAGCTGTTTAATCGGAAGAAACAAACCATGACCGCTACAGGTTGGAAATAATATAGTCGACACTAAATAATGCCCTCTCCTCTCAACCAACAACTGAAAGGAAGGGCATTTCTCGCTTCTATGCGTCATTTATAGTAAAATGATGTCTCAGTTACACGAAATAGATACGGGGTGTCAGAATGGCCATTAGCTTCACGAAATCAATTGTCAGTCAGTTAACCAAAGAAATTGCTGACTTAGAGAGTAAAAGTGCGAACGAGAAGAAAAAGAAAGAAAAAGCACAAGCCAAAATTAATCAAATTCAAAGAGATATGAAATTAAGCCAGTCGCATAGTGATCTGAGCAGTAAAATGTCACGTGTGAATAAGCTAAATGAAGAGATGAAAACCAGTGATCGTTTGCAAAAGGATCACGCCAAATCGTTAGTGGCGAAGAAAGCTTCGTTGAAACAGAATCTTGCTAAAGAGTCGAAGTCTGCGGAATTATAATTGCGTATTCGGTTCCTGCAAATGAATAAACACCGCCCTTTGGTAGTAGGAGCGGTGTTTGCCTGATTCAGCTTATGTCATTACATCAATAATTAATGATATTAAATTTCTTGTGGTGCCTGCAACCCGATTAATTTCAAACCATTTTGCAGTGTAATTAGAACACATGTCACCAACGCAAGACGCGCTTGGCGCAAGTGAGCATCTTCCACAAGGATGTAACATTCATGATAGAAGCGATTGAAAGCTTGAGCGAGATCAATGAGATAACGCGATACAATTGAAGGTTCTAACTTTACCATCGCCTGTTCCACGCGTTCTGTAAAAAGGTAGAGCAATTTAACAACCGCTAGGGCTTCTTTATTTTGCAAATAGCTACCGTTTAGTTCCATTAAATGAGTAGGATATGCGTCTGCCTGCTGCGCTTTTCTCAACACGCTGCATGTTCTTGCGTACGTGTACTGGATGTACGGCCCTGTTTCGCCATCAAAGTTAAGTGCTTCGTCCCACGAAAAATCTATGTCTTTGATTCGATTCGCGTTCAAATCATTAAAAATAACAGCCCCAACCCCAACTTGCTCGGCAACTTGTTCTTTATTTACTAAGCCCGGGTTACGTGCTTCAATGAAATCCATGATTTTCTGAATCGCTTGCCCAAGTACATTTTCTAATTTAATCACGTTGCCTTTACGCGTCGACAAGGCTCCTCCTTCAATGCTCACACGACCAAATGCGACATGCTCAAGCCTGGATGCCCATGCATAGCCCATTAATTCAACAACCTTAAACCATTGCTGAAAATGAAGATTTTGTGCATAGTCGGTCACATAAATCAATTTCTCAAACGCATACTTATCCGCTCTGTATAAAGCAGCCGTTAAATCTCGCGTATGATACAGGGAACTGCCATCCTTTTTCAGCATTAAAGCCGGTGCCATGCCGAATGCATCCAAACGTACTAACCAGGCTCCCTCATCTTCTTCCAAGAGATGCTTCTTTTTCAGCTCGTGAATGACGGGATCCATCTTATCGTTGTAGAAGCTTTCACCTTGATAAGCGTCGAATTGGACGCCTAATAGCTTATAAATCTTTTGAAATTCAGTGATACTGATTTCGACGAACCACTGCCATAGAGTAATCGCTTCTTGATCGCCCTTCTCCATTTTCATAAACCACGAACGTGCTTGATCTTCTAGCGAGGGGTCCTTCTCAGCTTCCTCATGGAATTTCACATACAGGTGAAGAAGCTCATCGATAGCGCCACTATGAACAGCCTCCCTACTTCCCCACAAATGGTAGGCCACAATCAGTTTTCCAAACTGCGTACCCCAATCTCCTAAATGATTGATACCCACACAGGTATAACCGAGGAAAGAATGGATCTTATATAACGCATTGCCAATTACTGTGGATCTGAGATGGCCAACATGAAAAGGTTTCGCAATGTTCGGTGAAGAATAGTCGATAACCACCGTTCTTCCCTGCCCCAAATCCTGAGATCCATATTGTTCTCCAGCCAGTAAAATGCGCTTCACAAGCGTTTCAGCAAAGCGAGCCTTTTTGATATATATGTTTAAATAACCCGAAACGGCTTCTGTATAGTCTAGTTCCTCATCTTGGAGTGCTGCTTGCAACTCTTCAGCAATAACTTGAGGTGATTTACGCAGCGCTTTGCTAAGTCGAAAACACGGGAGCGACACGTATCCTTGGTCCGAACTCGTTGGGTATTCCATTAATACGGCGATTTCTTGCGCGTCGAAGCCCGAGAGAATACATGCAATTTTTTTAGCAAAATACAACTTTACATGAATCATGTGTCTCACTCCTTTTATGAAAATACAAAAAGCCCCCGTCTCTATATAAGAGACGAGAGCTATAAATTCCCGCGGTACCACTCTAAGTGTTAAACCTCATGTTTAACCACTCTGCTTCGTAACGGTCGACAGACCGGATTTACCTACTCCATTTCGGCAAACCATTTCCTGGGTCCGCTTCATTCGCAACATCCGTACCGGCTTACACTGACCCGGCTCGCTGTGACTGTCTGCTGGAATTACTGTCCCATTCATCAATATTTCGCTATGAATTTTTCAATATTTTACAAGGGATTTAGTGGAATGTCAAGGGAATATCTTTCGCTTCCTGGCATCGGCTTGCACAAACCTCTCATTGTTGTAATCTCTTCAGTTTTGAGTCGCGCCTTTTTTTATCCACTTCAGAAAAGTCTACAGACCATTATTCAATAAACTCAAGTCGATTACCGAAAGGATCATTTACATAGAAGCGTTTGATACCTTCATCTGTTCGGGCATCATCGTCAATTACTTGAACATTGTGTTGGCGTAAATGCTCTCTCAAATCATCTATACTTTGAACATGAAATGCAGGGTGGGCTTTGGTTGCGGGAATGAAGTCCTTTTGAACACCAATGTGAACCTGATGTGTGCCGCATTGAAACCATACACCACCACGCCGACTCAAGTTTTCAGGTTTTGGGATCTCACTCCATCCTAATAGTTGAGCAAAAAAATGTCTTGCATCTGTTTCACAGCCTTCCGACGCAGCCAGTTGAATGTGATCAATCCCAAGAAAATGAAAAGACATGATTTATCTCCTCCGCCAATGTTTCATTTAATGAAACTTAGTTTCATTACACGAATATTGTAACGGTTATTCCTTGATAAATCCATAAGTTTCTGCATATTTATTCCAATTCCTCTATCGTTTTTTCTTTTTGTCTTATATCACCAATATAATAAGCAAACACTTGCTCAATCGGTTTAAAATACAAATGCCCATCCTCTTCCCACGGCTGGAAATGGAGATCCATGCGCGAATCGTTCCAATTCTCGGGGGTGCCTTTCGTGTTCAATCGTCCCGGAACAACAGGCTCCTCGATGACCTTTGGAAATTCCTGATACCCGAACAACAGATTCTCATGCATCGCAATAATTTCATATTTGTCCCCGTGGAAAGCCCGCTCTTCCTGTAGCTGATAATGATAATAAATGTAACTGCTGATCATCTCAGGCTTCAAATGAGCGACCCTCCCCACCCGCGACACCACCGGTTGCTTTCTCAGCCAGTGTTCATAGCTAGCAGGTTCGTTAAAGTGGAACACATCCATCATTAGAATCCACTTACGTGGCTCTGTTTGACCAGGCCATTCTTTTAAAAAAGGGGTCCCTGCTCCTGCAATCTCATCGGGAGACACCTCTCGCTCCATGCATTCATAATAGAGGAATAGATTATTTCTCCAAATGAAAGCTGCAGCGGTCATAAGCTCTCCCTTTTCCACCAGGTTACGTGCTTGTTCACCTATCTTTAAAGCTTCAATTCCAGCGGATTCTTGTCCTTGCTGCCATTCAGCCCTATACATCAATCGTTTTATCATAGTTTTCTAGCCTCATCTTTTCATCACATAATATTTGCTGCATTTTCCTCGAAACTATTCCAACTGTAAGGACATTGACTCTAATCCTCGGAACAAAATATTTCTACGCCAATTTGGCTTGTCGTTTACCCTATTGAATCGTGGAAAGCGTTCCAATAGGACCGAAAGTGCTATCTCCCCTTCCATACGTGCAAGCGGTGCACCTAGACAGAAATGGGGACCTGATGCGAATGCCAAGTGGCGGTTCGGGTTGCGCCCGATATCAAATCCGTTCGGATTCTCGAACTGGCGGGGATCACGATTGGCTGCACCTAGCAATACGCTTACGGTCTGTCCTTGCCGGATGGTCTGACCTTCAATTTCGTAATCGATAGATGCAATACGAGTTGTCGTCCGTACAGGGCTTTCAAATCGTAACACTTCTTCCATAGCGGAAGGTATCATGTCTGGCATTTCTAGCAAACGGTTATGCTGATCTGGATGGTTTAGAAGTAAGTGTACACTATTCCCGATCATGTTTACGGTCGTTTCATGACCTGCAACGAGCAACAACACGCAGGTTGCTACAAGTTCATGCTCAGTTAATGCATCTCCTTGCTCTTGAGCCGTTATAAGCTCACTAATCAAGTCTTCACACGGTTTGGACTTTCGCTTACTAATCAAGCGTCGGAAATATTCGGATATGTCTTCTGCTGCCTTTCTAGCTTGTTGGGCAAATTCTGCTGGTTGATCGCCACCCTCTAGCACCCTCGCAAACGTATGGGACCACTCTTTGAATAACTCACGATCCTCTGGAGGCACACCGAGAAGCTCAGCAATCACAATTACTGGCAAAGGAAAAGCAAACGACGCGATTAAATCAGGCTGTGGATCTTCGGCCATTCGATCGGCAAGATACTCCGCGATAGCTCGTATTTTCGATTTCAGCCGTTCCATCGTTCGTGGCGAAAAGGCATGACTAACGAGGCCTCTCAATCTTGTATGACTTGGCGCATCGCGAAACAGCATCCAGTTATCTAGAAGATCATTTACCGGCTTCCATTCTTTAGGGGCTGGAGGCAATTCTTGTTGTTTGTGCTTCGGAATCGCATTTTTGTACTCACGAACGAACGCCGGATCCTTCAATATTCGACTGACATCATCGTACTGGGAAACGACCCAAAACCTAGGCTCATCTAAATAACATATTGGCTCTTCCTCGAGCAAATAAGAATAAAATAAAGAAGGATCACTGTGCAATCGATCAAAGTACGTTCTAAACCATGCAGAAATATCAGTTTTCTCGAAGGTTAGCTGTTTCTTTTGCAATTCGATCTCACTCCTTATAATAGAAGATCAATTAATTCGTAAAACCTTCCTTCATTTTCAAAGCATCATACATATCCTCGATCATCTCCGTAGCATCGTTGATGTCCAATTCCAATGAATTATTGCTAATCATCACGCCAATGCCAACGCAATATATAGTTAACTTTTCAAACATTTTCTGGAGTTTCCTTGCATCCATCTCTTTAAATCGTTCATCTAGCTCCAAAAAAGCCTCAAACATTTCCTTGTTAAGCTGGTCTTTGTCATATTTGTTATGATCTGAGAGGTAAACTGTTCTAAATAGCTGCTTCTCGTTCTGGGCAAATAACAAGCAACCGATTGCCAAATTCATGGCTGGCTCGTTGTTATCATTCTCATATTGCTTCATGCTGGAAAGCGCATAGTTAACGGCCATTTTATAGACATCGTCTTTTACGGCTTCCATATTCCCATATACGCTATAAATGGGCTGCGTCGAGCAGGTTAGCTTGAGTGCGATGCTCCTTGTTGTTAGAGCTTCAAAGCCTTCCTTCCTTATAATTTCAAACGCGGCGTCTAAAACCATTTCCTTGCTTATCTCTGCTTTTGGGGGCATCTCATCTTCTCCATAAAATAAATATAACATACGTTATATAACGTATGTTATAAGGAATATATTGGATTGTCAATCCTAATTTTTAGATTGCAGTGCCCCATTATTGCGAATGATATTCAAATAGAGCTCTGCAAAACGAGCGATGAAAAAAAGCCTATCGTAAAAAAGGGTAAAATCACCCTTTATTACGGTAGGCTTTCTCATGATACGCAGTAATGTACTCGAATAATTGTTTTCCATCTTCTTGATCGAATTCTCCAAAGCTCAAGAACATAGCCCGATACGTTTCGGGAACCCAAATATAGGTATGCACGTAATCGGTTAAACGAAACCCAGCTTTTTCCCAGAATCGAATTCTCTCCGCATTTTCCTCAGTAGATTCAGCCTCTACCTCAATGACGATACACTCACAACCTTCACTTTTTGCCCAATTACGAATATCTTGCATACACTGCAGACCTATCCCCTTGCCACGCTGATCCCGGCCAACTGCGATATAGTCGATAATGAGAACTTTCGCCTTCTGATTCATCGCGGTGAGTGCCATGGCTATAACTTCCGAACCATTACCCCACGTATGCAGCATGCAGATTCCTCTTTCGAACATGCTGTGAATGAGAGCGCGATGTTTTCTGCCATGTTCTGGAAAAGCCTCATTATATACGTTCGCTGCTTGAAGCCATATGGCTTCGTCCCATTTAGTGGTTATTTGATGTTTCATCAGCAAATCGTTTCAACAGTTGGATCGTATTAAAGTGCATACCCTCGTGATAAAGCGTAAAATTCAAGAACTCACCTATTGTGCTCAGCAATAAACCACTTCCAGTTGTAAAAGGTCGTTTCACTTGCTCGCTCAAACGATTTTGTAAAACGTGCTGAATACGCTTGGGTTGTTCTGCCAGCATCTCAAGTAATACCTCGAGTTTTGGGGTCTCCTCCTGCCAGTCGGCTGGTTTGGTCCCTTTTGCAAATAAACGATCAAAGCTCTCAGGTAATTGCATAGGCTCACCTGAAAAATAAAAAGCAAATCTCTCTTGAACCACATAAATATGACCCAAATTCCATCTCATATTGTTGTTAAACCCTTTTGGGGTAACATCTAGTTTAGTTTCCGATAATTCCTTAACAGCATTAATAGTGAGTTGACGAATAAATTCAGTTTGTTTGAACACGATTTGATCCATATGATCCCTCTTTCCGTTAATAAAGTTACGCCTTAATTTGCTCCAAAATCTGCGGATCTTTGATCTTGGTATCTTGAGCTAGCATCACGATCTTAGACAAGATCTCTGCGGTTTTGGGATCCTCATCGAGGAATGGCAAGAAAATGCGCCCCCTATGTTGCGAATGTACTGGTATGATATAGAGCGCTCCCGTTGCTTGCTTATATACACTGCCGCTGCCTAGATGTACGCCATATTCCCCTAAATCTCCAGTAATATGGGCGAAGTTCCCTTCCAGCCTGACGTTGCTAATTTTCATCAATCGAAGTGATTCCTTGACTATCGCTCTTCTGAATTCAATCGTCGTTAAGCTGGCTTCCGGATCCACGCCGCCTGCGTGTGCCACACTGACTACTAAGTCAACATCTCGCATGATCTCTGAGAAAATCACTTTAGGGATTAGACTAATATCCAGTCCCTCGTACGTATTACGGTCGAAGAAAGCAACACTTTCAAGCGTGGGTGACTCAACCTCCGATGGAGAGAACCAATCCGCTAGTGCGTAAATTTTGGCGATAATGTTCTCTTTATAATAGACCTTCTGGAGGCCTTCTTCGTAGTTAACGGTCCACATGCGTCCTTTTAGAAGTGCAGCTGCTTTCTTCGGCTGAATTTGGTGTCCGGCATACCGTTTGGATAGGGTACCGCTCGCTAATTCGTCTTCATTCGGCACGTATAATTCTCTAAATATTTGTTTGAAAGGTTGCTTCAGCCCGCGATCAAATACGAGCTTCTGATACTGGCTCCAACACCCATTTTCGTAGAAATGAACGGGATGGGCAATGATATATTCTTCTTCAGCGCTTAAGGAATATCCTTCACCGTTGGCATCAATCAACCCCCCATTGTGCCAGAAACCGAGTTGATCTCCAGATTTGAAAACAAGTGCATTAATCAGTGGGGCTACCACTGGATTGGTTGTCAGATTGTTAAGTTCACTTTTGGTAAAAGTGACGCCTAGCTCCATGGAACGTTCCAACTCAGCTTTTGCTCGCTTGTATTGATCCCTGAGCTCCGACACTTTTTCTTTTAGCGATAGAATGAGCTCGGATTTGTTGTATTTAGTCGGAACAGCTTTCAATGCTTTTCCTTGCTTGGTCACCTCAAGCTCCGCTTTGCCATCTTCGTTGATCGCAATCTTCACCATCATGTCATCAAGCGCTGTCGCTTCGAGATCTTTCCTTATTTCATTCATTTTCTTCGCTTCCATGTCCCATTTCAACCTGGTTACGTCTTTATAGCCTGCATTTCTTGCTAAGTTATCCAAGGCGATATCGGCTGTTTTGGACTCACTTACACGTCGTTGTGCGCCAAATTGCTTGCTTTCTTTGATAAAACGTTGGATGAATTCATATCTGCCAAGAACGTCCATATCCTGATCTTGACCAATCGGAACTAGACTATAACACAGCAGATGATCCTTATTTCGCTTCGTTTCCACAGAAGTTCTCATCTCTTCCAAGCTCAACTTCCCAAGTACCGCATCAGCAAACAACTGTGATCTTCTGTGATTAGATCCTGCGGAGATATACTTTGCACAACTGTACAAGATATCAAAGCGCTCTTCTCCGACTTGCTGATAGGCTTCCTTAAACCAATTGATATCGAAAGCCCCATCATTGAAATCAGCCGGTGAGATTGGTGAATAATGTGCAACAATCGTCTCCTTTTCAGCAGAGAAGCTTTCATTGATTTGAGCATGGAAATACCAAGCAGCCCCTCGTAAACCGTCCCATTCCAAATGCTTAGCGATGAGTTCAATCCATTGTGGTGCATACATGGCTGCTTCTAATAATCTTTTAACAGAAATATGTTTGTTGGACAGCGCTTCTCTTAAGAACGATACATCTTCACTCTCTTTGGGGTGGCACACGCGCAACAAATGGCTTAGTGATTCCTTCTTCGTACCATTGCCATAATAGTAACCGCGAACAAAGGTATCTTGATCTAACCTGGATAAAATATCAAGAAAAGATGTCACGCCTTGATAATAATTAATGCCATTAACTAAATGACTGACCTCTGTTGGCAATTCCCCCCGATTGAGCTCAATCTCGATAATTCTTGCAATTGTCTTCTCTTTAAATGGTTGGATAGCAGGATATTCTTTAACAAAATCCACGCGTGGATTGGTCATCGTATGGATATGCCTTTGACTTCTTTTTCGAGTCAGAAGTTCTTTATACATCTCATCATCGGTAATGAAGTTCAAGTTATAAGCTCTAACAAAGTCTGATAACTCGGGGTGGAACTCTTCATATTGGGTTAGTAGATCCAAATTCATGTTCATGGCGAAATATTCGGTAAAAGCTCGATCATCATAGATACAAGCCTTTATCCACCACAACCATGGTGATGATAATAGTGAATAACCTGCCGTTTTCTCATCGCGTTCAACGCTCTGCAAGGATGAAATGATCTTATTTAAAATTGGACTCATGAGTTTAAACCGTTCTTCCTTCGCACTGTCCTTATAATAGGCCATCACGAGCTGGTGAACTTGTTGTTTATACTTCATTATTTGTAGAAATGCCTGGACTTCCTTTACTTTGTCCATTGGGTAGAGTCCGGATAGGACGTTTGTTCCCCAGCCTTCAAGCGATTTGTACCGATGCATTTCCCACTGTTCCATTTTGTTTGTATAATATTTATTTAGGGCATCTGACGACAGATAAAAAGCTAATTGAACAAGGTCGGAGGTTGCTACACCGCTCTCTTCCAAGTACCCCTTCCACACTTCAGCCAAGGGATAAGCATCAATAATTGAAGTCTCCTCTTGCGTATCATGGCCTACTAATCGATCCAATCTGGTTCCTATTAAATAGGCTTCCTTGTAACCCGCGTATCTTTCGGCTATGTACTCGTATTCGCGATGTTCGTGGACCAGATCTGAAAGCCCTTGAAGAAAGCTTGTTACTTTATCCGTCGACAGTGTAAAGGACTCTCGTACTTGAAAATCCTCATACGCTGGAACTCCCTTGAGCATCACTGGTTTTTGGCTATCGAATAAGCCGAAACCGTTGGCTAAACCGTATGGCTCTTGTTGTTGTAATCGGTCAATAAGAACGCGTTCCTTATCCGTAGGCAATTGAATCATCGACAAATGAGGTTGAAGTGACTCATAACGCGACCGGTGTTCGGGATCCTCCTTTAGTTCACACAACATTTCTAGCGCTCCAAGACGCTGGAGTTCAACTTTACTTGTGAGAAGAGTTTCGACGGTTGGAAGCAAGGCTTCATTCGTTAATCTAAGCAGGATTGTAATTGCAATCTGCCTTAATGCGCCTGTTTTTAATTTCAGCAAGCCAGAAATCGATTCGATTTCAGATGAAGTAAGCTCCATCTTCATAATCTGCTTAAGTGCAATTTCACGATTCGATATACTTTTATCCGACAAGGCTTCAAAAATAAATTCACGCTGCGTCTTATCGTTAAAGTCTTTAGCGAAGTGTGTAATCAGAGTACCTCTGAAATCCGGGCTCACGTTATCTTTAAGAGCAATCAATTCAGCAATAAAATTAGGATCAAAATCATATGCCGTAACATACAACATTTTGTGTGCGATGGTGTCTGTTGAACAGCTAATCGTCATCCAGTCAAATACTTTGGATGTTGCCGACCACTCCTTACTAGGTAGATGCAGGAGCATTCCTTGAAAGAATTGAAAATGCCGCTTACGCGCTAGCTTATCTTCCAACTCGCTAACTTTCTCGAAACGAACCTTATATTCCCTGGGTTGTTCGATTAACTGCTGGTAATAGGTGTACGAACATTGATACCCGTAGTTTGCAATCAAGAGTGACTGTAACTCAGGATCATTTGCTCCCAAGTACGGTGCGGAAAGCTTGAATTTCAATTCATTATTTTGACTTTGGGATACTAAGTACTGGGCAACAATTTGCTGATAGAGGTTTCCGCCATCCATGATCATCTGGAGTTTACTTTGTAAATCTTCCTCTTCGATTACTGCTGTTGCCCATAAACTCATATACAGCTTCTGGACGTCATTGTCTTGTGACCATTCTGATCTCGTATTCTCATCCGTAAAACAGGTGTAGGCGTAACCCATACATTGTTTGAGCACTCGCGTGTTCGCTGCTTCTAATTGTAGTCCTGTCCAAACATCCAATGCACGAACAATGGAACTATATCGTATGAAATCATTCTCAATGATGATGTTTAATAGATAAAGTGTGCACGCTAACGTCCCCTCATCCATGACCTCAACGATACTTTGGCGTAACCCTTCTTGCAGACGAGCAGCAATAAGCAATTGTCCAAGCATTTTGTAGGCTTCTGGATGATGGCTTAAAACCATACCTTTCAGCATATGGCGATTAAGGAGCGCCGTGTTATTATCTCCGTATACAACATTTTGAAGAGCCTGCAAAATCTCTTCGTTCTGTTGATCCAATTCATAAGCAAGAATATGGCTGATAATCGCGCTATTCTCAAGCTGATTGGAGGAAGAAAGATACGATAAAATTGAAAAATCTGATCTCAAATCCATTAATTCAAAAAACTTACGAATCACACTTTCAACATGGGCTAAACGATTCGTTGTCCGGTACGGTCTTCTGTAGTAGCCAATACTATAAGGATATTCAGTGCAATGATGAATGATGTAAGCCAGAATCTTGGTTGAATAGCTCCCCCCCATGATACACGTTGCAATCGTCATTAAAGGATCAAATAACCTGGAATCGTCTCTGGCTGCCAACTCGATTAGCAGGTTTCTAACCTCTTCCATGTTATACCGTCTTGCGTACACCGTTTTGGATAAGTTTTCCCAAATCAGAAGCGCTAATTGTCTCTCACTTCCAACTAAGTGTCCCATTTTCATTTGAAAATCATCGTTATTTTCTGCAGGCAACTGAACCGTCATGAACTTCCTCCATTCACCACATTCTACCGGCTAACATTGTAAATCTAATGAATACGACCTCATCCTCATCTTTAACAATCACGAGTTGGTCCAAATCTACGACTTCTTCCTCATTCAAAAACACTTTAAATAATCCATCTTCGAACGCCAATAAAGCTGTATGGACAGCTTTTTCCTCGCTAACGTTGTTGTCGTTATAGGTCGTGCCAAAACCTACTTTGCCAACAGCGCCTTGAATTTTGATCGCGTTTTCAGAGAGATACTGAACCAACGGTACGCCAATTTCCTTACTCTTCAAAAGATCTACATGACTGAGAACGACCTGCGTTATTAGGTCTCTTAGCGTAAGCGGGGTTTCAGCAAGCGGATAACTCCTTTTCGTGAGGTAATCCTTCCTCTTTCCCAGACTTTTAACCGTCAAATAAATGTTCATAGCTGCTACCTCAAATGAGTATGATTTCTAAAGACTTCAAATGCAATTTCAATTAGATTCTACCATAATTTAGGCGGAAATAGGTAAAAAACAACTGATCTAGGATCAGTTGCTTTACACATGGACCTATAGGAACGTTCTTTTCATAAATGCCAAACTTGCCGCAAACTCCGTCTCTGGATCATGAACGGTGCACTCCGCGGAAATCCTTCCTTCGTAGCCGGAAACCTTCAATGCAGCGACAAATTGATCATACGGGTACTGCCCTGTCCCAGGAGACAACCGTCCAGTATCAGCGATATGAATATGCTGTAACCATTCTTTGTTTTCGATAAGCGTCTGAATCTGATCCAGCTCTTCATCCATATGATAGAAATCCGCTAGAACCCGAATAGAGGGATGATTCACCTGTTTGGCAAACATAACCGCTTCAGAAACGGTGTTCACGATGTTGGATTCCTTTTGATTCAAAGGCTCAATGGCCAAAGTCACTCCAGTACCCTGGAACGCATCACCCATCAGAGAAAGAAGCTGAAGAAGCTGCTCCTCTGCACGATTTCGTTCCCAGCCATCTGGTATATGACGTGCTTTCCCACTACCGAGAACGACTGTTGCGGCACCAATCTTATGTAAGGCATTTGCAGCTTTGTGGACGTAACGTCGAATTCGTTCTTCATCTGCTTCAGGACCAATAACCCTTAAATCCCCAGGAAAAAAGATGCTGAACACCTGCACCGGGAGAGGACTATTCATGTATAGTGGAAGCTTAGCGGAATAATCCGCTTCGTCCTCTAAATTTAATGAAACGAGCGCGCATTCGATATAGTCAAAGCCCAGTCGTTGAAGTCTTTCCGCCTCCTGAATTCCACTGCACCATCCAAAAGTGTTCATGAACATTCCTCCCTTACTAACTGTTCTACTTTTCTAATATAACAAAATTACCCAATGAATAGGATCGTGAATTTATCCAATGGCTTGTCTAATTTGTATAAATCGTTGAATTTAACTAAAAAGAAGAGCTGCCATTTACGGCAGCCCTTCTTACATTCAACAAACTCAATTATGTATACAATTTATTGTGCATTCGGATCCGCTTGTGAAATGCCCGCTCCGCAAAGCCCATTCTACACATCGAATAATTGAAACTTGTCTGTTGAATTTTATCGCATAAATCCCACAAATTATCTAGGAGTCGTACTTCCACATTTCGTTTGATGAGCTCACCGAATAAATCAGTAATTTCAAATTGATTGAAGGGAACTTGAGATTTCCCGCTCACATAATACCCCGCACTAGGATCTTGAGGATAAAAATCAGAAGCATCAAACTCATACACATATAACGTTGTATTCTTCATAATTTCAAACCATTTATGCTCAATAGCCACGACATGATGCATGGAATTCGAAGAAATAAACTTATTCCGATCTTCCTCTGCGGTTGCTTCGTTACAATGATACGTCACTCTCGGGCAATTCCGCGGCGTTAGGAAATTGGGCAAGCATCTCTCGTTGATCGCCCAAACTAACGCTTTCTCTGGGTCCAAATCTTTTCTTGTGGGGATTCTAGGGTTGAAAATGGGAATGTCCTTTTCTTCGCTTACGTGAAATAACTTCACTTTTGCTCCCCCTTAAAATATCAACTAAGCTAACTTCTCCGCCGCATCAACCGTATGTTTGAGCAAAGTCGCTATTGTGACAGGGCCAACACCTGCTGGAACAGGCGTAATCGCTGATGCTTTCTCCTGACAAGACTCATAATCAACATCCCCAATGTTTCCTTCATTGTACCCAGCATCCACAACGATGGCACCTGGTTTAATCCATTCACCTTTCACAAATTTCGGTTTACCAACAGCTGCTACTACAATGTCACCTAACCGTACCATTTCTTCTAAATTCGTAGTCTTCGAATGACAAATGGTAACAGTTGCATTCCGATTTAATAACATGATGGAAACCGGCTTTCCAAGGATTGGGCTTCTTCCTATCACTACAGCATGTTTCCCTTCAATTGAAATCCTATAAGAGTCCAGTATGGAAATAATCGCCGCCGGCGTACAGGAAGGAAAATCAGCTAAGCCGAAAGCATTTTGAGCAAATCCCAGCGTAGTTACGCCATCTACATCTTTTTCAATACGAATGGCTTCGAATGCTGCTCTTTCATCAATATGATCAGGCACAGGGTGTTGTAGCAAAATCCCATGTACACTGGAGTCAGCATTCAATTTATTTATCTCGGCAACCAATTCATCCGTCGATGTATGTTTAGGAAGCTCAACACGAATTGATCGGATACCCAATCGCTTACACTGGTTCCCTTTCATCCTCACATAAGTAGCTGATGAAGGATCATCACCAACTAGAATAGTCGCTAAGCAAGGGATAATTCCTTTTTGGGATATTTGAAAAATTCTACCCAGCAATGCCTCTTTCATGTCGCTTGCAACTCGATTACCATCCAAGATTAATGTTTCCGCAGACATATCCCATCATCCCTCTCAAGTTAGGAGTAAACATAAAGAGGTAAGGGGATTTCCCCTTACCTCTGCCCAGGCGTACGGCCGTTATCCATGTGCTTCCTCATGGTTCCTCATGCTCCGCCAGTCACACACAGTGTATTCATATTTGTATCATAGCAACGTATTCCATAATTTTCAATATATTTTAATGAGCAACTCTACAAATTTGCCGGAGACATAAAGAACGAATGCCATACATTTGTCATGAAAACATCCAGCACAACGAAGTAACACATCTCCAATCCAACATTGCGTTCGGTGAGCCCTTTTCTCCACAGTCTGGTGAACAAATATGAAATCAATGCGAAAATAATGAGTAGAATCAAGTTAACCCATACCGATTGTAGAATTTCTGGCATTACCTGAAGCGCGATAGCCTTACGGAAATCTCCGATGAATAGCGCCTTTACGATGAGATACATCGCAAGCGATATACCGAAGTGCCTTCTTGCGTGCTCGTCATAATGATACTGCCAGAAAACACTGATGACAACTAAATAAAGGCCTGGCAATACGATCCATTTTAGACTTATCAGTGAAGTGAGTAATCCGATCCCCCAAAACAGCGGCAGATTCCCTGCAGCTTTTTGCAAATCATTTGCACTAATTTTATTCACTCGTTCTAAATAGGGGAGCTGATCTGTTGCGTAGTAAACACGGAACGATTCAGCGTTCATGGCATCCAGCCAGATGGCTAAGGAACTACTGTTGTTCGAGACAAAGTTCGGATATGAAGCGAAACCACCGAATTGAGTAATCCTAGTAGAGTCCATCATTTTCCCATCCTTAAAGCCAATCTTGTAAACCTCTTGACTGGTTTGTCGCCGATTTTTCTCATAAACGGATGACACCACAAGTGTTACGTCACCAGATGATGCTTTCGTAAACGTAGGATGTAAAATAGTATCGGAATCCATTCCCTTCAAGACAGGAATATTAAGCATTTCTTCTTGTACCTTGTCTGGTTGATTTGAAACAAACGTAAACATGTGCAAGTTACTTTTACCCGATTTGCGTGAGCTGGTGGTATATACGGATATTAACGATGAATCCTGTACACTGAGCGCCATATCATCCAAACTACTTGATACAAAATCCAAGTCTTTTAGCTTGCTCTGCACAAGCGGCTTCCATGTGGCAGTCGCTAGCTGCGCGTAGTGAAAGGATTCATTGCCTTCCTTACTGACTGCATAAACAAGGGAAAGGTTGCCTGTTGCATCACTTACAGCTTTTAACTGCTTCAAGTTAGCTATTTCAAGTTTGGACCAATTTAGCTTCTCAGTAGGAAGAAAGGTTCCTATGAAGAGTGAAGATTCATTGTAGGCGAGCAGCACGTTCTCCCCTTGGGATCCAATGACTGTTTGAACATCCGTGATGTCATTTTCATTCAGCACATTCTTTGGAGACCATGAACCATTCTTCCACTCACTGGCGTATAGCTTATTGCCTTCTCCGATCCAGATGACATGGTCCTTATCTATCAACCGATAAGAATGGAATGATTCCGTTACCGGTAAAGGACGTGTTTCAGAGGTATATTGCCCTTCACTATAAATCGTAACATAGGCAAATGTTTGTCCAGAACGATAAACAAAACTGCTATCACCAACCATGTGAACAGGTTCCCCATAAGTTGCTAACTGAGGTAATTCTGTTGCACGGCCGAAAGGTTCTGGGTATGGCTTCACCGTTTCATTAGCCAACATGCATGTTTGAATCAAACCAATAACTATTAAAATTAGTACAAATGGCACATACGTTGCTAACTTCCATCTTGCTCGTTTCACTTTATAAATAACCTCCAAAGCTTGCTTTCTGCCTCATGAAAAAATAAGATCATGTTCCTTACGTTAATTTTCCATCGTTCAATAAACGTTCAACCCAATGATAACATTAATTCAATTGTTCATCACGAATACATTCAGATCGATGCTCAAACATGATTTTAACATGATCGTTCTCTTCGGAAATTATCTTAAGATAATCTTCGATTGGTGCCCAGCCGTCACGCGGATCAAGCTCTGGTAAAACAGGATGACGATTATTAGTGATAACCTCTTTTACTTGTACATTACTCAGATGAATCGAATAGGCGAATTGTGCGAAATCCCTCTTACATTTGGACTCATCTCAACACCCATATTGACCTATCATGAAACGGATTCATCAATGACAGCTCCTGATTATTCTTCAATTTCAAAAATAGAATCTACAATGATCGGCAGGTTGTCACGAACGGAAACTGCCCCGAAGACGGATCTAGCATGCATCCCCTTTTCACCGAAAACATCCAACATGACATCCGAACATCCATTCAACACCTTGTGATGCTCCTCAAACTCAGGAATTGCGTTAACAAAACCTTGCAGCTTAACAACTCTTTTGACATGATCCAAAGATCCTAGGGCAGACTGTAGGACAGCAAGAATCTCTATACCAGCTTGTCTAGCGAATTGATATCCTTCTTCAGTTGAGTAATCTTTTCCTAATTTCCCTTTGGGACTGCCCGAAGGACCTTTTACTGGATCACTAGCCTGTGGGAGAACGATCCCTAGTCTTTCTAATCTTTGTGCAATGGTTTGTTCTATCATGTTTAGTCCCCCTAGAATTATAAATATTAATAAATTATTGGATCGATACATTCACAGCCCAGAAGTCAAACTTTTTATTTGATATTCGCCATCTGTCTCTTGAATCGTAACATGAAGTTCACAGTTTCTGATCCAACCATCCTCGGTCCGTTCACCGCCGCCTGTCAAAATGAACTCCATGGAAGCTGGTAATGTGTCGTAGGTCACAATAAAGTAGGTATCCTTCTCGTTTTTAATCATTTGCATATCATCATGAATATTGAAATTCAAGATTCTCCTGTCTAGGGATACCGATGATATCTCTTCTTTTTCCAAGTTCTCAGCAAATAGCTTCTTTACGGTCGGCATTAATTCGTCTGCTTGCTGAAGGCTCACTACATCATTCGAACTTTTAATAATAACTGTAGTGCAACCTCCCGCACAAGTAACACACACGAGTAAAGCTAGAGTTTTCAACCACTTCATAGCATCGCCTCATCGAATGAATTAGTGTGTAGGTTATATACAACAATTCCAGGTCTTTTCTCGACCCAGATTTTAACAATTCATTATTTAAGACGATGTTAACATAGATAAGTTGCAAAGTATTTCAATTATTTACAAGAATTCATGGCCTTCTGTAAAATCACGGGCCCCAACTTCCCCGTTGTCGTATTTGAAAGTCGGACCTCCATAGTACTATTCGATAAATCAGCTGTTATATCGTCAATCCTCCCCGCCCAACTCGGACCGCCTTCCTCAGGGGTTGGATACAATTTGAAGCGCCAACTAATCTCGTTAGGAATAAAAGTAAAGCCTTCATATCCATCATAGTCTCCCCATGTAGATGGCTCAGGCAAGTGATTCGCATGCATACTTATACTCGTACGAGGAAAGCTTGGCGTTAACTTTACTTTGTAGACGAGGGCTGCTCCTTTGGCATTTGCATTGGTCGTATGTACAGGTTCAAGAATAGCACTACACGGCATTGAAACGTCGGCTTTGCCTTGCTCTGGACGTAGAAGGACGCTCCCCAACATCACAATAACCACAATTATTTGCTTCATATGAATCCCTCCAAAAATGCATTGTGGTTATTTTTCCCAAATACCAGATTCCTATGATGTATGGTTAAAAAGCCACCTCGCGGCGGCTAAACAAAGTAAACCAGCATCTATCTTTGGATAACTTGTTCACGTCTTGGTCCAACCGAAACCGTTGAAATCTTCACGCCGATGGTGGATTCCACAAAATCGATGTAGGTCTTAGCCGCTTCTTGCTCCTCAAAACACGTATTTTCTTGGAAACCCTGATCTTACCTGATTGAATATGGTAAATTCAAGCGAACAGGTACATCTTCCGGGAAATTTGTGAGCATCAAATGGAACTCATACGTATTTAGTTTAAAACATAAATGTCCTTCTTCGTTCCACGCATGAGGTAAGCCTTTCGTATCTAACATGGATTTAACCTGATCC
Source organism: Paenibacillus sp. J22FR5 (assembly GCF_059691975.1). Taxonomy (NCBI): domain Bacteria; kingdom Bacillati; phylum Bacillota; class Bacilli; order Caryophanales; family Paenibacillaceae; genus Paenibacillus; species Paenibacillus sp. J22FR5. The sequence goes on along the minus strand of NZ_JCAUAN010000015.1, from coordinate 49,430 downwards.
ATGTACGTATTCCGACTTACCCCAAAAGTGACTTTCATGGAGGGTTGCAAAGCTGTCATGGCAATAGGAATCCACTTACGCTTCTTCGAAGGAATCACGGCGTGCGCGGTTCCTCCGATCGCAAAACAAAAGTTATCCGACACTTTATCCAGTTTGAAATTGAAGAGATCAACCAACCATTCTCTAAATCCAACAACATGATCCACAGGAAAACCGATTTCTCGCAGATATAAGATTCTCAGATCACCACTCGGCGTTAGGATACCTTCTTTAACATAAGGATGAGCAATCATTTCCAATAAATTCCCATCTCCGTCACGGAAGTACACATTCTTCCCAGTTGCGAAGTGGTCAATGAGACGGCCGTCCGGCCATTTTAATAAGGTAACGCCTGCTTTTTGAAGCTCGCTCACGACATCATCAAATTCAGAATATGGAACTTCAAATGCAAAATGCGCTGGGCGCAAAGCTTCTTCCGTTTCGCAAAATGACAAGGTACAGTATTCCGTCAGCTGGAAGCTAATCTGATTCTCGGTTTCAGAAATAAGTGGGAAGCGTAACTGATCCTGATAAAATTGTTTCACGCCTTGCATGGATAATGTAGGTAATTGTAAATGAGCAAAATGCGTAATCATAGGTTAGCCACACCTTTCTGAAGTTTCTAACATGTCATTAGACTTAGTATACATTTTTGTTTAGAAAGTTCCCATCCTCATTTATTAAAATAAATTTATATCCAAATGACACTCCCCGAATATTCCGATGTTACGCTTAAGTTAAATTGGAACTTCAGGAGGGATTCCTATGCGTCTCGCGTTGTTTACCGACACTTTTGTTCCTCAAATGAACGGTGTAGCACTCACGCTTGGGCGGTTAACGGATTATTTGCATCGACGTAGCGTCGAGCATCTCGTTTTTTCACCCAAAAGCACATCCGATACCCATTATTCCGATCCTATTCGTCCCATTACCAGCATCCCGTTTTTTCTATATCCCGAGTGCCGTCTAGCCTTACCCAACCTCGCTTCGATCCGTACGGAGCTCGATCGCTTTCGGCCAGATTTGCTCCATCTGGCGACCCCTTTTAATCTTGGCTTATGTGGCCTTCACTACGCTCGCAAGCATCGCATTCCACATGTGGCCTCCTATCATACTCACTTTGATCGTTATCTGGCTTATTATCGGATGAAACCTGCTGTGCCACTATATTGGAGCTATATGAAATGGTTTCATCAATCCTGCGATGCTACCTTTGCCCCATCGCGCGATACCATTCAAACTCTACAAGAACAAGGATTGGATCGCATGATGCTCTGGTCGCGAGGTGTAGATTGTTCCTTATATACACCGGAAAAGAAAAGTAACCATGTTCGTGAACGTTACGGCATTACTGCCCCTTACCTTTTCCTATACGTTGGCCGAATTGCCCCTGAAAAAGATATAGATACCCTAACCGCTATCATGAAATTATTGCCTGATTCCGTGAAAGTTCGTGTTCACTGGCTTATCGTAGGTGACGGACCGCAGCATCATGAACTGCGCGAGCAAGCACCTGATAATGTGACGTTTGCAGGCTATAAACAGGGCGAAGAGCTTGCCCAGATTTATGCTTCCGCTGACCTCTTCGTATTTCCTTCCAGTACCGAGACGTTTGGAAATGTCGTTCAAGAGGCTATGGCATCCGGACTCCCGGTTATTGCTGCCAATAGCGGCGGCGTGCGAGAAATGGTGCTGCCCGGAGAAACTGGCATTTTATGTACACCCCGCCAACCTCAATCGTTTATTCGCGAAATTTGCACGTTGGTGGATGACGTAAATCGAATGGCAAGCTTCCGTATAGAAGCCAGAAATTTTGCGCTCGGGCGTTCGTGGGACGCCATTTTTGATCAATTGCTTCATGATTATGAGCAAATTATTGATTTTCGCCGCATCGGGAAGAAATCTGGATTCTACTCGGCTTAAAGGAGGATTACGCATGCGATTAACGATCATCGGAACTGGGTATGTCGGTTTAGTAGCTGCTGCTTGCTTTGCAAAGTTGGGTCACATGGTTACAGCTGTCGATCGTGAACAAATCATACGAGACTTACAAATAAATAAATTGAGCGTTTGGGAGCCAGGACTGGATGAATTGGTTTTCGCATACAGAAGTGAAGGGAAATTACTTTTTGAAACAGACATCATAAGAGCATCAGCGGGAGCTGACGCTCTTTTGATTGCCGTTGGAACCCCAACACACATGGATGGTCATACGGATTTGAGCCAAGTTGAACATGTCCTAGCTCAATTCAAGGCGGCTGAAGTCTGTCCACCACTTGTGATTGTGAAAAGTACCGTTCCCGTGGGCACCTGTGATGAGATTGAAGCCAGTCTACTCGACGCGGGAATACGAACAGAAGTTGCTTTTAACCCCGAATTCTTAAGACAAGGGAGTGCCATTACCGATTTTATGTTTCCCGATCGCATAGTCTTTGGTTGCCGTTCGCATCAGGCAGAGTCAGCGCTTCGTCAATTGTACAATGGGATCAATGCCCCTATTCAAGTTTGTGATCGGCGCAGTGCGGAGCTTATTAAATACGCTTCCAATGCTTTCCTTGCGATGAAAATTTCATTTGCAAATATGATGTCTGATGTATGTGAAGGGTATGACGCGGATATTCGGGAGGTTATGAAAGGCGTGGGTTCGGATCGACGCATCGGGTCTCACTTTTTACAAGCAGGTGTGGGGTATGGCGGATCTTGCTTTTCAAAAGATTTACAATCACTACTGACTTCTGGTAGAGCCATCGGTCGCTCACTTCCTTTACTTGAAGCCACAGCTCAAATCAATGAAGAACGAATACCGCAGATGATGGATAAGCTTATTTCGCTATGGGGCAACCAGCGTGGTAAGCGATTAGCCGTGCTTGGCATTTCATTCAAACCGAATACGAATGATCTACGGGATGCGCCCTTTCTCTCATTAGTACAGTTATGTCAACTCTATGGCATTGAAGTTCAAGCGTATGATCCTGTGATTCAGCATGTTGCGCTGGATGGTGTTTTTCTGACGACTTCCGCATACGAAGCATCTGCTTCTGCTGATGCGATCATCATTATGACAGAATGGCCGCAGTTTGCTGAACTGAATTGGGTTTACCTAGTTCAGCAAATGCGCCTGCCTATCCTACTGGACGGTCGAAATGTATTATCCGATGATGTGATCTCAGAGTTAATGGGTGTGCAAGGTGTTACCTACGTACCAATGGGGCGAGTTGTGGAATATGCTATGGAACAGAATAACAGTTCTATTCCTCTCCCCGTTCCTCATTACCATTCATGGTTTAACCAAATCGTTAGCACAAGCGCTAGCACCACATATTCGGGTAAACTGTGTCGCTCCAGGAGCAGTCTCGACCCGATGGTGGATTGGAAGAGAAGATCAGATGCAGAAACTAGCTCCAAACCTGCTGCTACGACAAATCTCAACCCCTGAAGACATCGCACAAATGATATGCGCAGCCCTGGAACAAGAGTCCATGACCGGACAAATCATCACCGTTGATAGTGGACAGACGATGTAAATCTTTTGATATTTGATAGGGTTAGCGAACTGAAAAGTAGTCGAAATAAAAACAACGCTCTTCGTCATTAAGACGGAGAACGTTGTTTGGTGTATATGTAATCAACTGGAAATTGAAGCAAACTGATCAATCTGTTTCTTGACTTCTACCCAATTCGACGCTCGATACACACATTCGTTTGTAATGCTCACATTGTAGGGCTGTTCATACAGAATGACGGGTTTTTGAGCAGCAGCGAACTCATCGGCATAATGTGGACCATCATCAATAAGTATATCTATCCCTAAACGAATGCACTCATGCAGCTTATTTTCAACTAAGGAAATTTGATGATACGGAATCTTATGCTTTTCAAGCCAATCTATGGTGACGTTTTGAAAATATAAGGGTCTTGCCGTAATAATCGTGATCTGATTTTGCTTATACAATTGTTGTAATATCTCTACAGCCATGGGAAATGGGACCGAATTCCAATGAATATCATGTCCATAACTTTGATAGACTTCATCTCGTTTTGCTACATCCCATCCATAAAGCTTATACAAATAAAAATCGTTGACATCCTTATGTGATAGTTCCAACCCCGATACTTGATTATAATAATGTAAATAAGATGAAGTAGCATCAAGTACCGTGTTGTCTAAATCAATACCAATATGCATTCCGTAACATCTCCAATGTTTTTATTTAATCGTTTACGTGCTGTGCTGACCGGATTTCAAGCAATATTTTCCGAGCTACTTCTTCTGGCTCAGTCAGATTTCCCACTTCTTATTGATATGTAAAATAGGTCGATAACTCGAAATCAGTTTCCCGTGCTGTTTGTTGCATGCCCGTATTCATCATTCCTGGATCTATTGAAAGCACCCGAACAGGATTCATTTCCTTCGCTTGCTCAAGATCCACACATTGTGTAAACATATTCAGTGCGGCTTTCGTTGAGCAATACATGCTCATACTACTTGCGGGGTATTGCCCCGAACCAGAAGAGATGTTCACAATTGTTCGTTTGGCCTTCCATTCCTTTGTTTCTTTAATAAAACAAGATGTAAGAATAATTGGCGCTGTCAGATTTAGTTGAATTGACGTAACAATGTCGTCTTGCGTACATGCTTGAATGTTTTTAATTGGAGAGACCGTAGCCGCATTGTTAATTAGGGTAAATGTTTCAACCTTTGACGAATCTATTGATTCCATAATCTCTTGAAAGATCACCTGTATGGAATCCACCTGTGCGAGATCTGCTGAAATGAAATGATATAGATAACCTGAATCATCTACAGTCTGTTGAATATCCTTATACTTCGTCCGCGATAAACAAAAGACTTGATTATCCTCTGACAACAGCTCACGTAATAATTCTGCCCCAAGCCCACTAGAGGCTCCCGTAATGATGTAGACATGCTTGCTCATTCAAGGCACCTCCCGATTCATTTCGAATAGCTACAACCTATTCAATTTTCTCAATCGCCATTTTACAAATCAAAGCACACTTCTTAGACAACGTTTCCGTATTCGTATCCCAATTGTCCCACGTATCGCTGACCAAACTATCACTGATGAAGCCCAGCCAAATCGACTTTACGCCACAAATTTCAGCAGCAGCATATAAGGCAGAAGTCTCCAAATTAACAATCTGAGCTCCTCTTGCTTGATAGCTGCGTATAAGGTCTTTTGTTTCCCTATAGAGCGCATCCACATTGGCAACAAGGACTTCTTTCATGGGCATCTCACATACGGCACTGACCTCCTGGATGATGTGCAGCAGATCCTGATCACAGTGCACTTCTTCCCTATCGGGCAAATAAGTTCGACTTGTTCCATCCGTTAAGTAAGATTGGGTCCCCACGATAAGTTCACCTTTATGCACACCCCGATCAATCGAGCCTGCCGCTCCATACCCAATGATGTAGGCTACGCCTATGTGAGACAATTCTTCCACAAGAATAGCAGCTTGTGGACCTCCCCAGCTTAACCTTGTAATGATGCCTATCTTCTTACCATCCATTTCAGCCTCAAAAACTTGCTTATGCGTCTCATTGGCATCTATCCCGTAAAAAACCTTGTAACCATAAACAGGCTTGGCATCCAAGGTTTGGACCATAATTTCACAGCCTAGAAAATCCCTAAAACACAAAATAACTACTTGCCAATCTGGCTTCGGCCCCTTCTGAAATCTGTTGACCATTACAGCCCCAGGGGTTAAATACCTGTTCTGTATTTCAGACACCGCGTACACCTCCCTCCGATTTGACAACTTCTTAGCTAACCAATTCGTTGAGGTAGGATCATTTCCTTTTTTATCCAAATGAAAAAGACCACCACGAGCACCCGCGGCAGCCTTGTTAGATACTAATTTTAAAAACCGTAATCTCCGGAGAACAAGCCACTCGAATCGGAATTCGCGAGGTTCCTAATCCACGATTGATATACAAATGTCTTCGCCTATCTAATCGTCTGAGCCCGACATGATAGTTCTTATATGCACCAATCGTGTGTCCGAGCAGCCTAACTTGGCCTCCATGAGTATGTCCTGCGAGCAGTAAGTCATACGGCAGTTGGTTATGCAGATCTGATTTAATCAGACCCGGGGAATGCGCAAGCAGAATGACATAATCATATTTGTGAATTTCATCCAACCTAACAGTCAGACGTTCATAACCACTAATCGAGTTATCAAAACCATAGATCAACCACTGTTTCTCACCCATCACGATCGGGTATTCACAATTGGATAAGACTACCATATTCGACGCCTGAATAGTCCTTATAAGTGCATCATATTCTTGCTCCGAATACGTCTGTATTTGGGATTCCACTATTCCTTTACGCTCATGATTACCCGGCACAAAAAATTGATGAGGGCAAACTATTTTACGAATTTCCTCTAGAACCTTATTCAGTTGAGTCTTGCTTGTGGCCAAGTCACCCGTGATCATCACAAGATCAGGTTTGACGTTATTCACCAATTTACTCAGAGAACCATTGATGAAACGGGTTTGCCCATGCAGATCCGATATCTGAACAACGGTGAAACTCTTCTTAACTGGATCGCCGAGGTGAATATGTTCATATTTGACCCATAAGGTACTATAAGCAAGAAATAGTGCTCCGAGCACGAGTATTGCTAGTACAATGGTTATCACCATATCACGATAACAACCTCCCCCTCAATGATTCGCTTACACGTTTCAACGCTAGAATATACAAACAAATGTAGAGCAAAACTGCTAATGTGCAGGCTTTTATGCCGGATAACCAACTGGACTTTGCATACATGCAAATATACATCTTTTTCACATCATTATCCAATTTCATGGAGGAATCGTAATAAGTAAATAAAAAAACCGCGCTAAGCGCGGTTCACATAATAAGCGATTATTTGTTTTCGTCTTCGTCTAGTTTCCCTTGCAATAATTGCTGTAACCGCGCCACATTATCGTTCCAGAACTTCCCATAGAAAGCTACCCAATCTTGGATTTCCTTCAGCGGAGCAGGCTGAAGTCGATAACGTGTTTCTCGGCCAACTTTACGATCGGATACAAGACCAGCCTCTCTCAGGATCATCAAATGCTTAGAAACCGCCGTTCGCCCCATTTCGAAATGAAGCGTGATCTCGTGGAGAGGCAATTCCTCTACTTCGGCTAAAAGTTGAAGGAGCTTGCGCCGAGTTGGATCGGCTACAGCATCATAGACATCTCGTATTGGTGGACTCTTCTCGTTCAAAATAACCTCTCCCGACTCTTCATACTTAAATGGGACACCTAATGGAGTCTTATCATTATGCGTTGCAACGAGGTACCGTGTCAAGTTCCCCCAAAAGGCAAAAGCCAGTTGCAACAGCAACTGGCCCTCTTTTAAGATTTGATAAACACCGTCTTAATATCTGTGTAAAACTCAATGGCCGACTGCCCTTGCTCCCTTGAGCCTGAGCTGGATAATTTCATGCCGCCAAACGGTGCTTGCAGCTCCACCCCCGCACTCTCGGCATTAACTCGCACAAGGCCTGCATCGATATCATGCATGAAGGTAAGCATTTTGGAGAAATCACGTGTGAAAATCGATGCACTGAGGCCAAATTTCACATCATTCGCAATTCGAATGGCTTCCTCGAAAGAATCCACCTTTATTAAGGCAAGAACAGGTCCGAAAATCTCTTCCTGCGCGATGGTCATCGCGCTTGTAATATGTTCAAACACCGTTGGCTCAATGAAAAACCCTGCATCCAAGCCCTGCCCTTGCGCTTTACCACCGCCGCAAAGCAAGGTGCCGCCCTCTTCAATTCCTTTGGCAATGTAGGATAACACAGTATGATATTGTTTTTCGCTTGCACATGGACCCATCCATGTTGAAGCATCCATACCCGGACCTACGCGGATCTCCTTAATTCTCTGGAGAAGCTTATCTTTAAACACATCGTAAATTTCGCTTTGCACGATAACTCGACTCGTTGCTGTGCATTTCTGCCCGGTTGAACGTAAACCACCGCTAACTGTTGCCTCCACGGCGAGGTCGATATCCGCATCTTTGACCACGATAATCGGGTTTTTACCGCCCATTTCTAGCTGAAACTTAGCCCCTTTGGCGAGTGCGCTCTGACCAACACCTTTTCCAATGCGATCCGAACCCGTAAAGGTAATTCCGTGAATGTCCGGATGATCGGCAATCGCTTGACCAATCACGTCTCCTTGGCCTGTCACCATATTGACGACACCAGCAGGAATGCCCGCCTCATGGAAACATTCCATAACAAGTGCAGCGGTTACAGCGGTTTCCTGAGCAGGCTTAAACACGATGGTATTGCCGAAGATTAAAGCAGGTGCTATTTTCCAAATTGGAATCGCAACAGGGAAATTCCATGGCGTAATCACACCCACTACACCAAGTGGCACGCGAGTCGTAAACATTAAAGCAGCGCTATCCGTGGACGGAATTACGTCACCTGTCTTGCGCATGCCTTCGCCTGCATAATAGCGCAAAATAGCGATGCCCCGCGCGGTTTCACCTTTGGCCTCAGGGAAAGTTTTTCCCATTTCACGCGTCATCATTTTCGCAACTTCATCCAATCGACGCTCAAGCTTGTCTGCCACCTTGTACAAATATTCACCTCGCGCCGAGCCAGACAATTTGCGCCAGCCGAGCTTCGACTCTTTTGCAGCGATGACAGCATCATTTAAATCCTGTATGGATGTTTTTTGTACATATCCTACGACTTCATGTCGATTAGCTGGGTTGATACTCTCCTCTACCTCGCCGCTGGATGCCGCAAGCCATTGACCATTGATATAGTTCAGATAGGTTTTTATTTCCGTCATGTTAGTCTCTCCCGCCTCTAAACTCAGTTAATGCCGCCAATAGCGCTTTTACATAACCAATGGCATAGGCCCAGCCGACCCAATTCATTTTGGATTCTGCACTTTTAAAAGGTGCGCGATCCATTTCTAGCGAGGTAATGTGGTCTGGATTAATACAACCGTTATAACCGACCTTATGAAGCTCCAGTAAAATTTTCGCCATATTCATGTGACCATCGTCCAGCATCGCCTCTTCAAATGCACCTGCCGTCGCCAGACTTCCCCGCACATTGCGGAAATGGACTAGAAAGATTTTATCCTTACGGCCATACTGATAAATTTCATCCAGAACAAGCGGCGTTCCGCCAGCTTCACCACGTGTTCCTACACAATAGACAAGACCAACGTTTCTGCTAGGGTAACTATCAATCACTCGATTCAAACCGAGTCCACCGAACGGCGTGTTAGGGTAAGGTGTGTCGGAAGGATGCACAGCCAATTTCATATCGTACTCTTCTGCAAGCGGAACCAGTTTACCGAAGACATGATCGAAGCGCTTCCACCAAGCATTTAGTTGTTCCACAGTGGGAGGTTGTTTGTCCGGATTTGGCTTCAAGGACTCGCCGCGTACTAGCGCGCCTCCCCGATGCACCGCAGTGTATTCCTCCGCCATATAAGGAAACACATCTCCTGCAAAACGCTGACGTACGAGCGAAATCCCAGCCTCACCAAAGGTTTTGATTGCGTTACTGACGTTGTCCAATTGAATCTCTGAACCAGGCTCATCCAGCATAAAGCTAGCTGACATATCGGGCAGCGTTACTCGATTTATTTCCATCCCATGCGAGCGAACTCTGCGTTTTAACTGTAGCAGTTTATCTAAGTCAGGATATCCTTGTTCACGAACACCTGGAAATGAACCTCCCTGTGTGAAATCAATACAATCAACCCCAAGTTGGCACATTTGTCTTAAATCGCTATCGGATAGTTCACATGTGGGAACTTGAATGGATACCTTCATCATGATATTTTCCTCCTAACCGTTATTGGCTATCGCGACAAGGTCTAAACTCCGCTTAATAATTGACTCCAAACGCGTAAAATGCTCACGTTCCACTTGAACAAGCGGAGTTCGAACCTGCAGACCTACTGGCAACCCGACAATGTTCATGCCTGCTTTAATGAGTGAAACCGCATACCCTTTACGCATTTGACGAATACGATGGATTGGTAAAATAACTTCTTGATAAATGGAAGTAACCATCGCCTGATCTCCAGCAAGTAAGCTCCTATAAAAAGTTCTCGACACCTGTGGGATGTAATTGGAAATAGCGGATGAATACGAAAGATAACCCAGGGCCGAGTAAGCCGGCATCGTTAATTCAGCTAAAGGCATGCCGTTCATCCATTGTAACCTTGAACCGAGAGATTGTACGAATTCAATATTTAGCTCAAAATTGCCCAAGCCATCTTTGAATCCAATGACATTAGGCAGACAACTCAGCTTTTCAAGCGTGCTCAATGTGAAAATCGCGTTATCACGTTGATAGATAATAACCGGTAATGCTGTACTCTGCGCAAGTGTCCGATAATACTGATACAACCCCTCCTGCTCAGGAATGATCAGGTATGGCGGAAGCAGCAATAAGCCGTCGGCTCCAAGCTTTTCTGCTAACTGGGCACGATCTAATGCTGCTCTCACATTGCCTCCTGCACCTGCAAAAACAGGTACTTGGCCTGCGACAGTTGCTACGGCTACGGAAACTAATTGCTCATATTCCTTGCTATCTAAGGATTGGTATTCTCCTGAACCTGCACAAACGAATACAGAATCCAAACCATTTTCCACTAGAAATCGGACGTTTGCTTCGAATGCATTCACATCCATCTGCTCCTGCTCATCAAATGGTGTCACCGGAAAACCCATAATTCCTGCAAGTGAAATGTTCAAATCTTTCCCCATGGTTATTGGCCCCTTTTCGTTTTCTTCCATACCCATGAAAGTAATTATAGATAACGTAAGGCATCACCGTCTTTATAAAAACATGCCGCTTTTTTTCAAAAAATCCGTGATATAATGATCTTCAGTCTACTTGAAGGGAGCCCCCCATGCGTGCTGAATCCATCCATTTATACGCGAAGTAACCTGTATCTCAACCAAAACCTGGTTCAGTTACAAGGTGCCTCTGCCTCCATCTTTGTCCACTATTGGGGTGCAAAACCGCAGCATAAAGGAAATCGTCCCCATACACATTCTTTTTTTGAAATATGCTATGTCGTTGAAGGCGCAGGGCATTACTTTCACGACGGGGTCACCTATCCGCTTCGGCCAGGCACACTCTACTGCTCGAAGCCTGAAAGCCGCCACTCCATTCAAAGCGATGCAGGCATGCTGCTCTTATTTTTCGCGCTTGAGCCGATCGCGTCGGAGTCCAGTGAAGCCTTTATGGCGGATTTCAAGCAGCTTTGCGCTTATCCGCACCTATTCATCCCGAACGCTGAACAGACAGGACCTTATCTCATCTGGCAAGCGTTGCTCATTCAATCTTCGGAGACAGGAGATCGGTATAAGGAGACGGTCCAGCAGTTGGCCTATACACTAGTCTTGAGCTGTATTGCCTTATTTCTGCAGCATTGTCGCTCTGGGGAAGCATCTTCCTCTACAACTGATCTGGAGCTTCAGGGCACTCTCAAGAAGGTCAAAGCTTATATACAAGAGCATCTTTCTCATAAAATGGCGCTTTCGGATGTGGCACAGAGTCTTCACTTATCGGAACGGCAGCTATCACGCCTGATCGCTGATGAATTGGGGCAATCCTTCCCTTCCATTGTCAAAACGGAAAGGATCAAGCGAGCCGCCTACTTACTAGGCTACACGGATGTCCCGTTGAAACAAATCGCCGAGGATACCGGATTTGAAAGCATTCACTACTTTACCCAGGTTTTCACCAGGGAAATGGGAACGCCTCCTAGCCATTTCCGCAAAAATTGCTTGAACGCTGAAACCGTCGACGCGTGGATTCACAAGTATTTAGCACAAGTTGCGACTAGGTATCAGAAGAATAGGATTGCGCAGAAAAGTGAGGGAATAAGTGTAGATTAAGACTAGTTACTGCGGGAGTTAGGGGGCTGGGGCTGAGGCTGTAATTGGTGCTGGTGGTAGTGCTGGGACTTACGCTGCAATGTCTAGTGAGAACTTGTTAAATATGTGCGTATGGTGCCTTGTCCGACACGAGATTCAAACGGATCCCATGCTCAAGATAGGCCTTCAGTCCACATAAAACAAGCGTAAATCCTTCTGTTGAATCTAGCGCATGCTTTACCATTTCATCACCATTCCCTGTGAAACCCGTGTTCGTGATCGTAACAAATGTTTCGTTATCTGCTAATGAGTTAAAAGTCCACTCTACCAAGGTGCCCCAATCGATGAGAATCCGCTTGTTTAACTCGATTTCTTTGACCTCAACTTTGACTGTTGCACCGTACATTTCCCAAACCCATTGCACTCGTTGGCCAACTTCTAATTTTCCACTGCCTTGGGTAAACCAAAATTTCGCCGTGATCTCTGGATCGATAAATGCTTCAAATACTTCGTGCACGGGTTTTCTAATCATCATTTCTACCTTAACAATGGGATGAATGATCTCATTAGTCATTATGATTTCTCCATTCTAATTGCCTAATTTCCTACAATCATAACATAGGAAGTGGTTCAACCCAAACAAAAGCAGTACTCCCAGATCAACCGCTGAGATCACTGCTTTTTTGCTTACAAGTCAACTTATTTTTCAGGCAAAATGATGACCACAGGATGAACAGAACTTGGTATCCGCAACAACAACTTTGCCGCATACGCATTCCTTTTCATTCCTAACTTCAGTTATCTTTTGTTCAATTTCGCTGATTTCTTGATTGATTTGCGAGATACCTTGACAGAAATCGGACACATTCGCTTCGACCTGTGTATAATCTCCAGTCAGATACGATGTGTAGACAGACTCCCCGATCAGTTTATAAATCTTTTCAATTTCTCTTTCTTTCGATGAAATTTGGGTTTTAAATCTTGTAATCTCTACAGTTTGTTGCGCTTTTTTTGCCGCTTCTGATGCGCCTTGTTTGACTTTATCAAAAAAAGACATACCCTTTCCACTCCCCGGCCCTGATTAGAATCACTTCATATCGAATCATATGCGGGTATGTCGTAAAGTAATACCGTTCAGGCAACAGTTGGACATGCAATATGAGAAAAAATCCAATGGATCATTGTTCAAGTTGTATGCACGAAAAACTTTTTTTTCAATGGATTGTCGTTGATCTTCCCTTCACTCCTCCAAGAATGAGTAGGACTATGGGAAGTATCATACCAAAAATAAGGGCGTAATAGGGCCACACTTGTAAGGCAGTAATCACAACTGTATAGTTTGGAAAAATATCTTTTGCACTCGTAAGCCCAATTAATGACAACGGAATGATCAAAGATTTTGCATTTTTCAACTGAAAAATTCCAGCCAGCCCTTGTGAGACCACATGCAAAAGTAAGGATAATCGAAAAAAGATGGTGATATACCACAGCACTGCAAATAACTGTTCAAAGCGTTCATAGAGATCGGCGTAGTTCACCGTCCGCAAGACAAAATAGCTTGGATATGTTAAATTGGCTGTTACACCCTCGCTAAGTGTTCCGATCACTAATAATGTAATGCTAAAAAAGGTTATACCGCTCATCAGAGCACTTTGGATTAGGATACTTTTCCATTTTGAACGATCCTGAAGATGAGGAGCGAAAAACAAAAAAAGCACACCTTCTAAATAGGGGAACGCTAGAAGAAGTAGAGCACCGTGCATAACAGGCTTAAACCCAAATTCTAGAAGAGGAAGTATATTACTTATTTTAAACACAGGCAGTAAGCCCGAATAGCCCAATAAGATAAGTAACAAATAGGCAAAAAACAACAATTCTGCTACTCGACCGGCAATTGTTACACCAGCTCTAACTACACAAACTACCGCGATTAGCATCAATACATAGATCGCCTCATGTGGTGTTTCAGGGATAATCGATGTCGTTAGAAATGCGCCCAAATCATTCAATACGAGAATAAAAGTAAGAAATGGAAAAAACATCAAGAAGAGGAATAGTGTGATTTTGGCAGGATATTTTCCGATTAAGAACGTTAAATGCTCTATTACGGTTTTACCTTTCATTTGAGCTGCTAACTTGATATATACAGGGCTGAAAGAAAGAAAAGCACCAATTGCAACAAGAACTGCAATCCATGAATCTTGTTTGGACACGCCAGCCAAAGCAGCTGGTAGAATTAATAAGGCGCTTCCTAATAGATAAAGAGTGAACCACATAGTTGCTTGCCTGCTCGAAATGAGCTGATTGGTCATCCTGATCACCTTTCCTCATGAGAGAATTCCTGCAACATAATTACTAATCGGACGAAATACCGTCTCAATGGCAGACATGGGACTTGGAACGTTCACATGTCGTATATGTAAAATACTCAATAGCACACCCAACAAAAGAAAGCCTCCGCTAACAACCAGATCACGTACCAGCTTTTGCTTCTTTAAACTTCTACTCTCGATAAGGAAGGCAATTACCGCGATAATGATGCAAAAAACTTGTAGCAACCGCATTCACTCCTTATGTTGATCTGGTTTATTATCAATGGGACTGATGATTTTGCCGAATTTGCGAAGCTTGTAATTCATCGTAATCTCAAAAGGCAGGTCGCTAAATATGTGATTCCATTCCTCTTCCTTTTGATGCCAATAAGTTGGATACCTCCTATGGAATAATTCACCAAAGCCATAAATATCTACACCATAATTGCTTTGAACGTTACGAATACCATTCGCGATGACTTGCTTCAATTGTTTACTCGCATTCGATTGCATAGCAAGAAAAGTAGCTTCATCCGTCATATCTATCTCACATTGCACTTCGGCAACATTAGCTTCAATATCTACATGCAGATTTACGAATGGCTTGTCAGCTTTCATCGTAGAATCTGCTTTCACCTTGGCCTGCTTAACCTCTATATTAAATACCCCCTTCGAATGAGGACAGCTAACATGAGCAACCGTATTGGTAACATGATTGGAAATAAAGCTAAATGACCTGCTATCCGCCTCATTGAGCCATCCAATTAAACGATCATCTCGAAATATGCCTATACCTTTAAATTTGAAATTGGAGAATGCTTTTGGTTGCTTAATGTTTTCTGCATACAACCCTTTCTCGACATCGCCTTCTAAGGTAAGCCCCGTCAATACAGGTTCAATCCCTTTTTTCGTTAAATTTTCCATGATCGTTTTCACACTGACAGCAGTTGTTGGCGCCCAAACCTTTTCGGAAACTCGCAGCGATTTATATAAATCTATAGCAGGCAATACTTCCATCGGTGTAACAAAAGATATGATATCTTTGGCGCTGTTTCCTCTGGCTACAGCCAAATTAAAGTCGGGCCTAACTTCGTGATCGCGAAATAGAAAATCCAATGGTTCCTTAATACCTGATCGAGCAACATCTTCATCAAATAGCAGTAAAAGCAAATGAGAAAGATACAATTTCCGTGAAGATTGTGTTGTTATTTTCCGCAAAGCCTCAAACACGGTTGAAGCTTTTTCAGAATAAATACGAGTTGGAGAACGTTCTGCCAAGCGATTTCTTGACATTTGAGAGGGATCCACCACTTGAACGGTCGCTATGTATTGATCTTCCTTATGATCAATCCCCATAGCAAGTACGACTGCTAGTTCATTTAACTCTCTCCGGTTCCAACACCCTGACAACAAGAGCAAGACCAATATGGCTGCTATACATCGCAAAAAAGTCTTATTTCTCCATAGTTTCACGGTGGCATTCTCCGTTTCGTTTAAGGTTAGTTCTTGTTCCGAAAAGGTAAACGAAAAATACTATCACTTTGCTCCTTCTTGTTGAATGGTGCAAGAGGACTCATATAGGGAACACCAAAAGATTGCAAATTGCATAAATGAATCAATAAGAGAATGACTCCTATAGTCAAGCCATAGATACCGAAACTAGCAGCAAGCATCATAAAACCAAAACGAACGATTCGGATTGGAATCGACATACTATAGGAAGGAATTACAAAACTCGAAATCGCCGTTATGGCAACGACAATGACCATAACCGCAGATACTATGGTGGCTTCTACAGCGGCCTGCCCGATGACGATCGTTCCAACAATTGAAACCGCTTGTCCAACCGTGCGGGGCATTCTAATTCCAGCTTCACGCAATATTTCAAATGTAATTTCCATTAAGATAGCCTCAAAGAAAGCGGGGAATGGAACCCCTTCTCGTTGCGCGGCTAGACTCAACAATAGCTGTGAAGGCAGCATGTCCTGATGAAATGTCGTCAGCATTATATAAATGGAAGGGGCCAGCATACAGATCGATAAAGCAAAATAACGTAATAATCGAATAAGATTACTAAAAACGTAAGATTGGTACTTATCCTCGACAGATTTGATAAAATCAACGAACAAGGCTGGGGCCAAAAGAACGAATGGTGTACCATCAATGAAGATGGCAATTTTGCCTTCCAGAATGCCCGAAGCGATAATATCTGGTCGATCTGTATTGTAAATAACCGGGAAAAGTGTGAGTTGTTTCTTTTCTAATAAAATTTCTTCTAAATACTCTCCCTCCAAGACGTTCTCCAATTTGGCATTCGATAAACGCATCTGTAATGTTTGAAGGAGATTCGGATTGTGCAAACCATCAACATACATAAAAGCAATATCCGTTTTCGTTAAACCTCCGACTTTCGTAGCTGTTACTCGAACCCTCGTGTCCTTCACTCTTCTTCGAACTAAGGTCGTATTGGTTCGCAGCGTTTCAGTGAATGAATCCTGAGGACCTCTGACAACAGATTGTGTCTTCGAGTCCGAAATACTGCGTTCTTCCCAACCTTGTAAAGGCACAGCAATACTTTCCACAGCCCCCTCCATGACTAGGAGTACGGCACCTGAAAGCAGCAAATCTAATGCCTCCACAATAGATCTCGTACTAAGTACTTCTGAGGCGTTAAGTACATTCATTTTGATTGATTGGATCGTAATCTCATTCTCCATATTCGGCGTTTGAGCATGTAAACACTGAATAATACTCTCCTGAAGTGCTTGTTTATCGACCATGCCATCCAAGTAAAAAAGTGCTATCTGCACATCACCTGCAAGCGACAAGTAACGTGTAACAAAGTCCGAGCTATCGCCCATTACGGTCTGTAAATAATGGATATTTTCGGACAATTGGGCTGAAAAGTTCATCATCTGTTGCTCCGTTTGCATGCGCGATTCCACCTCATAGTAAGTATTTCCAAAAAATGAAAAATAATTTATGAACCAAAAAAACGCGCGATTCGCGCGAGTTTTCAAGAGGGCTTTTAGTTATCTAGGCTAATTCAAATCCTGCGCCTTATGCGGTTTACTATAATGACTTACCCCGCCAGAGCCTACGAGTACTTTGCCTCCCTTATTGAAAATTATCAACTTTCTTAACCCACTGGTAAGTAAAACGATAATCTTTGCGTTGTTTTTAGTTGCTGTATACACGACGTAACCACTACGCGACACACTCGCCTTCCAGTTATTATCGAATTCCGAACGTGCAACGCGATTCGAATAGACCTGATTTTCCAATCTTGCAGCTTGCGCTTTTTTCATCATGCTTTCTCACCCTCTCTCTTTCTAGTTTCCCTACTATTTTATTCATTTGTTTTAAATTGGTATGGATACCTTTCAAGTAAAGCAGAAAAAAATCCGCTCAAAGTTAATTAACTTTAAGCGGATTTGATTAGCCTGCCCCCTTCCCCTCGCGAAATTCTGAGGGTGTGCGATTCGTGATCGTTTTGAATACTCGGTTGAAATGCCTAATATTCGTAAAACCCGTAGAATCGGAGATCGCTTGGATCTTCTCATCAGAATAGAGCAGAAGCGATTTGGCCTTCTCAATCCGCTTCTCTGTTAGGAAATCGATGAAGGACTGACCTTGCTTGCTTTTGAACAAGCTGCTTAGATAGGATGGGCTGAGGTAGACGATTTCGGCCACCATATTTAAGGTGATGGATTCTGCATAATGCTCCTCAACGTAACGAACCACGATTTCGACAGGGCTAGTAACAACCTTTTTCTTACGATTCGCGATGCAGACCGTTAGATCACCAAGCAGTTTCTGACAGCGTTCCGTCAATTCTTTGCTCGAGGAATACGAGTAAATCTCTACCAAAACCTGCTTCACATCCGTATCCTGCAACCATTGCTTTACGACAGCCAAATTCACAGCTAATTCATAAAAATGCAGGATCATTTTGCAAATTTGTTGATGAATGATTTCAGGATCCTTCCACTGCTGACAGAGCTTCGTCACGTAATGACTAGCTTGCTGCTGAACATTCGCCAAATTACCTTCTTGGACGAATTGATTCAAGGAATGCCAATCGGCGGCGTGCCAATCGTACTTTTCCATTTTCATTTCTGACACGATTTCATTCGACAACAGCCGGTCACCGCCAATAACCAATCGGTATAACAACGCTAATCCAGCTTCTTTATATGATTTGGAAATGGATTCCAAGTCCTTTGCTGGACTGCCTAACCCAAACGTGAGGGTAAAATTAGAGTGTACGCGTACGTCCTTACGAATCTGATTGGTTAGCTTTTCTATATCCGAATAGATCGAATCTAGGCCTTCATGGTTAATCAATGCGATAACTTCCGTGTCATGGTGCACAAACACATAACCTATATAGTGGACGTCAAGACTCTCTTGAATAAATTGCTGAATGTAGACGGAAAACAAGGATGGATTCAACTGATAATAACGCTCATCCGTCACGGAGTCCCGATCCAACTTCGCCATTAAGCAGGAAATATAAGTATGCGGGAATTGAATCCCTACGTTTTCTAACAGTTCCGCCTCCCCATGGTGTATATGTCCTGTCAGTAGACCTGCAAGTACATGCTGCCGCAACTGGTTCTGAACCTGTTGATCCATCCCACTCGCTTTAACGGCTTGTTTCTCCGATAGGAACTCTTCCTGCAGTTTATCGAGCAAGGCATATAATTCTTCCCGCTGAAAAGGTTTCATCAAGTAGTCTTTGGCACCCAAACGCAAGGATTCACGCGCATATTGAAAATCGTTATACCCGCTCATCACCACACATGAGATATGCGGAAATCGCTCTTTCACAATATATTGCAGCTGAATACCGTCAATTCTTGGCATTTTGATATCGGTAATAATGAGATTTGGCTGCAGTTCTTCGATTTTCTCTAAGGCTTCCGCACCATCCGCTGCCTCATCGATCACAAACCAATCACTGTTCTTATCAGCGATCATCAGTCGTATTCCTTTACGAAAAATATGCTCATCATCTACGATCAAGATACTAGGCATCCCTCTTCCTCCCTTCGAGTGCAGGTTCGATGAGTGGTAATGTCAATGAAATGGTCGTACCTTCCTTCAGGTTGCTCTCAATTGTAACGCCATACTGATTTCCATAACGCAAGGCGATTCTGCGATGTACATTCATCAATCCTGTTCCACCTGTTCCTTCTTCCGTTGAGGTTGCTTGGAATTTGCGATCAATTAAGTTCTGTAATTGCAAAGGACTCATCCCAGCGCCGTCATCTTGAATCTGGATCAGCATATGGTCGTCTTGCTTCTTACCAAGCAATCTAATGGTACCGTAGCCATTCCCTTTATCAATGCCGTGAACGATACTGTTCTCTACAATTGGTTGCAAAATAAATCGAATGACCGAATAGCTTAATAAATCAGGCTCGATATGAATATGAAACTTAATTTTATCCTCAAAACGAATCTGTTGAATCGCCAAGTAGCCCGTGACATGCTCTATCTCCATATGTAGAGGCACTTGGTTTTGATGACTGTTAATACTATAACGCAGGAGTTTGCTGAGATGATTGGTCATTTTCACAACTTCTTTGTTGCCTTGAATTTCAGCATACATGGAGATGGAACCTAAAGTATTATACAGAAAATGCGGGTTAATTTGACTCTGCAGAGCTGAAATCTGTGCATTCTTCTCCCTAATTTCCGATTCAAATAATCGATACCCGAGATCACTGAGCTTCGATACCATGATATTAAAAGATTGACTCAATTG
Organism: Paenibacillus sp. J22FR5; assembly: GCF_059691975.1. Taxonomy (NCBI): domain Bacteria; kingdom Bacillati; phylum Bacillota; class Bacilli; order Caryophanales; family Paenibacillaceae; genus Paenibacillus; species Paenibacillus sp. J22FR5. The sequence continues at coordinate 29,406 of NZ_JCAUAN010000015.1, read as the reverse complement.
ACCAATCTCATCACGGCTGTGAATGGGAATGGAAACAGCTAAGTCACCTAGAACAACCTTCTTCATCAAATTCCGCAATTCACTGATCGGATTCGTGATCCGTAGCGCAAGCAAAGTGAAGATAATAATCGCTAGAATTAAGCACACTGCCCCAATACCAATAATATAATTCCTTACATAAATCGTGTCCTGAAGCAAAATAGCAAGTGGAACCATCTCGATCATGGTCCAGCCCGTTAAAGGTGACGTATAGTAAGATACCAGCTCTGAATCCTTGTTTTGCTTATAGAGGACCGTCCCTGATCCTTTGAACTGTTTGATTTGATCCGCAGCCGGACCGCCAATCATACTTTTATAAATCATCGAGCCTTCATTATCAACAATCATGATGTTCTTCTTATCATTCGAAATAGCTTCCATTTTATTGCGTATGATATTCTTATCTACATCGAGTACGATGTAAGCAAGAACAGCGCCTGTTTCCACACTACGTATTTTTCTGGCAAATGAATACACTTGGTTAGTTGTACCCAGACCCGTTTTGTTAAATGTTCCTAGGTAAACCACCTTGCCAGTCTGTGAAACCTTATTGTACCAGGCCTCGCTCCGCACATCCCGCAGCGAATAATTCGCTTGCTCTTCTGACATCGCGGTATAGGTATTCCCGCCTCTAGTGCGGTATAACGTCAACCCGGAAATGTCTACCCGCCCATTGGCGAATACTCGTTTCGTGAAATCCTCAATCGTGACGCGATCATTAAAAGAAAGACTCTCACTTGTCTCCTCGCCAACCTCCAGAAATTTCATGATTTGTGGAGATTGATAAGGTAATAATGTCAACAAATTGAGCTCATTCAAGTACGTATCAATATTGGCCGTTAATTCCTTCACCACGTCCATCTGATATTTCCCCGTATTCTTCTGAATCGAGGCTGAATAGCTTGTAAAGGTTAAATAACTGGCTATGCCCAGCGGCACTGCAATGAATATGGCACTCATCACGATTAGCTTCATGGCGATTGGCAAATCTTTGATCCCTTGCAGCCTATTTCGCAGGCGTATTTTGCTGGATTTGAAGATTGGTATTAATGATCTTTTGCGCATTATGCAGCACCTCTTGTGGCGTGATTTGTCCCGCCATCATCTTCTCAAACTCACGCACAAGCTCATCGTTGATCGTTCCTTGCCGCGGTTGATTCGGGAAATACTTCACATCATCGGCCGCGCTGGCATAATCTGGACGGTATTTCATCTTTTGAAACTCTTGCGATTCAACCGCTTTCTTCACCGCCGGTATATGACCTGCCTTAGCCCAGCTAGCCCCATGCGCGGCAACCCAATTCGCAAATTTAAGCGCAGCAATCTGCTTTTGTTTATCTGGCTTCTCGTGGTAAGGCAGCGAAAAGGTATGGGAATCTCCCCACGCAGCCGGATGATCGTAAATTTGGGGAATTTTAGTAACACCGAAATGTAGATCTGCTGCTTTCTCGAACGTCCCGGTCCCCCATACACCCGAAATTAATGTCGCTGCAGTTCCTTTCGCGAAGCTTTGAACCTGATCATTAATATTAGGTAGAATGAGTTTCTTGGTGTATAGCGAATTTACGAATTCCAATGATTGCAAAGCCGAAGGATTGTTAATTGCAGCTGCTTTGCCATCGTCTGTGTAGAATCTACCCCCATCTTGATTCATTTGATTATAGAAGGAGAACCATAACCAATACGAATCAATTCGCACGTTAGGCTCCGCCAATGGCGTTATGTTCGGCGGAACACTGGCACGAATTTTCTCCAGAAATGTAAGGAAGCCTGCCTCTCCACTGGCCATAATCGGTTTTTCTTTCTCATCCATAAGGCCTGCGAGCTTCAACCAATCCTTGTTGTAATACATAACCTCCAGATGCGTATCCAGCGGAATGCCCAGATGCTTGTTCTCAGCCACCGTGCTTTGTAGAATCGTCGAGTTAAAATCATCCCAATGGACGCCTGCTTCGATCGCAAGCGTATTCAAATCTGTCAAAAATCCCGCTGGCGCATACTGCGAATACTTCGCAGAGTGAACAATCGCGATATCGGGTGCCTCTTCCGTCACAATCGCGGTCGACAATTTGGTATAATAATCACCCGAATTATTGTTGATTTGTTCTATTTTCACATGATCTTGATTCTCATTATTATATTGCTGGATCAGCTCGGCCATAAATTGCCCATCGCCACCGCTAAATGGTGTCCAAAAGGTGATTCGCAGCTTACTCGGCGCTGGCTCATCAGATATGGAGTTAGACTGTGAATCACAGCCTACCACACATACGCTCAACATGAGAAGAAAACAAGTAGCTTTCGTTGCTTTCCAACCTGTTCGTTTCCCTTCGCTCACTTGAATCCCCTCCATGCCTTCAACTATGCCTTCATTATACAAACTCGATTACATCAAGCCAATGACCTATTTCCTTTAGTCATGGACATATTTTTGGATTTGTAGACAAAAAAGAAGCTGTAACGCCCAAAACAGGCGTTACAGCTTCAAATCAACGCTCTTTCACTCACAGCGATACAGTTTCAGCTTCTTTTACTCTCCACTAGGCACGTTAATCGGCACGCCTTCTGCAATCGGTTTACCTAAATTCGGCGTACCATCCTTATTCCATTGGAATGGCTGCATGCGCACATTTCGATTCCAGCCTGCACCCTGTGTTTTCGCGGCATGATACACGATCCAGTCCTCTTTGCCATCTACCGACTTCGCAAATGAATTATGACCTGGTCCAAATACTAGATCAGTTTTGGAAAATATTGCCTTTTCGCCTTTCTTCCATGAAGCCGGATTGAGGACATCACTACCCATTTGTGTGCTGAGTATCCCTAAGCAATAATCATCGGTCCAACTTCCGCTTGCCGAATAAATCACAAATATGTTCTCCTCATGCAGCAAGACCTGCGGCCCTTCATTGATCGTCGGCGTTCCGTTTAACTCCCAATCATAGGTGGGACTTGAAATTTCGACCGGCTTGCCACTAATCGTATACGGATTGCTCATCGGCGCAATGTAGAGATGCTGACTTACATTCACCGCACCTTCCCAGCCTGACCAAATGAAATAGAGCGATCCGTCCTTCTTCTGCAGTGTCGTCCCATCAATCGCCCAGCGACCCGCAGTATCCATCATGCCCTTGTCGACATAGTCACCAAGTGGATCATCCGTTACGGATTCGAGTACGAACATACGATGATTCTCATTCTGGCCGTCATCGGCGGCATAGTAGATGTACCATTTTCCAGCTATAAAATGTAATTCGGGTGCCCAAATGTTAGACGTATTTGGTCCTGAAGCAGGCGGGAACCAGACGTCTTTGTACTCAGCCTCTGCAAGTCTGGTTAACGTCTTTGATTTCCATATACGAATGGAATTTCCCGTTGTATGCGTATAGTAGTAAGTCCCATCTATGGATGTGACCCAAGGATCTGCCCCATTATCCATAATCGGATTGGTAAATGTCTTCGCTTCCTTCGTCGGTGTAACAACAATGTCGGTATCCTTCACGTTTGTCTCTTTAACTCCTTTCGTACACCCTGCCAGCAGCATGATGCTCAGTACGATAATGCCAAATTTATGCATGGAGTAGCTTCACCTCTACCTGGTTACTTCATCTTTCAACTTTTACTGTTTAACTCCTGTTGCTGTAATGGATTGAATGAATTGTCGCTGACCAATTAAGAATACGATCAGGGTCGGTATCGTAGATAACGTCGCCAGTGCCATTAATTTCCCATAGGATTGTGTGAAGCTTCCTGTTGCCATAACCGCCACGCCTGCCGTCAGAGTTCGCATTTCGAGGTCTGTGACTGTAAAGAATGGCCACACATAATCATTGAAAACACTCATAAACGTGAAAATCGCAAGTGTAGTTACAATAGAAACCGACGATGGCATTAAGACGGACATGAAAACCTGCCATTTATTCGCCCCGTCGATCCGAGCTGCTTCTATAATTTCATTTGGAAACAACTGGAAAAATTGAATTAACATAAATACACCAAGAGCCCCACCCGAGTAAGGCAAAATCAACACATAATACGTATTGATCAAATTGAAAGTACTGAAATTCAAGTATTGAGGAAGGAAAGAAATAATACCTGGCACCATCATCGATCCAATGAACAGGGCAAACAATGTTCTTTTGAAAGGAATATCCAATTTGGCTAACGCATAGGCTGCCATCGAATCCACCAGAATAACCAGGAGTGTCGCAGCGAATCCAACGAAAAAGGAGTTAAACATCCAACGGAAAATCGGAACCTCCACATCGCCACCAACAAAAATGGTATGGAAATTATCCCACGTAAATTCTTGTGGAAATAAATGAAATACCGGCGCCATGACTTCTACATCGGTCTTAAACGAATTGGAAAACATCCATACCATCGGAAGTATGAAAATAATACCTAGTTTGGAAGCAAGCAGCACATAAAAGATTTTCATTAATTTCAACGTCCTCTACTCCTTCCTGTTCGTGACTTTGAATTGAATTACAGACACGATCATGATCGTTAAGCCCATGAGAATCGCCATCGCTGACGCTGATCCAATTTCTCTAGCCGTGTATGCGGTTTGCAAAATCCCCATCATCAACACCTTCGTCTCATCACCTGCATTACTCATAAGATTAGGCTGAGCGAAGACATTGTAAGAGGCAATTGTGGATGTAATCAAAACGAAAATAAGTACGGGTCTTATGAACGGCAGTGTAATCCCCTTCAGTCTGTCCCAACCGTTCGCGCCGTCAATTTTCGCTGCTTCATAAAGATCCTCAGGTACACCATTCAGAGCATTCACGAAGATAATCATGTTGAACCCGATAGTCCACCATAGCGTAGCGATGACAAGAGCAAACCATACGAATGGTTTATCTAGCAGCCAAGGAATCGGATCGAATTCATGAATCCCTACTTTTGCAAGGAGTAAATTGATGAAGCCGCCAGTTACGTCAAACATTCGCTTCCAAATAACCGCCATTACGGTTGCTGAAACCGCATAGGGGATGAAATAGATCGAACGGAAGAAGGAACGCATTCTCGTTGGAAGTGCATTCAATAATAAGGCAAAGCCGAGGCCTACGATGATTAAAAAAGGAACCGAGAACACGACAAATTTCAATGTCGCTTTCATCCCGATGAAGAACAGGTCATTTTCCTGCGTTCCGTTCGTAAAAATCTTTTTGTAATTATCAATGCCCACGAAAGGATGTACAGGATCCAGCAAATTGTATTGCTTCAAGCTAATGATGAACCCATAGATGATGGGGATCAGGGTAAAGGCTAAGAAGGCGATGAGATATGGTAATATGAATAAGCTTGAAGTCAGCTTTGATTTCCAATGTGATGGGGTAGTAGTAGGCAACAGATTCCCTCCTCTTCTTTATAAGAGAAGACGGGTACAAGATACCCGCCTCTCCCATATACGCTATGGTTACTTCTTCATGGCTGCTGTTGATTTCGCTGCTGCGTCATCGAGAGCCGCTTTTGGATCTTTTTTACCTTGAAGTGCATTGGCAAGCTCGCTCCAAATACTGTCGGAAATTGGACCCCAATTCAATACTTTTGGTGCAAATTTTACATACTCAAACTCTTTTGCTACTTCGGTTTGTTGTTGCGTCATCGCTTGGAAAGCTGCGCTGTCACGAACTACTTTGGATGCAACCGCTTGACCGGATTCTGCCCAATCAATGGAATTGGCATTGACGAACTTCAAGAAATCACCCACACCGGCAAGAATAGCAGCATCTGTCGTTGCTTTCGGAATGACGAAGTTATGGGAACCGCCGAATACTGCTTGCTTCACTGTACCTAGTTGTGGAACTGGCGCTACGCCATAATTAATTTTCGCTTTGTCGAAAGCATCTTTCGCCCAAGGACCATTGAAGTGCATCGCACTTTTCCCTTGTTGGAACAAGTTGAAATCGCCATCAGCCGCAACAGTTGGAGGTGACACCTTCATCGTCGTTAGGCTTCTCATAAAGGTAACTGCTTCAACACCTGCTGGTGAGTTATAAGCGATGTTGCCTTTATCATCTAAGAAATCTCCGCCGTTTTGGAACAAAATCGTTGGGAACAAGAAGTTCTGAATCCAGAATGTTGGCATCGCCGCCCCCCAAATACCTTTGGAGGCATCTGTTAGCTTTTGCGCAGCATCAACGAATTGTTGACGGTTCGTAGGTGGATCTGTGATACCAGCAGCCTTGAACAAGTCTTTGTTGTAATACATAACCAACGGGTGAATATCGAGAGGAATGCTGTACCAGTTGTTATCCTTCGTTGAATATTCCACCGTTGCAGGCGGGAAATTACTCTTCTCTACGCCTACTGCTTTGGCAATGGCATCAACAGGCTGCAGCAAATCCTTCGCAATGTACGTAGGCGTTTGATCAAGATGCATGATCGCGACATCAGGAACACCTTTCTTGGTAGCAATCGCTGTATCAAGGAGTTTATAGTAGTCACCATTTGGTTGAATCGTCATTTTGACTGTATATTTATCTTGGGATTTATTATAGTTATCCACGATTTTCTTCATAAATGGACCATCGTTACCAGAAAACGGGTTCCAGAAGTTAACGGTTACTTTCTCGCCGCTTTTCGCTGGTTCAGGAACTTTCGTTGCAGCAGCAGCTTGTGAAGCTGCCGGAGAAGCCACAGCCGGTGACGTTTCTGCCGTTTTCGCAGAGGAACAACCCGCTAAAACCAAAGCCATCGACAAACCTGCTGCACCCATCATTTGTAAGCTCTTCATTTTTCCCATGTTCGTTAACTCCCTTCAATTTTAAACACACAAAGATTACTTGCTTATCCAGCTGCGTTTGTGTCAAAATTGTAGTGAGTTGTGAATTTCGTAGAAATTCATTCTCACTACCCAGAGCGATTCTAAGGATTTCCCACGCCAATGGACCTTAGATTGCTCTTTCCTTTTGATTTCGTTTCTTTTTCTTTTTCTTTTTCTTTTTCTCAATCCCCGTATTACTGTTCATTTGGTTATTACACTTGCCCATTCGAATGCAGCGTCACCCTTTCACTCGTTGTGTTAACCACAATTTAACTATACGTTTTTCCAGAAATCGTTACCATGACGATATTCATGAACCATTGGACATATTTTCAGGAAAGTCACGTTAGCCATACATGCAGCGCAAGCGCCGCACCACAGATGATGAAAATGGGGCGGAAAATCTGTCAATACTGCTACTATGGCTGGGAGAGGAAGGTCGATGAACTATGGTGCCATAGAGCCCATCCGTTAGTCTGACTCCAACGACCACGGTGCATCACAGATTGTCGCTCCCTTTTGGGAAGCACTCATGGGAGATTAATCCTACTCTGGTTGCTGCACCAGCCTCATTTTTATTTTCAGCCTTGATTGACCTTGGGTACTTTAATCACATAACTCTTCTCAGGCATAGCCTTTTTTAAAAAATCATTCGGCTAGGTCTAATTTGTTATTGTCTTTTTGTGATTTTTTAGCGGATTTAATTTTCATGGGAGTTTATGAAGTGTAATGAAAAACAGCGGTAGCCTTGGACGAGGAATTATCGTCTTGGACTATCGCTGTTTTAATAAGGTGAATAATTAAATGAAATCTTGGAAAAGTTAACATTGCCTAAAAAACCACATATTGGAGGTGTATCTATGTCTGACCAACAATCCGAACAGCAAAATGCAGTAACAGCGGCACACAATGCCGTAGCTGATGCATTAAGCGAATTGAATCAAGCACAATCGGTTAGTAATCATCGACGACAGTCTATACAGAATGCGCAAGAACAACTTGACCAAGCCCATGCACAATTAGCAGAAGCGAGGACGGCACAATCTGGTAGTACTGATGAAGATAGCCTCACATAAATAAGGGCTAGACTCAGATTCATGATTACATGCAAAAAGCCTCAAGAACTGAGGCTTTTCTTATTTCCATATGCACTTGGCCATAGCTTATTATAAGGTGGAACTATCGTCTTATATTCAAATCCTTCCGAGTTTTTTCGAATAGCCAAACTTCGCTATTATCGGCATTACCCCTGGATTCTGAAATTTGCCTACTACTAGCGTATCCCAATACCTTTCCCCTGATTGTTGCGACAGACAAAGCACCATAGATTTGACTATCAATACTTCTCCACCATGTATCACCCATAACAAATAGATGACCTTCAGGCACTTTAACCTTATCCATATTCATATTGAAATATTCTCTCATGGTTTTCTGACATAACTCAATACATTCAGCTGATCCAGGTATATTGACTGTCTTAAAATATTCATCTTCCTTGAGTCCCCAACTGAGAGCCTTACCATAGAAGGTATCTAACCTTTTATCATTCACATAAACTTGACCTTTTATTATTTCAATTCCTTCGCCAGGTAGAGCTATAACCCTTGCAATATTAAACTCAGGCGGATTTAACTGTGGATGTTTGTTCTTATCAAATGTAGGAGTTTTATAATAAATGACATCACCGCGATTAATTTCATTCTTATTAAAATAAGTCGGGTCAACAGCAATCTTCCCTTTGTCATTGGAATTGTATTCTAAACTCCTACTTTGATAATACTCATTAAACCGGGAATTCCACCAATAAATTTGCAACAAATTCCTGGACTTTCGCAACTTTGACTATCACATGCGACAGAGTGATTGATCAAATGCTGAAAGAAGTGTGACCGTTCGGTATTAACGGCTGCAGCGATTGGGCCGGCAAAAATTTACATGTAGTTATACGTCCATTCGTAGGCAGAGATGGTTGAATATACTAACTTGGATTACAGTAATGGCAAAGTTAAAAGTATGTGATTCTTGATCGCTTCAACCATACCACGAAGGAGGTCCTCTATGAAAAAAGTTCTCCAGCAGGTAGCTAGAAAGGCCGCCAAAACGACCCGGAAACAAAAGCTTCGTAAGAGAAGTCGCAGGAAAAAAGGGATCAAAATGAAACGAACGTGGAGAACAATAAAAATCCGCAAGCGTCCACTGCGAAAATTAAAAAGACTTATGCGAAGAAGCAAAATTTTACGATCGCGAAGACGCAAATCTATACGATCCACTCTTCCGGCGAAGCAACCGCTTCCTCCTTCTGTAGACGTTCCTTTAGCTTATGCACCGGTGGATGTTCCGCACGCTTCGTTATTAGAGACGAAGCCAAAGCTTTCGGTCATCGTGCCGATATTGAATGAGGAACTGTTTCTTCCGCTGTTTCTAGAAAGTGTCGCTTCCTACGCTGATGAAATTCTTATCGTAGATGGAGGAAGCACTGACGCCAGTGTAAACATAATCAATGAGTGGAAAAACCGTGCGAATATTCGGCTGTTCCATATTCAGCAGACGGGCTTGCCCTACTCCGATGATTGGAACGAGTCCGTCGTAAGGAATTTCATGGTCGACCAAGCTGTAGGTGATTGGATTATGGCGATCGATGCGGATGAGATGATGGATGACAGCTTCCGTGACGCCTTGCCTCGACTAATGCTCCAGAAAGAAGCGGATGCTATCTCATTTCCGTTCGTGCAATTCTGGATGAATCCCCAAACAGTAAGAATAAGTGCACCGAACGACGAACACTGGTCCGTCTTTAGAACTCTCATGTGGCGCAATCATATTGGTATACGGTACGACGATGCCAAAAATCACTGCAAAATGCAGCTGTTCGGACGTTACATGTGGGAAATTCCCAATATGATTGAGCCGATTTCAGCCTTCCATTACCACTATGCTTTCGGTTCCCGGGTAAAAGCAAACGATAACCGTCGCCGTGATGTCGATAAATACCTAGGGAAACTGATGGATCCTATTGAATATGACATTTTGACGAAGCCTTTTACTGAGAAACATCCAGCTGTTATGGATCGCTATTTTGCTGAAAAGGTAGGATGAACGGAGTTTTAACGGTTTGGAGTCCAATAGCCCTCATGAACGATAAAAAAAGTGACTGAAAGTCGAAACTTTCAGTCACTTTTTTTCATTTCTACTTTTATCCGGCGCTATAAAGCTAACTGTATACACGCCAAGGCTTTTGATCTGGAGAAGTACGTTTCCACGTACTGTTTACATTGTTCGGCCTTGTGCGCTAATAGACTGTTATTGTGGTATAACCGGATGATTTCTTCGGCGAATGCTTGAGGCGTGTTCTTAGGTTCAATAATTTGCGTAATATTCTGCAACCCTTCGATCCCCGTACCGGTAGTAACTAACGGCGACTGATGGCGCATTGCTTCCACTGTTTTGCCTTTCACGCCTGCACCGTAGCGAAGAGGAATGACGGCAATTTTAGTGCTTCCATACAGCTCTTTAAGCTCATGGTCTGATACAAATCCTTTGACAATAATCCGATCCGATTGTAATCCTAATACCTCCGGTGGAGGATTGGAACCGGCGATGAACAGTTGAACATCAGGAATGGATTGCTGCACAATAGGCAGGATATCGCGACAAAACCACAAAATACCGTCGGTGTTAGGACTATGGCCGAAGCCGCCAACAAAGAGCAGACCGCTGCATTCATGCCATGCCTTTGTTTTCGGTATCGTTTGGTCAAAGTAATAGGCCGGAACCAATACGGTATTTTTATTTGGAAAATTCCCGTCGATAATTCGTTTTTCCGAGTCACTGCAGGTCAGGACAGTATCCGCTTTGGTGAACAAGTCGAACTCCAGCCTTCTGATGTACTCTGAAGCTTGAAGCAGCTCGCGGTTATTCTCCAATCCGAACCGCTTCAGCTCACGGACATAATGCAAGTCATGGCCATAGTACAGAATTTTAGCGCGGGTATAGGCTTTGATTAGATCAATATATTGATGTGAAATGTTAGGACGGTTCAACAGGACATAATCAATGTAATCTTTGTGCTTAACAATCCAGTGCTCGTAATACCTGCGGTCCTGCGTTCCGTAAAGGATCTCGATGCCGAGCTGTTCGAGTTCAGAGCCATAGGGTTCCAGTTTGGTGAAGTTGTCTGGTATAAACTTTACATTAAAGCCCATGTCCACAAGTAGATTTAGATACATAAACGTCGTTCGGCTGCCCGCATCTTTGTCGAAACTTGGAACACCGTAGTCAATGACCAAAATGGTTTTTTTATTCCTTGAACGTTCCCTTGCCCAAAAGAGGTGTCCACCATCGGCAAGATGATCCCGCTCAAGTACTCCCGCCCATTTTTCTCTGAATTTCTGTTGGTTAATCGCCTGATATTTCTTAGTTCCTGCGTTGAGGTCTGTGCCGTGGGATATTCCCTCGTAGTGCACGACAACGGATTTGGGTTGGTAGATGACCTTGTACCCGTGTTGTCTTGCTTTGAATGCAATGTCCACATCCTCTGAGTAAGCAGGTGCGAAATGTCTGTCAAAACCGCCTATTCCCTTCCATAAGTCTTTACGAATCATTAGCGATGCCCCAGAGATATAATCCACTTCCTTGACATAGTTGTACTCATGTTTGTCCGGGCTATCTAATCGACCGTAATTCCATGCTAACCCGTTATTAAAGACGATACCGCCGGCTTCCTGTAGTCTTCCGTCCGGATATATCAACTTAGAGCCTATGATTCCGATGGTTGGGTCTTTCTCGGGTAAAGACAGCAGATGCGCCAACCAACCGGGAGTCACTTTGGTATCGTTATTTAAAAATAATACATACTTTCCTTTGGCGATCTCTGCCCCAAGATTGCAGTTATGCAGAAATCCCCTCCTCACCTTATTGCGGATGACAGTAACTTGGTCGACGAAATGTCCGATACGGGCTGTTAAGTCGTTTGAAGTATCGTCCACCACGATGATCTCGTAAGGGATTTCATGGGTGTTCTCAACGATGGACACCAAACATGGATAGGTATACTCCCATTTGTTGTACACCGGAATAACAATGCTGACCAATGGGTGATCAGATTTCGTTACCAACAGCTTATTAACGAGTGGTAATCCTTTACGGATTCGGCGACGCTGCAAGCGCCGGATCCGGTTGCGTTTATTAAGCTTCATAACTGACCGTTGTTTCCGTTTCTTCCAACGGGCACGAACGGTTTTTCCACGTTTGAGCAATAGTCGCCGGCCTGCAGCTGTTTGTTTGAGCCTACGCAGCTTACGAACACGCACAGATCCGACTGTCTTTATCTTCTTTCTCCTAGCCTTTAGCTTCACCGAAACCCCTCCCGGGCGTAATTCATTATCACATAGCTATACTATTCCTTCTGCAAAGGGTATGAATGGGACAAACGTTTATTTTCAAAAAGCAAGGGGGATGGAAAATATTTCGCTCTGCACCATCCGTCCATACAAGTTGTCTTCCACGCACATATGCTGAATTGGTTATAACAATATTGGACAAAAAATGAACGGAGGACGCACATGATCATTAGATCTAAAGCCCCTTTAAGATTGGGACTAGCCGGAGGAGGAACGGATGTGTCGCCTTACTGCGACTTATTCGGAGGATGCGTACTGAATGCGACGATCGATTTGTACGCCTATTGTACGATTGAGGCCATTGAAGACGGTAACCTTACTTTTGTCGCTGCAGATCTCAATGAAGAGTTCCATACGGCCACTTGTCCGGAGCTGCAATTGGATGGCTGTCTAAGCTTGCATAAAGGCGTGTATAACCGGATTGTCAGGCAGTTTATGCAAGACAAACCGCTCTCTTTTCGGATGACCACCTATTCTGACGCTCCCGCAGGATCCGGTCTCGGTTCATCATCCACGATGGTGGTCGCCATGCTGAAAGCTTTCGTAGAATGGCTTAATCTGCCGCTCGGGGAATATGAAATTGCTCAACTTGCTTATGAAATCGAGCGTATCGATGTCGGTTTCAACGGTGGAAGGCAAGATCAATATGCAGCCACTTTCGGCGGATTCAACTTTATTGAGTTTTACGAAAACAATCGGGTTATTGTGAACCCGCTTCGGGTGAAAAACTGGATTATAAGTGAATTGGAAAGTTCTATGATTTTATATTACACGGGAGCATCTAGGGAATCTGCCCGGATCATTGACGAACAAGTCCGCAATACGCTGGGAAAAAAACAGTCGGCCCTGAAAGCGACCCATGTATTGAAAGCGGAGGCTTATGCCATAAAGGAATGTATCTTAAAGGGAGAAATCCAAAAGTTTGCCGAGCACTTGGGGAAATCATGGAATGCCAAAAAAAAGATGGCAGCCTCTATAACGAACGACCGGATTGACTTCATATACGATACGGCGATAAATGCCGGTGCATTAGCAGGCAAGGTATCCGGAGCTGGAGGAGGCGGATTTATGATGTTCATCGTGGATCCCGTCAAACGCATACAGGTGGTTCATCGATTGAACGAATTAGGAGGCAAAGTGTTTCAAGTCCATTTTACAAAGAACGGAACGCAAGGATGGAGGGTATAAGTTTGAAGGAGTATATTAACAGCGAAATTCTACGGGCGATGGAAATTAAACGGGCGATTGCTAAGGATAAAGCTATACTGGGTTTAATAGAGCAAGCAGCTGGAAAAATGATCGAGGTTTACCGGATGGGAAATAAAATCATGATCGGCGGCAATGGAGGAAGTGCGGCAGATGCTCAGCATATTGCCGGCGAATTCGTCAGCCGTTTTTATTTCGATCGTCCCGGTCTGCCTTGCATCGCGCTGACGACGGATACCTCTGTGCTTACCGCAATCGGAAACGATTATGGATATGAACAGTTGTTTGCACGGCAAATTCAAGCTAATGGCCGAACTGGAGACTTATTTATTGGCATTTCCACATCCGGTAACTCTCCCAATGTGATAAGAGGTTTAGAAATGTGCCGTACCATGGGGATCACGACAATTGGTTTAACTGGTGAAACGGGAGGCAGTATGGCTGCCCTATGCGATATCTGCATTCGTATACCATCCCAGGAAACCCCGAGAATTCAAGAAGCGCATATTATGATTGGCCATATTTTGTGCGCGATTGTAGAAGAATCCATATTTGGCAAGGGATTTTAACCATATGGAAGCAGTCATTTTAGCAGGCGGACTCGGGACTCGTTTGCGGGAGGTTATATGGGATGTACCGAAACCGATGGCTCCCGTAGGAGACAAACCGTTTCTTCGTTACATTCTTGAACGGTTGGAGATGCAAGGGGTTCGCAGGGTGGTACTCGCGGTAGGATACAAACATGAAACCATACGCTCCTATTTCGGCCATCGCTGCGGAGAAATAAGAATCGCCTATTCGGTGGAAGAAGAACCGCTAGGAACTGGAGGGGCTCTAAAGAAGGCGATGAATCTGATTTCCAGCGATCAGGTGCTGTTAGTAAATGGAGACACGTTGTTCCACGTCGATATCCCGCAGCTGGTACAGGTTCATCAAGACCGCGCTGCCGACTTGACGCTTTCGCTTAAACCGATGAGGCGGTTTGACCGATATGGTACCGTTATCGTAAGTTCGGACTGTAGGGTGTTGAGCTTTCAGGAGAAACGGATGTGCGAATCCGGCTTGATTAATGGTGGTGTATACGTTGCTCGTACCGATTTATGGGATCCATTCGAGCTGTCTGCCAAATTTTCGTTTGAGCAATTTCTAGAAAATCCTGGAGTTCAGAAGCTTAACATGTATGGCTTCCCGAGTGAGGGTTATTTTATCGATATCGGTATTCCGGAAGACTATGAGCGTGCGAAGTCCGAGCTGGGCACCGGAGGTGGGGACGGATGAGACCAAAGGCGCTTTTGCTCGACAGGGATGGTGTAATTAACCTTGACAAATCGTATGTTTATAAAGTGGAGGATTTCGAGTTTACCAAGGGTATCTTCGAGAACCTTTTACGTTTTCAGCAAGCGGGGTTTTTACTCATCATCGTGACCAACCAAGCGGGTATTGGGCGGGGATATTACACAGAGGACGACTTTTGGGCGTTAACGGCATGGATGGCGGGTCAATTCGAGGCACACGGTATCCGGATAGCCAAAGTATATTTTTGTCCCTATCACCCGGTACACGGCATCGGTGAATACAAACAAGACGCATTCTGCCGAAAGCCGAATCCGGGTATGATTTTGCAAGCAATGCAGGAGTTCCAGCTGGATCTAGCCTCATCGGTGATCATAGGTGATAAAGAGAGTGACATCGAAGCAGGTTTGCGGGCGGGAATCGGGACCTCGATCTTAATCCGCGACTGTGATGGGAGTTCTACTACAGCGGCTACGTTTACTGTAAGGCATGTAGGAGAGGCGGCTGAGCATTTTTTCGAAAAATGTAAATAAGATAAAAATATTGTTATGGCCGGGCTTTTTAGCCCGTTTCTTTCGTCTAATGAACTCTAGCATATCGAAGATGTATCTCCTAAGCAAAAGGGCTACCAATACGGCAGCCGCTTTATCGTATAACTATTTATTTATGTCTTATTTAAGAATTACTTTTTTTCCAAAACCGCAAAGTAATTTCCTTCATCATCGGCAAAATTGAATACTCGTCCAGTAGGCATAGTTACAAGCTCACCGAGTGTGATTTTTTTATCCGCGAAGTCTTTATATAAGCCATCGAGATCATCCGAGAAAAACAATAACGAAGGTGTACTCAGATTTAATTCCGGTTGCATTTTTGCAATAAATTGCTTGTCGTGGAGCACAATACTCGTTTGCGATCCGTCCGTTGGGGCAATTTCAAGCCATCTCATGAACTCATTTTTCTCCTCAGAAACTAAGCTAAACCCTAATTTTTCTGTCCAAAATTTCAATGACGCATCTTGATCATTCACATATAACATAACTTGACCTAGTTTAGTAATCATTTGTTAATCTCCATTTCATTTAATATGGTGACATTTCATTATACAAAATATTACAATTCAGTTCAACTATCCTGTCCTTTTGATAGCAGTTAGTTCCCTCTAATCTGCACTTGTGCAAATGTATAGAAGGCCAAAGCATCCTCGCCACTAGTGAACCCCGCTTGCGCCATTTTATCACTGCCGCCACCTTTGCCATTGAAGTTGCTCAAATGGGTTTTGAAGAATGCGCCGCATGCTTGACCGTGGCTGCCATTGTGTGCAAAAACTACTTTGTGCTCCGAAGTAGATACAAACAAAATCGGAAGATCTGTCTTCGAAGCTATCTTAGTAGCTAGGCTTTGCATATCTTTTAGTGTTTTATTCTCAAATTGCTGTGCAACGACACCCTTACTTGCCTCCAATAGCTCACGTGATTCGTACTCGTCAAGTTTCTCCTTAAGCTCAGCAAGCTCAGTCTGCACTTGTTTATGCTCAAGCTCCCACTTCTCGATACGGTCTATGATTTCATCTTTACCCGTATTAAATTTGCCAGACAACGCCCCAAGAATTCGGATATTATCAGTAAATTCAGTTAGTGCCCGGAAACCACATGTAAAATAAATACGCGTATTCCCTTTCTGTTTCTCCGTTTTCAGCAATTTGATCATCCCGATTTCGCCAGTTGACGAAACATGCGTACCTCCGCAAGCGTTATACTCCACGCCTTTAATTTCAACGATCCGGATGTTCGTCGTCACCTTCGGCTGTTTGACAAGTGGTAGCTGCGCCAACTCCTCTGGCGTAACGAAATAGCTGCTGATCAAGCGGTTCTGATAAATCTGACGGTTCACTTCCATCTCAATAGCCGTCAACTTGCTAGTATCAAGATCAAGCGTCTTCACATCGATCGTGCAATACTCCGTCCCGAGATGAAAGCTCACCGTATTGGCCTCATAAAGGTCTCTGCACACTGCCGAGAGCAGATGCTGTCCACTGTGCTGCTGCATATGGTCGAATCGAGTTTGCCAATCAATTTGGCACGATACTTGCGTTCCTTCTGGCAATCGCTCGAGCTTATGCAAGACTTCGTCTTCCTCCAGAAGAACGTCCATAACGGGAATCCCATTGATTTCACCGATATCACAAGGCTGTCCGCCACCATGCGGATAAAATGCTGTCTTCTCTAAGAGGACATAGGTGCCGTCTTCTCGTTCGATGGTTTGACTGATGGTTGTTTGCCATTCTTTCAAATAGGCAGAATCATAATATAGTTTTTGCGTCATGATGTTCGGTTTCCTCTCCGTGGAACAATCGTTCCATAACGATATAATCTTTGCCGCCTTTAGTAAAGTTCTTTGGGAATTACTTTAATATTCATGTAATCAGCTCCGAGATTGTTTCCTAAATCTATTTTAAGGATAAATCTTCTCCCCATTTTCAAGCATCAAAATAAATTCCTTAATACGCTTAACACGGGTTTCTTGCTTCTTCGCCGTATGTATCCGGAACGTAATAGCATATTGGTTTTGCCGATCCAGCGTATCATAGAAAGCCTTCGCCTCGCTATTTCTCTCCAATTCCAAGGCAAAATCCTCCGGAATGGTAGCATTACTTTGTGGTTCATAGGCTTTCTCCCATTGACCGTTCTTCTTGGCAGCCTCAATCGCTTTCAATCCAGAAGGCTTCATTCTCCCCTGAGCAATCAGCAACTCAGCCTTGTCTTTGTTCACTTTGGACCAAATGCTTTTGACACCACGAGGCGTAAAACGTTGTAGCCATGACTGCTCGTCCGCCTTTTCTTTTTGACTATCGATCCAACCATAACACAAAGCGCTTTCGAGCGCCTGATCATAGGAAACGGAAGTTATCCGAGCGCCTTTCTTCGCAATTTGTAATCGAATACCTGGTGAAGAGCTATGGTTAAGGGCTAGCCACTTTTCAAAAGCAATCTGATCCTCAAAAAGAAGCTGCGGCAATTCGTTTTTATTCGTCAAATGATTCGCCTCCTAGATGTCGTATAGACAATTGGTATATCATTAATCTATTAAAATCTCTCGAAGCTCTTCCCAATGCGTCGTAAGCCACACCATTTCCTCCAAAAATCGCTTGGGCACTGCGGTATCTTGCAGGACTTCCGTTCGAAGCCACCAGGTGGATTCGATGAGATATAACATTTTGACACTGCGTAAAATAAGTCCTTTCGACACTTCCATATGTTCACGATATCCCGCTAGAAACGCTTGGACGGCATCCAGCCGAATCCCCTTTAACTCAAAAGCACCGGATAGAATGGCTCGCGCCACATCGATTTCTGGATACGCTACCGCCATGCGGTCAAAATCTACAATGCCCGCCACACCGTGCTCATTCAGCACAACATTATCAGCCCATAAATCCCAATGCGTCCACCCTATTGGACTTTCATCAAATATTCCAAAATCTAGCGATTGAACGTGCTTTATTGCTTGTTCGAGCAGCTCGATTAAGTCATTACTCTGTTCTTGTTTAGCTTGTTCCAAATTTCCATGTAAATCTGTCAAACAGTCCGCTTGATCTGGCATCCATGAACATAGATCAAGTTCCACATCTCGGAGTAGCTGATGCATACGCCCCGTAGTCTTACCGAAATCATGCATATGAGCGATACTCATGTTCCCAGCTGCTGCTAAACTCCCCTGAACCCAATCCATCACTGCAAATAGGTATCCGCTCGTTGTTTCTTGAATAAACTGCCCGTCCAATGAAAAGACCCTCGGACAAGCTACACCTGTCTCATGTAAGCGCTGTTGCAAAAAGAGTGTCTTTTCAATTTTAGCCCGTCTCTCAGGCACATGCAGTTTATATCGATTGGGATGATAATATTTAACGAATATGGGTCCTGAGTCAATCAAGAATCGCCATTTTACATTTAACCATCCCTTGTCTATAACGCGTGTATCAACAACTCTCATCCCAAACTTCAATTGCACGCTTGTGATAATTTCATCCAGCACCTGCTCGATACTGACCCTATTCACGATGTCCACCTCGGCTTCTAACCTACCTCTTTTTCCTCACAAAAGCCCCGAACAAATAAACACTAAGAAAAAAACTCTATACGCTTTCATTATACCTTCAACTCGCTCTCATCGCCTAGGAAACCCAAGTATTCAAATGCCATTGGTAACTAATCGTAAAACTATCTATTCTAGCGTGCCACTTTTGTCATTCAATCACCATGCTTTATTTTACAAATAGTACCAACAAAAAAGCAACCAAAGCTTTACGCTTCAGTTGCTCTTTGCCACTTATTTACTTTCCAGAAGCCATAAAATACTCGTCACACCACGCGGGTAATACTTGCTTCCTGTGATCTCACCTGAAATGATTTGATCACTCCAGCTCCAGATGGATAAGGTTGGGTGCGTCAACCAGGCTACATGCGCTGCATCGGCTGCTGATCCGTTCTCATCCCAAGCCAAACCAAGAATTTCACGTGCTACGAATTGGCATAAATAAATTTTGCTTAGCCACGAGTTATTACTTGTGGAGGAAAGCTTCCAGCCGCCATCCGCGAATAGGCAGGTGCCTTCTACAAGTACGACATCCAGATGCTTTTTCAATGCTTCGATATAAAAGCCGTAACGACCATTCACATCAAGCGCTGACTTGTTACCTGTGAAGAAAGGAAATACCAAGCCTTCGATGGCTGGAATGATTTTGGAATCATTGCCTTCACCAACAACGGCTGGAATGTAACCATCTTCGGTTACGTATGACGTTACGGTTTGTGCGCATTTCAAAGCCTGCTCACTCGCAATAAGAGCCAGATCTTCTCTGCCATTTTGAGCAAAAATGCTTTCCATAGCCACGTATGCCGCCCAACATTTGCCTGCCATATAAATATTGTTACGCGATTGTCCAAGTGAGACGTCTAAGCTGTCGTAGGTAGTGATTTCTGCTCCACCCATGGTGCGCGTACTATCTAGTGACATAACCCCATTGCGCAGCTCTGGATTCGGATGATCGCGATTGATCATGCTCGTTAAACATTTGTCAAAAATCCTTAGATTCGCTTGCAGCCACGCTTGATCGTCTGTATGTGCCGCATACGTCGCTCCGCATAATGTCCAATTCACCAACTGCTCATGCGTCATGTGCGAGAAGCAGTCGTCCAAACCGTAAAGCTCATAGGCAGAGTACCCTGGACGAGAAAGGGTATTCGCTACCCCCATATCATGTGTAAAGGAGATTCCGCCAGGATATTCAGTAGGGTCACCGTGGAAGCAGACTTTATCTTCATAACTATAACGCTTTACGAACATATCCAACTCATTACGAACTGTCCATGGATTCAAAGCCAGCTCATAAAATAATTGATCAACCGTCAAATCGAACGTGTTCATCATGCGATATTCGCCCTCATTGACGATCCAGAATGGCTCATCGTCCATATCCAGAAGCTGTGTGTTTCCATAGTAGCTGCGAATGGCATGCGAAAGCATAAACTTCTGATCCGCCGACACGCGAGAAGTTTCGATGTTTGCGTCCGAGCTTTGAGCAAGCGCAGCAAGCTTATCGAAATTCCCCAATGCGTAACCAGCAACCGCTTCAATATTTGGGAATAAACGTGCGTAGGTATAGGATGCATCACGACCCGCGGTAACGATGCCTGAACGATGGAAACAAATTGCGAAGTGATACGTTCGCTTCTCACCAGCAGGCGTATCTGCGAACAAGGCACCAACCGTACCGAGGCCGAAAGTCAAGTTTTGGGCAATTTTCATCTGCAAAATATCTTCGATACTGAAATACAACCCTGAACGCACTTCTGGATCTTGAGAAACTATTGCCGTAATCCGACCTTGTCCAACACCCGCGGCGCCTTCCATCGTATCATCCAACCTGCGCATGGCACTGTACGGATCTGTACCTTGATACCCGAAGAATACTCTTCTAGATGAAGTGCCTTTGGTATTATCAACGGTAATCTTAGCAAGAACGGCTGGGACGAGAGCTAAACGAAGCTCCTCTTCACTTGCTGTTGTTGGATCAGGAACGGACTGTGCCGGAGAAATGAGACTAAATTCCAAATCGCCAGCTTTCCACGTATCTGTGCTGACTTTGAAATCTCTACGAATCTCGTCCTGTGCAAAAGGAAACAATACTTTCTTTTTATTCGGCTTCGGATCTGGATTTTCGATATCATAGCGAAGGCTCTCGTCTTCACTAACCTGCTCGAAGAAAGGCAATGCATCATAAATGCCGCCTTGGATGGATTCTAGTCCAATATATATATTTTGCTTTGGAGGTCGCGCTTGTTCTAGGTCGAAGCCTCCGCTTTTGCCTGGAAAACCTAGTGTAAAGCTTGCAAATGCGCCAACTGGCGAATGGTGTGCATTGAAAAATTGGTTCTTCATATCAGGATGCCCCTCTCAGTCATTTGCCCTTATTATACAATGACCAAAATACTGAACCCATGGGCAATACGATCTTTCATTTGGACAAAAGAAACATTTGATTTCCACCCCTTTTCAATGAGATAGTTAACATAGCGAACGGCTTACTACCTTTTCAAAGGAGCTCACATATATGAAAGACTTTCAACAAGAATCATTACCCGCTGGTCTCGAAAATGTCGTTCATGGCGGCATGCTGCCCGATGTGCAGGCTTCATTTCGGATTTTTGCTGCACATCTTCGCAAAGTTAACGCGCAATGGTCTTTTCCAGAACATCATCATCCCATGTTTGAGCTGAATCTCGTCGTAGAAGGCTCACAGCGGATGCGTGTTAGAGAGAATCATTTTGTACAAAAGCAAGGTGATTTGGTTTGGATACTTCCGAATGAGTTGCATGCAAGCTTGGGCGCTGTCGATGGGAGCATGATGGAGTACGTGTGTGTACATTTGGAGGTAACCGATCCTTGGTTTCGTCAGCAATTAAATCAAATTGGCCTAACGCTTCACCCCTCTGGCAGCAAAATGGAGAGATTGCTCCGCCCTATTCTTATGGATCTTGCGCAAATGGCTAGCGAAAATGCCCCTAGTGGTCTGAGTTTAAAGCTGCAATCGTTGCATGCTTCTTTTCGCATTTTCACCGCGTTGAGCGAGGTATTATTAGATGAAGCCGAGGCTTCTAATCGGCACACAGAAGATTCAGGCCTAGCCCCTCAGCTAGCAGCGCTTATTGAGCATCAAGCTTCAACAACGAACAAAGGGCAGGATCCTTTCCGGATTACAGGGATTGCGAAGCAACTCGGCTACAGTCCTGCGCACTGTAATCGCGTTTTTCACAAAGCTTACGGGGTCTCGCCACGTCATTATTTAAGTACAATCAAACTCCGCCAAGCTAAACTCATGCTGATGGACCCTACGCTTTCGATCGAGCATATCGCGGAACAGCTTGGTTACAAGGATTTGTCTCAATTTAGCAAACAATTCAAACGATGGACCAATTTATCCCCCACTGCTTACAGGCATCTGTCTTGGTGAGGATATTTATTTTCTTTGCCTCTTCTGTGATAAGTGATACCGAATAGCTTCCCTTAACCCCGTCAAGCTTGATGAGACCATAAAATCTTCAATCTCATATGTTCCTTTTTAACGAACCAATACTGTAAGGGAAACAGGGGACGCTATTTGCGGCTAAACGTGCGATATTGGCCTCGAAAGGGAACGTCAGTACTCTATTTAACCGAAAATCGCCAAAAAATACGAAAATCGAGCAAATAGCGCATCATAGTTCCGCTTAACGCCAAAAATAGCCGATTTCAACGAGATAGCGCACCTAGGTTCCCTTTCGACTTTTTGTGGGACCCATACCCTGACCAATGTTAAATGGCCGTCCACCAGTAGAAGAATCTACTTGTGAGACAGCCACTTATGCGCAATTGGATTCACCATTTTCCACGAAGCAATTTCTCGTTCGAATTCACAACCCCATTTGCGCCTGCGGGCGCCTATTCTACAGGCGATCAATTCTAGAAACCAAATCGTCTAATGTTCCATTTATTTTATGGACCTCAGGTAACTGATAAAATGTACTCGTTGTTTCAATATCATTAAAATCTTCATTTGCAGAATATAAACATATAGTCTTCCTAGCCCCTAAAGCAAGTCCCAGCTCGACATGGCTTCCTTTTCCTGCTGGCAGCATGATGATGAATACTTCTGCATTCAAAACAGCTTCTTTCTCCATTTGACCGATCTCCGCGAGCTCCTGAAGGGTAGTATTGCCTGAGTGAACCGTCCAGTCGTATGTTTGAATCATTCTAATTTGCGTATAAATCCTGTTTTCAAACCTTTGCTAAATCCGCTCTTCTCATAAAAACTATGTATCTCTTCACGCTTTGACCCTGTCATGAGCATGACCTTATAACAGGTATGGTCCATAGCAATTTCAATTGCTTTATCCAAAGCCATTCTGGCATATCCATTTTTTCTATATTGTTCATGCGTTACCACATTCTCTATAAGTCCATAAAGTCTTGCATTTCTAGTCAAATTTTTAATAATCGTCAACACGACTGAAGATACAATCACGCCATTTTTCTCTACAACAATAATTTTCATATATTTGTCGTTCATGATCTCATGCCATAAGTCTTCAAGTTTATTATCAAAAATGAGATCAGGATCATGTTCATGTAAGTGCTTGTACAATTTTAAGAGTTCACTTAATTCATCATGGTGAATCAAACGAGCATCAACTTTATTCATATTGGCTCCTCCTTCTATTTAAGTCTTTCAGCAACTATCTTTAATTGTGCATTTCGATAATTCAAAAAACGCAGCATATAGTTTCTCAAGACAACTCTTTCTACGATCCATCCTATCCAACCAAGTGGAGCCTCAAAATATAAAGTATCCTTCATTAAAGTTTTATTTCCTAAATCAATGAATTCATGTTCGTGTCTCATACTTTTGAAAGTACCCTGTATCATCTCATCAACAAACTGATAGGGTCGAACGTAATTCGATATGAGTGAAGAGTGTCTTTGTCTAATGAAGAAGTGCCTCGCCTCAAAAGTAACCGTTTCCCCTCCACTTATCATACCTGTAGTTGTTCCGGCAATCGCTCTTTCCTTTGTGTGAGGCCATACAGTCTGAGTATGTATATCAATATTCCTTGCAAAATCAAAACAAATTTCAATCGTTGCTTCAATTTCAATTTCTGTGGAAACCTTAATCATGGGGTGCACCTCTTGGTTGAACTATTTTATTACGTTGTTGTTATAATTCTAATAGGATTAGGGCCATTTCCAAACTAACAATTTAATAAATAACGTTCCTAATTATGAATTCAATAAATCACAAAAAATCCCTGCTTTGTTTATTTAAACGCAAAAAGCCAGCAACACTAGGTTGCTGGTACTAGATTACGATATTTTCAAAAAAATTAATAACTAATAAACTCCTGAACCCACTCACCGTTATAATAGGCAACGCCAATCTGCGTGAAATTGGGACTTAAAATATTTTGACGGTGACCTGAACTGTTCATCCACGCGGTCATGACGGCTTCAGGCGTTTGTTGACCCTTAGCAATGTTTTCACCCGCGTAGGAATAACTAATTCCATATGAGCGCATCATATCAAATGGAGAACCGTAGGTTGGCGATGTATGATCGAAATAACCGTTATTGTACATATCCTTCGCTTTATCCAAAGCCATTGCTGTAAGTGCGCTGTTGCTGGTTAAAGGTTTCAGTCCAGCTTTTGTTCGTTCTTGGTTAACTAAGCTAACTACTTGGCTTGCAAAAGCTGATTGCGATGGCGCAGTCGTAACCGGTGTTTGGGTAACCGAGTTAGAGCTCGTGCTGCTTGGAATGTTAAGTTTCATGCCCGACCAAATCACGTTCGGATTAGCAACTTGAGGGTTTGCCTTGATAAGCGAAGATAGACTGACGCCATATTTCTTCGAGATCAACCACATGGTATCATTACCTGCTACCGTATAAGTACCCGTCGCAGCAAATGCCGCATTCGTCCCCATAAGGATGCTCAAACCAAGTGCACCAGTAACCATAAGCTTTTTGTAACGTTTCAAAATAAACCTCTCCTTTTTGCGGCCTGCGAGGTTAGCTGTCGGATTCGGATCAAAGAGTAATCACCCGGCCGCGAAAAAGCGGCTTCACCCCAGAGATTGGGTCCCCCGTGCTTCACACGAAGCTTCGGCCTTCTAAGTTGTTTGATCCAATACGGATCTTAAAGATTGTATCATGCGAAATCAGTGAAAACATGACTCAAAATTTTCCAGCTCATTCTTGAAAGCGCAAACAATAAAAGTCAATTTGGTATTGACTACTTAAGCCCTCAATTCTTCGCTATCTGGATAAGAAAAGAAACAATTTCATCAAGCATCGCAACAATACGATCGAGAACGAGTCAACTGGAGAAATACGAACCTGGTTTGATTATGAATTAGCACAAATGGAATGAGAAAGTTGAAGCTCCTATCCCCCATTACCCGGTACCACAAACGTAAAAGATTGCCCAATCTTTGTATCTTTACAACCATCCAGTTTATAAGCAACACCACGCTCCACTTTCTCTGAAATTATACCAGTGCAAACGGTTTTTATAATATTTTTCGCACCAAATTTATCCTCTGAATTATCATAGGTATAAGAGATCTTACCTTTTTTGTAATCCAGCTCATAATAAATCGGATCCCCTTCAATGGTCAGTTGTGCTATCCGAATCTGACTATCTACATGCCCTTCCACGTCCTTCATGAACTGGGTGAACCGGTCTAAATTACTTATTTGTCCATGAATATTGATGACATCTCCTTGTTTTGTAGCTTGGTCAACGCTAAACTTCTCATCTGAGCATGAGCTAAGTAGAATTGCACCAATAAGCAATACGAAACCTTGATTCAACAATCTCATTTCTAATCCCCCTAGTTATTCGGACTCACTTCAATAGCTTTCACAAACCTAGTGCTATCGCGATAATCATCTTTCGGCCAATAATGGATGGAAAATCCAGAGATCGCTATGGTCGCGCTGCCCCGCGAGCCTTGTGGTGAGAATACATTCTCTGCCTCTGGGGAACGAAAAATGATCGCGTCTCCTGTTCTGGTTCCACCAGATTTGATTCTTGGTATCTTCGTCTCGGAATCCGTGTCGAGCGTAAACATGATACCGTCAAAAAATTCACTGCCTTCAGGCACGTTATCATACGTACCACTTATCGTTATTTCTCTCGTATCAAATTCGACAATTGCATAAAACAATTCCCCGTTCTCGTTTGTTTTGCTATCGATGGAAGTAATTTGCCATCCTGCCACGAGATCCCCTACTTTGGCAGTCCTAGGATCAAAATCATTGCTCCTAGCAACGTTGATGTCAGGAGTTGGGCGAAGTGTTTCTATTTTATTCCGAAAACGTTGGATCATGGTCACAGCCTCTGCTCTTGTTAAACGATCTTCGGGCATGAAACCGTTATAATTCATCTCCGTTTTTCCATTCGACACACCTAACTGCATCATATATTCAATCGATTGGTACATGTTGTCATAGCTTTTACCTGCTGCATTGGCAAGTAATAACGTCGCCGTCCCTCTGTTCACATATACAGGCTCTTGGTAGCCTTCTATCGTCTTCTGCGATATTAATGTCCAATTGTTCTTCAATCCATAATTGACATAAGGTGTTGACCAATCACCACCTATACCAGGTGGTTCTACATCTGCTGGCTGAAAAGCACGAACAAGCATCGCGATAAACTCTAATTGCTCAACAGGCCGGTCAGGCCCAAATGTCCCGTCCGGAAATCCTTCCGCCACCTTATTGTCATAGGCCCATTGCACAGCCCCGGCGCCCCAGAAAGAAGCTTTGACATCTCGGAATGGACCGTCTTTGGCTTCTACTGGTAAGACGAAAATCGATATTAAACTAGCAGCGCACGCGAGTGTCATTATGTATTTTTTTCCAACGATCATGTCCATCACTCCAGTTCAACATTTTCCAAGTGTACGACGTAATTTCCATCTACATGTTTGACGCAACTGACACTGGAAATGTTTTATGTAAACTAACATTTATTTGAAATCGTTACTGGTCGTTAGGTTCCATTCTAGAAATCAATGAAAACATGGTATACTAATGCTAGTTCATCAAGTAATTCGCATTACGTTTGCAAGGAGTGGTTAGACAAGTTGGAAAAAGAATTAAGAATTGCATTAGGCACGCACAATCAAGCGAAACGAGCTGCAGTTGTCCGCGCTGCTGGGGTAGAACCGATCTGTCACTCCGTCCCTTCTGGTGTGTCCGATCAGCCTTTAACGGAAGATGAAACCATAATCGGTGCAATCAATCGCGCGAAACATGTACTTGAAGAAGTGCCAGATGCAGACATTGGACTTGGTCTTGAAGGCGGACTTACCTATGATCATGTGCACACGAATCAGTGGTATCTCTTCTCCGTTTGTGCCGCTTGGAATGGTACGCAGATTTATGTCGGCAAAGGACTTTATTTCCCGATACCGAATGACATTGGAGAGAAATTAAAGCAAGGCGGAACCGAGCTGCGTCATATTATTGATGATCTGAGCAGCACTGTCGGGAGTAATCACAAAGAAGGCGCATATGGTTTATTTACCGATGGGCGAATTACACGGAGTGACGTTTTTCGGGATGCGGTCATTGCAGCGCTGACGCCATTTAAGTCGTCTTTTTATAAGTAGAATAATGGCTATGAAATAGACAAAGAGGGCTCCCTGCAGTAGATATTTCAACTGTGGCGTGCCCTCTAATTGGTTTTGAACAAGCGATATCGCTAATTTCCCTCATTCATTATGGTTTTCTGGCCTGCCAAACGTACTTATGCTCTTTGTAACCCAATTCTCCTACCAATCTTCCTTGCGAAGCAATTTCGCTAAATAGTTCTTCTAACTCTTGCTTATGCTCAGCTTTAGTGAAATCCGGACTCCCCGGCCCGTCCGATAAAAAGATAGCGAATTCTTCCCTCGTCGGGAAGTAGGTAACAGCCTGTTGAAACTCTTCGATTACGATGTCTTGGAAGCCATTTCTCACCAACCGCTCTTTAACAGCATCCACATTCACATGGATTCCAAATATCGTACCACCCGATTTCAACACTCTACTATGATTAATAATTGAGGTCGGCCCTCTTCGGTCATAAATCAAATCAAACTGCTCGTCCTCAAAAGGAAGTTCAGCTTTCGTTGTCGTATAAATAAATTCGACGTTCTGGGCTTGGCAGGAACGAAGCAAATCCTGTGCGATTCTCATGAGCTCCTTAGAATTATCAAAACCGATAATTTGGTTCGTGTATGTTGACATTTTCAAAGTAAATTCCCCATGACCACATCCCGCATCCAAAACCGACTGAAATCGGGGAAGCATCCCAATCAGCCTTTCTTCAAAAACATCCTCGGCCGATCTTCCCTCGACCGTATAAACCGCTCTGCTCTTGTATCCGCCATTTCGTCTGGCGATCATTTCGTACCATTCGATTCCCATAGGAAGCCTCCGCAATTATAAGTTTTACATTTGATCTAATGTATCCATAGCAAATATCGCCAGCAAACTCCCTGAACGCTTTGCCACCTGCAATTCTACCTCTTGATCAAGGAGAAAATGTCCATATTCTGCTGCTTTGACACGCACTTTCATGACTTTACCATTTGGTTTTAAACTGTGAATCCGAAATTCTTCCATAACCACGATTTTGCCTATGGTTTTCATACAATCTTTTCTAATGAGATCTAAACAAGCCGGAACAGCAAGGAAGACAAACACCGCAAGTGTCACGTGTACATGATATAAAAGATTGCAGGCCTGTTGTTACCGATATTAATGATGAGTTGCAATGCGTTAATGACAATCATCACGATGATTAGTACCAATTGGATTGTTAAAGATCTTTCATAAATCTTCACACT
Source organism: Paenibacillus sp. J22FR5 (assembly GCF_059691975.1). Classification (NCBI taxonomy): domain Bacteria; kingdom Bacillati; phylum Bacillota; class Bacilli; order Caryophanales; family Paenibacillaceae; genus Paenibacillus; species Paenibacillus sp. J22FR5. The sequence goes on along the minus strand of NZ_JCAUAN010000015.1, from coordinate 757 downwards.
AAAGTCCCCCTCCTTTACGGCTATCCATATAAATATTTCATTTTCTCAATTTCAGTAAGAGGGATGTGATATTTCTTGTTTAGGTACCTCCCCAAATTCACTCCTTTTGACCGATAACTGGCATCGATTATGTACTGCCCCCCTTTTTTCATATGCACAACATAGTAATCTTCACCGGGTGACTTCCCGATCTTAAGATACACATATCCGAATTTTTTGACCGTAACGGCTTCGATTCTTTTTATTTCTTGGAGTGGAATTTCGCATGTTTGGATCAGAAAGAAGTGTTTCGTTAGCTTTCCGTCTTTAATTTTATAAAAAGATGCCACTAGTACGAATATGAACATAACTACTAGAAGCAGAACTCCAACATGTTGTATAGCGTTTAACTTTTTGAATACACCGAAAGCGTAAAACATACCATATAAAAAGAGCGGTACTATAAAGGAAATTATTCGACTGAAGATCATATGAGCCTACCCCTTTTATTACAAAAAAATTATCACATCCTACATTGTATTCGCCTATGTGGTCACATTACCTTTTTATGTAAGGGAATCCGTTTTGAAGCCAACAAAAATAACCCGATAGAGTTTATATTAACTCTACCAGGTTCTGAATTCACGCCCTGTAAATTCAAAAAAAGCTACGACGGCAAGATTAGCAAACGCACTGTGCGTCCCATAGGTTTTCCAGGCTTTCTAGGTACTTTTCTGGGTCTCGTCTAAATCGTTTACGTTTTACGCTATCTTGTAAG
>NZ_JCAUAN010000014.1:0-155859 GCF_059691975.1 Paenibacillus sp. J22FR5 | reverse complement strand
ATTAAATGTTTGTCCTTTTTTAGCCATAGAAAAATCCCCTCCAAGTTGTTCTCATTTCCTTATGATACCATAAGGTTTTTTTTGAGTGTCTACTTAAAGGGGATAATACCACCTACGAGAAATCGTAGGGCTTTTTAGTATTAGTTTCTCTTGCGCCGAATGCGACGATCGAGAAATCGACAGATCACATTGTGACTTGGACATGGAACACAGCAGCTCCGATGTTTAACAATCATACCTTCACTACGATTACGTTCGACAATTATGTATATGCTTACGGTCTTGACAATAACTGGAATGATTCGTTTGACAATACAGTATCGGATCCCAACAAGCTTTTTCTTGCACGGATAGGTAGACTTACATGTGCTCCCTTTAAAAACCTAAGTGCAAGGCATCATGCAAACATGGTACAATATAAGTTACAATAATGAAAGCGTATACTTATGAACCGGATGAATGATCCGATAAGGTTAAAGGGGGCTTGTTATGAGAGTACTGCCCAAGTACAGAGATACCTTTTTCACCCGTCTTATCTTATCCTATACGATTTTGGCCGTCGTCCTGATTGGGCTTACTGGAGGTTATCTATATTCTCAGGCCAATCGATTGATGGTTGACGAAATCGCCAAGGACAGCCGAAACCGACTCGCTACCGCAAAGGATTATGTCGAACAGACACTGCTTAGAAGATTCGAAGACAATCTACAGAATAAGGCGTTATCCACCATTTTTATTCAGAATAATTCCAATTTGAATTATTTGTTGGACAACGGATGGGAAGGCAATCTCAGCCGCATTGCGTCGTTTCGCCAGGATCTCGATAATTATAAATTGGCGATTGAAGGTGCTTCTAAAATGACGGCCTATTTTCGTACGGGAAATTATGTCGTTGACAATAATTCCTTTTTTATGAAGCCGGATAACTCTACAGACGCCGCTTTCATCGGGCAGCTGCAGCAAACTGTTCCGAACCGATGGTTGACCCGAATAATGCCGGACGCAACTTCCAGCACTATTGAAGGGAAGCAAGTGATGACTTATGTCGTTAAGCTTCCGTATGGCATTCCAAACGCCACACCTAAAGGATACTTGTTTGTTGATGTCGATCTGGAATATGTGAAACAGGCTGTCGCCAAAATCATGAGCTCCCCGCTAGAAAGGCTATATATATTCGATCAGGCCGGGAATGTGATCGTTCAAACAACGGATTCGAATCCGGATGAAATTCGCCTTCTTCAGAACGTAATTGGATCCGGTGAGACCGTTCGGGAGCTCGCTGATGACAAGAACGGCAAAATTGTTATGTCGTACCTCGACAAATCGAAGTCGGGGAACGGTTGGACCTATGCGATGGTTCGTCCGATGAATTCGTTTGTACTGGCTTCTGAACAAATCAAAACCAAAATATTTGTAAGCTGCAGTTTGGTGCTCTTGATAGGGTTTGTCATTTCCTACATGATTTCAAAACGATTTTATATTCCAATGAAAAGGCTTGTACAGCATATCCGCAGCCTGCATCAACCTAATTCGGCACAGTCCCAAATGAACGAATATGCAATCATCGGCAACGCGCTGAATATCATGGGACAAAAAATCGAGACCCTGGAATCCCTGGCGAAAACGAACGAGATGAAAAATCTTGTTTTGGGCGCCAGCCTCGGACTGGAGAATATGGACGACTTGCCTCAGGACTGCTACTTTCTTGTCGCGTATATTCCGCTCATCGAAGGTAATAGTAACGAGTTCAAGCGGCGTTATGAACAGATAGACCACTCCGTACGCAATGAGATTGTCTGCTTGAACTTGAAGGAAGCAGCTATCATCTTCTTCTTTGATTCCCGCGACACAGTCGATGATGAGTTGATTGCTTCAGATTTAGTTCGGGTAAAAGAGGTCATTAGCGACGAGATCCGTTTCGGGGCTGCGATCGGTTCTTGTGTTCAATCGCTCGAAGAAATCCCACTCTCCTATCAATTGGCGAAGCAAGCTTATCGCTATTGCTTTTTTTATGGTCAGGAAGCGATTGTTCTGCACTCGAAGATTTCTGCATTGAACCCGACGCCATACATGTTTTCGTTCGATCTCTATAAAAATGCATTGAAGGTCGGGAATGTGAACGGTGCGAGTCAGTTTATCGATGAATTCGCCAATATTCTGGAGGAACAGAGCTTGCAGCTCGAAGCAGTGGAGTTGGCGTTGCTTCAGTTGGTTTCCACGCTTTATCAGGTCGTTATCGAGTTGGATTTACAACAATTGGTTCCTCCTTCCAATCTGTTTGATGAACTGAAAAAAGATACACTATCGGCCACGATGGACGCGATTCGCAGCCTCTCGAGGCAGATAGCCGTTCATGTAAGCGAATCGGGCAATCATGCGCATGCGGATGTCATATTAAAATTGAAAGCGTATATCGATGAACATTTGCACGAAGAGCTGTCGCTCAATGTTCTTTCAGAAGTGGCCTCTCTGGCTCCAGCTTACATATCAACCTTGTTCGGTGAAGTCATGAGGGAATCGTTTACCGAATATGTAACTCGGGCCCGTTTAAACAAAGCCGCAAATTTGCTGTGTGAAGACACAAGACTATCTGTTGCAGAAATCGCCAACCTGGTCGGGTATCGTAACCCTCAATATTTCCATAACAAATTTAAATCCCGCTTCGGCATCACGCCGGTTCAATATCGGCAGGCGAAAAATACAGATGTGCAAACAATCTAGCTAGTAGAAATACTCATCAATCAGCCTATGCAGGCTGATTTTTTTGTTAGGAAGCCCTTTAACCATGATTCATTAAAGAAAATGCAATCTGATCTGAAAGAATTCATAGGAATTCGAATGATATTACAATAGAAAAAACGCTTTCATTCGTATAAAGTTGGGTTAAGAAAACGAGGCCTCATTACTCAACTACGAAAGGAGTCTAGAAACATGAATCCGGCAAACGCCTCTGAATTAAGCGTTGTCAAAGAAGTAAGCCAAAAAACGGAATCGAGATTGGCGTACAATTGGAGACAATATAAAAAGAACAAGTATCTGTTCCTGTTGCTGGCTCCTGTGCTGATCTGGTATGCCGTTTTTCATTACGCTCCCATGTATGGCATTCAATTGGCTTTTAAAGATTTTTACATTATGAAAGGAATATGGGGAAGCCCTTGGGTTGGGTTCAAGCACTTTCATTATATATTTGCGATGTCACCCGACTTTTGGAAAATCATGCGAAATACGGTCGTGATCAGCTTTTATCACATCGTATTCGGATTTCCGGCCCCGATCATTTTGGCATTGCTGTTAAACGAAGTGCGGAATTCGGTATTCAAGAAGATTGCCCAAACGATCTCGTATTTGCCCCATTTTTTATCCTGGGTCGTCATTGGCGGGATTCTGATTACGCTGCTGTCTCCGAGCACCGGGGTTGTCAATTATATCATCCAAGAGCTTGGGTTTAAACCGATCTATTTTTTGGGCAACGAATCGTATTTCCGGTTCACGATGGTCTCATCTGCCATCTGGAAAGAAATTGGCTGGGGAACCATCATCTATTTGGCGGCTTTGGCGGGAGTGGATCTGCAGTTGTACGAAGCAGCCGTACTTGACGGAGCAAACCGCTGGAAGCAAACCTTGCACATTACGATTCCTTCCATCCTCCCGGTTATTACTATTCTATTGATCTTGCGGGTTGGCGGGGTTCTGGACGCGGGCTTCGACCAGATCCTGACCTTATATTCTCCAGCCGTATATGGCGTAGCTGATGTATTGGATACGTATGTGTACCGCGTAGGCTTGCAAAACTTCCAGTTCAGTTTGACGGCAGCAGTCGGTCTTTTCAAAAATGTCGTAGCAGTAGTGCTGGTGTTAGCGACCAACTATATCGTGAAAAAAATGGGGCAAGAAGGAATTACGTAACAAGGGTTCAGAAAGGAGAACGGCCGTGAGACTAAGCTTAGGTGAAAAAGTGTTTCAAATTTTCGTAATCGCATTTCTTGCTTGTGTTTGTATATGCATGATCTACCCGTTTCTTCACGTTCTTGCCATCTCCCTTAGTACGAGCGCCGAGGCGCTAAGGCCGGGATTGCACTGGTATCCGCATGAGATATCGCTCGGTGCTTGGGAGAGAGTGTTTAAGACCGATTCGGTTTGGATTGCTTTCGGGAACACGGTGTTTCGCTCTGTAGTGGGGACGTTTCTAACGCTGCTATTTATGGCGATGGGGGCCTACCCGCTCTCGAAGAAGCATCTTCCGCATCGCAATTTTTACACGATGTTTATCGTTGTAACGATGTTTTTTGGCGGAGGGCTTATTCCCACCTACCTCTTGATCAAATCGCTAGGGTTCATCGATTCTCGTTGGTCCTTGATTATCCCTGGCTTGATCAGCACATATTCGATGCTGATTCTTCGAAACTTCTTCATGAGCCTTCCGGAGGAGTTGGAGGACTCCGCCAAAATCGACGGAGCAAGCGACCTGCGAATTTTGTTCACCATCGTGATACCCTTGTCCAAGCCTATATTGGCCACCCTTGCGCTTTGGTCCGCTGTCGGGCATTGGAACGCCTGGTTCGATGCGATGCTGTACATTCAGGATCAATCGAAGACTGTGCTTCAGATATTGCTAAGAAGAATCGTGATTACCGCGGAGGGAGACAACTTGCTGGCCGTGCCTATCGAGGAACAGGCGCCGGAAACCCTCAAGGCCGCAATCATCATGTTTACTGCGTTGCCGATCCTCATCGTCTATCCGTTTCTTCAGAAATATTTTGTCCAAGGCGTCTTGGTTGGCTCGCTAAAGGGTTAGCATATATCACCTGATTTAAATGGATTGCTCTTGTAGTGTTCCGTCTAAATATAACTTGTATAACAAAAAGGGAGGCAAAAAAGAATGAAACAGATTAATAAAAAAATGTTGGGTATGACTTCTATCGTCTTATCGATGTCGCTTTTGGCGGCAGGATGCAGTGGAGGGAAATCGGCCGAACAAACGCCGGCAGCTTCCAATAAACCGGGGGTAGCAGAAAAGCCGATTGAAATTACTTGGGCGAACAACTTCAATGCGCCTGAAGCTGACGACAACTACGTGCAGAAGCAGTTGGAGCAAAAATTCAACGTAAAAATCAAGAATGTCAAATTTGAACGTACGACATGGAAGGATAAATTCGGAGTTTTGCTTGCCTCCGGACAAGTTCCTGACATATTCCCGATCGATGCGAACGAAACCGATATGGCCACGTGGGCGGATCAAGGCGTCATTGCCAGCATTTCCCCAGATGAAGTCAAAAAGAATATGCCGAATTATATAAAATCGCTGGAATCGGTTGACGTAGGTAGCTGGGGGGTAGGCAACTACAAAGGGAAGAACTGGGGGATTCCTAAGGTATGGCCGGACGGAGAGGCTGGCTTCATTCCCGGTTATAACGATGCCTGGCTGAAGAAGATTGGCTACAACGAACCTCCGAAGACGCTCGCGGAGCTGGAGGATGTGCTCACCAAATTCGCCAATAACGATCCGGACGGCAACGGCAAGAAGGATACGTACGGCATGTCGGGTCGAGGCAAGCTCCCGATCCAAATGTTCACCTCCGTATTCTCGGCTTACGGCGTATCGCCATATCAGTTCAAGCTGGGTGCTGATGGCAAAGTCGTGTACGGCGGGCTCACGGAAGAAACCCGCTCCGCGCTCAAGCTTCTGAACAAGTGGTACAAGAGCGGACTGATCGATCCGGAGTTTATTACAACCGACAACAATCAGCTCAACGAGAAATTCGCCAACCAAAAGATCGGTATGGTCGACAACATGAAGTGGGGCAATTTCGACAAGAACTCCGGATTTATTACGAAACCCGGATCGGATAAGGGCCAGACTGTCGTTGCCGGTAAGCCGGTTGTCGGCCCGGCCGGTAAATCGTTGAGCTTCGCTTACGGCGGTCGTCAAGCTCCTGTTCTGTTGGGCGCACAGCTCGAGAAGGATGAAGCGAAAAGGGCCAAGATTGAGCAAATTCTCGATGCCGTTGCAACAAATCCGGATTTGTGGTTGCTGACGGTTTACGGTCAGAAGGACGTCAACTATGATATGAACGGCGACTTGGTTGTTCCGAAGACGACACCGGAGGCCGCTGCTATCAAAGCCGGCGCCGGCAGCTTCTACAATCCGCTCAACGCTGCAGTTACTTCCATGGCGAAATATAACACGAGCAAGGAAGTGCTGGACCTGAAGGCGAAGGTAAATGTCGGTTATGAGCCTTTGAAGGACATTTTGGGACCGGCCGTTTTGACCAACAAGTCGAAATATGGGGCGAATCTGCAGACGCTCCAGGACGCATATTTGATTAAATCCGTCACCGGCGAAGCGGATACGGACAAAGGGTTCGACGATTTCAAGGCGCAATGGCTGAAAGCTGGCGGTCAAGAATTGACGGACGAAGTCAATAAGGTGTACGCAGAGCGGAATAAGAAATAGTAACTTTCAATAATACCGCTTCATTATTGAGCCGGGGAGGCGGAACATCAAGTTAAGTTCCGGCCTTTCCCGGCCCTTTATTTTACGAACAAAAGTGATTTTGGAGGAGAAGTCGAGTGAATACGGTTCAAAATAATTTGATGACATATCCCACGCCAGTAGAAGCAACCGGTAATTCCGATTTCAAGGTACGGGTCCGTTCGTTGCAGGGCGAATGGCAGGAGTTGTTTTGTTATAACGTGAAGGTCGATATGCATGACGTGCGGAATGCGTCGATGGTGTATTTTGATTGCTCAGGACCTGTTGAAATTGAAGTGATAAAGAATGTAGGGGAGGTAGAGGAAGCGATAATTCGCCCCTTATCTTCTGGGCACGAATGTACTTATAGCGGTAATCGGGTGACCTTCATGCTTGATCGTCCGCGTAAATTATCGTTGGAAGTGAACGGGGATCGGTTCCACAATCTTCATATTTTTGCAAACCCGTTGGAAGAGAACGTTCCGGATCCGGCTGATCCCGATGTGATTTTCTTCGGGCCGGGTATGCATATTCTGGAGGAGCCCCAATTCCGCATTCCCTCCGGGAAAACGGTTTATATCGCTGGAGGTGCCGTTGTTGTAGGGGCGTTAGTGTGCGAGCATGTACATGATGTGACGATAAGGGGCAGGGGGCTGCTCTATATGTCGGATTTTGAAAAAACCACTTATTATCGTGGAGTTCAGATCACCTTCTCAAAGAACATCACGATAGAAGGAATTATTACGGTTGATCCACCACACTATACCGTACTGATTGGACAATCCGAACATATCTCAATCCGCAACCTTAAGACGTTCAGTACTCGAGGATGGTCGGACGGCATCGACATGATGTCCTGTTCTCACATTAATATCGACGACGTCTTTCTGAGAACTTCCGATGATTGTATCGCTATATACGGACACCGGGGAGAGTTTGACGGAGACAGCCGGAACGTGACGGTTCGAAACTCGACCCTTTGGGCGGATGTCGCCCATCCCATGAATATAGGCACCCATGGAGATTCCGAAAACGGTGGAAATGTCATAGAAAACATCGTGTTTGAGAACATCGACATTTTGGAGCATCACGAACCGCAGCGCGACTATTGGGGATGTATGGCTATCAATCCTGGGGACAATAATACAGTCCGAAACATCAGGTACGAGAATATCCGGGTCGAACAATTTGAACTCGGAGAGCTTATTAACATTCGGGTCGTGCATAATCCGAAATATAATCCGCATCCAGGAAACCGGGTGGAGGATATATATTTTAAAGATATCGTGTTTAATGGTATTTGCGAAAATCCGTCCCGTATTGAGGGGTTCGATGAAACCCGGGTTGTGGACGGCGTAACCTTTGAGAATGTTATTGTAAACGGCCGACCATTGGAATTAGATTCGGAGGATATCCTCATAGGGTCTTTTGTTCAAAATGTCAAGGTGATTTCAAAAATGTAAGTGATGAGTGGAAGCAATATGGATATTTTAGAGGATGGAGAACCTGCCATCCTCCCTTTTTACAGATTTTGCAGGGCGGATTTAAAAAAATCTGATGAAATTGAATAATTTTACAATGGATAGAGCGCTTACATTTTGATAGGATTCATTGTGAAAGTGCTGAAAGATGCTTATTTTGATTGTTGTAAAAAAAGGGGTTCAGTGGAGGTGAATAAAGATAAAGATTCGGAATAGTTTGTTTGCACCAAGTTATAACTGAATGAATGGGGGAGTACAAATGAAAGGGCTTACTTTCAGGAATATGTTTAAGCGCATTTTGTCTATTGTTGTTTCCATTACTTTTATGGCCACGATCCTGCCTTTTGCGGCCGGAGTAGCTGCAGCGGACTCGATGATGACGGATTATCAACCAACGATTACTGAGACCATCGATGCGAGTGGTTTCAAACATCCCGGTATCGGACTTACCAAGGATATTCTTGAAAATATGAGGACAGAGGTACGGGCGCAAAAAGAACCTTGGAATACCTATTTTAACGCAATGCTTACCTCTTCATCCGCTTCTAAGACTGTCACGTCCAGCAATCAGAGCGGCGCTGACTCTACGAAACCGGGCACTTATGCTTTTAATAGTCAGGGCGTTGAATCCAAATTTATTGCAGATGCTTTGAAAGCGTATACTCAGGCGATTTTGTATGTTGTAACCGGTGATGAGTCTTACCGGGCCAATGCTCTGCATATTATCCGTATTTGGTCCCAGATGGATCCTGCGCAATATGCGTATTATACCGATGCGCATATTCACTCGGGAATCCCGCTCAACCGTATGGTTGCAGCTGCGGAAATGTTGAGATATTCCAGCTATCAAACAACATCACTTGCGTGGACAGATCAAGATACGGCTAATTTTACGACCAATCTGATTACGCCGGTCATCGAAACCTTACAGCATTATAATGGTTACTTTATGAACCAGCATCTTTATCCGTTGATAGGAGCTATGGCAGGTTATATCTTTACCGGAAACAGAGACCGGTATAATGAGGGCGTAGAGTGGTTTACCGTTAACAAGACGGCTGTAGACCAGGGACAAAACGGCTCCATTAAGCAATTATTTAGATTGGTGACGAAAAATGACTTGACAGGTGAGACGGTTGATCCACCGGTAGTTCAGCACGTCGAAATGGGCCGGGACCAAGCGCACGGCGCCGGAGACGTCACCAATATGGAACTTTTGGCGCGTTTATTGCTTTCCCAGGGAACCAAGGTAGATCCGGTGGAAGGGACGGTATCCTCAGCGCCGAATGCTGTTGGTCCATACGAATTTCTGAATGACCGAATCCTGGACGCTTCTGAGTTTTTTGCCAACTACATGTTGGGTTACGATACACCGTGGGTTCCTACTGCGGCACATACCGATGCCAACGGCAATCCAACCATCATTTATAAACAACTGGCAGGCGGTTATAGAGGAAGGCTGACACAAAATACGTGGGAGCTGTTCTACTACTATAAGTATGTCAGAGGAATCAATATGGAAGAAAGGGCTCCTTATTTTACCAAAATGTTCTCTGATCGGGTGATTTACAATTGGGACGGCGTAGATGGAGGCGGAGATTTCTGGCTCTTTATCCCTCCGGCAGCCGAGGCTGAGGGCACCAAGTACCTTGTGAAGCCTATAGTAGACCCATATCGGGAAATGGAAGACCGGTACTCGGCGCTCGACAGCAACTCTGCTACCATGCAAGAGGGAACGACTTCCTTCGCCCGGATCAACGCAACGGAAGCAGGAAGTAAAATTGCGCTTGTTGGTTCCGGCAACGGGACGAGAAACATTGGATTCAGGATTCGGACCAATGGCGTAGCTAGAATGGAAGCGTTCGGTGATACATTGACGCTGCCTGATACCAAGGGGCAGTGGAGATATGTGACCTATGCGTTTAATGCTTACCAAGGCTTGGGCGATCTCCTTTATATCACGATTAAAGGCGCCGGTACGACGGTTGATATTGACCACATTAATGTTCAAGCTGGAACACTGCTGACGCCTCCGGTATTTACGGCGGGAAATGCAGATGTCCATTTATTTACCTATGTAGGGTCTACCGCCACTATCAATTACGATTTCTCCGCAACAGACACAGGTGCAACCGATGTAGTCGCTTATCAGATTGATAATAAACCTGCGGGTGCTGTGTTTAATGAGAGCACCGGCGCTTTCTCCTGGAATCCGACACAAGCCGGAACTTATACTTTTGTAGTGGGGGCGTCAGACGGAACTACGGTTACCACAAAGGACGTTAAAGAGGTAGTAACCAGTGACCGGCAATCGGTAGTGAGCGCAGTTATCGCTCCGTATAATGCTAATATCAGTTATGTTTCGTCAACAGTTGATACTTATAATCAAGCTTATACTGACGTGATGAATTTGATCTCCAGCGCATCCGATGATGTGTTCTATCAGAAAATGGCGAGCTTGAATAGTGCAGTTGAAGGACTTCAACAATTGACCCCGTTATTAAACGATGGAAGTATGAATTATGCCAATATGTTTGTTTCTTCAACCTTCGGCACTGCAGTACCAAACCTTTTGGATAATACTCCTGATAGCTTTGTATGTTATTGTGTAGCTCAGAATTTGAGTCATATCATGGATTTTGGGCCTAGCTATAAAGTGTCGGCCAATGCTTTCGAGCTTCAGGTAAGAGCCAGTTTTCCGGAACGTATCGGCGGTGTTGCCATGTTTGGATCCAATGATAAAGAGAATTGGACCCGTTTAACACCCGGCCTGACAACGGTTACGGAAGATATGCAAACACTTCAGGTGCAAGATGACCTCAAAAATCAGCAGTTCCGCTTCTTGAAAGTGCAAATGATTCAACCATCGAGTTCCATGCTTGAAGTGGCTGAATTCAGAATCTTTGGAGAACGTCATGAGGCGGTAAACAAGCTTTCGTCGGTTTCCATCAGCTCGGATCAGAGCTTGAAAAACCGAATTGTTGAAGGCAATACGGTGAAATTGTCCTTCCAGTCGACAGAACCGATTAATCATGTGAATGTAACGATTCAAGGGCAGCCTGCAACGGTTACTACTGCCGACAATTTGAACTGGACAGCTGCGTGGGTGGTCGATAGCAGCGCTGCAGCAGGTACAGTTAATTTTAACCTCAACTACAAAACGGCTGCAGGTATGGATGCCGCACCAGCCATTTTCACAACCGACGGCTCTTCCTTGTTCATTGCCGACCAGAAAGGGCTGATCAGCAATCTGTTTGATATTACCACCTTAATAGATTCTAGTGGAAGAAACCAGGCAGATCTGCTGGCAACGGCAAGCGCATTGTTTGACAGCAATTTAGGCTCTGTGACGGATTTTCGGCTAAATGGCAGCGGATACGGATCCTATATCACCTTCGACTTTAAGGAAGGTGGCCAGGCAACGCTTTCGAAGGTCGACGTCATCTCAAGGCAAGATAGTAACTACACCAGAATCAGCGGTACCGTGGTTCAGGGCTCCAACGATAATACGAATTGGACCACCATTTCTAACGCAGCAGGAAAGACAGATGTTTGGCAAACCTTAACCATCAACAGCACACAACCCTACCGTTATATCCGCATCACCAACGGGAACAACTGGTATGGAAATATGGCTGAACTGAGATTGTATGGCGTGACGGAATCCTTTAACAAAATCCAGGCGGCTTCGATTAGTTCGGATCAGAGCCTTAATAAGAGGATTGTTCCGGGGAACACAGTTAAATTAGCCTTCACAGCAAAAGAAGCGATCAATAATGTCAATGTCATGATTCAAGGCCAACCTGCAACGGTCAGCACGACAGACAATGTCAACTTTACGGCAGCGGCTACCTTGAACCAAGGCGCAGCAGCGGGAACTGTGAAATTCGCTATTAATTACAAACAGCAGGATGGAACGGAGGGATCCCCGAACACGACTACAACAGATAACTCCACACTGTATCTTGTTGACGAGTCCGATGTGATTAATGCGGCCAGTATTGCCACTTTATTGGATCCGACTTCGGGAAGAACGGCAGCAACAACTTCGTCCATCGTCAATTCGTTATTTGACGGCAACGTGGGTACGATTTCTGATTTCCGCAATGGTTCCAGCGGATCTGGAGCGTACATTGCCTTTGATTTTAAGGAAGGCAACAAAACTACGCTTTCGAGTATAGAACTGCTTGCAAGACAAGATGGTTATTATGGGAGAATTGGGGGCACCGTGGTTCAAGGCTCCAATGACAATACGACTTGGACGACGCTCACAACAGCAGCGGCCTCTGCAACGGATTGGCAAACCTTTGCGGTTAGCGATACTACAGCGTACCGTTACATCCGCATCTACAATGGAAACACCTGGTATGGGAATATGGCTGAGGTAAGATTCCATGGCGTGGTTGAATCCTTTAACAAAATTGAGTCGGCTTCGATCAGTTCGGCTCAGAGCCTTAATAAAAGGATTGTTCCGGGCAACACGGTCAAAGTAATCTTCAAGGCAAAAGAAGCGATCAATAACGCCAATGTTACAATTCAAGGTCAGGCTGCAACCGTAAGTACGACAGACAATATCAATTTTACGGCCACGGCGACCATGGATCAAAGCGCAGCAGCAGGTGCAGTGAAATTCGCCATTAACTACAAGCTGCAAAATGGAAAGGACGGATACCCGGCCACTTCTACAAGTGACGGTACTTCGCTATACATTGTTAACGAGTCGGATGTGATTCGCAATGTGACCAGCATCGCCAATTTAATCGATTCCACTTCGGGAAGATCTGCAGCAACAACCTTATCACAGGTGAATAGTTTGTTTGACAGCAATTTAGGTACGATATCCGATTTCCGTATAGGCAGCAACAACTCCGGAACGGGAAGTTACATCACCTTTGACTTTAAGACAGGCAATCAAGCTACGCTGACGAGTGTGGAGTTGATTGCAAGACAAGATACCAATTATACGAGAATTAATGGTACCGTGATTCAAGGCTCCAACGATAATACGACATGGACGACGCTCACAGCAGCAGCGGGAAAAACGATGGATTGGCAAACCTTGGCGATTGCCAGCAAAGTACCATACCGTTATATCCGCATTTATAACGGAAACGCGTGGTTTGGGAATATGGCTGAAGTGAGATTCCATGGGGTTGTGAAAGCAGCAGACGTGACGCCTCCGGTAACAACCGATAATGCAACGCAGGGATCGGTCAACAATAATGCGACGGTAAGCCTTAATGCCGTTGATGCAAGCTCCGGTGTTGCAGCAACTTACTTCAAAGTAGACGGCGGCGCGCAGCAAACCGGGAATACGGTTACCTTGACTACCGAGGGAACGCATACGATCGTGTATTGGAGCGTGGACTGGGCAGGCAATGTGGAGCCACAGCATACCGTCACTGTAAACATCGCCGATACTATTCCGCCTGTTGTGGCCGGTTTGTATGCAGATATGACAGTACCGACCAACAAAGATGTTCATGTGACCATCTACTATCCGCTTGATGCGGCGGTGATGGAGTACAAAGTGGGCGATAACGGCGTATGGACCGTGTACACGGCTCCTGTAACTGTTTCCGACAACGTAACGGTGTATGCAAGAAGTGCGGATGCTGCCGGCAATGTCTCGGACGTTGCGAGCTACACGGTCAGCAACATTTACAAGACAGCACCTTCGGACGCAATCTTCACAGCTGATATGACAGATCCGACCAATGGTAATGTCATCTTGACGATCAGCTATCCGGACAACGTGGCGGTCAAGGAGTACAAAGTAGGAGATAACGGTACATGGACAGCATATGCTTCGCCTGTGAACATATCGGAGAATGTTACCGTCTATGCACAAAGCAAGGACATTGTAGGCAATCTATCGAATGTGACCCACTATACCGTCAACAATATCGACAGGATGCCGCCTGTGGATGCTGTTTTGTCCGCCGACATGACAGCGCCGACTAACCAGGATGTCACTGTAGCGGTCACCTATCCGGACGATGCTGCGGTGAAGGAGTACAAAGTGGGCGAAAGCGGCGTTTGGACCGCGTACGGCGCTCCTGTGGTTATCTCCGAAAATAGCACGGTGTATGCAAAAGGTACGGATGCTGCGGGCAACGTCTCGAACGTCACGCAATATGTGGTCGTCAATATCGACCGTATTGCACCAGCTGACGCAATCTTGGCCATAGATACCACAGCTCCAACCAATCAAGGTGTCACCGTAACGATCACCTATCCGGCCGATGCGGTGGTGAAGGAATACAAAGTGGGCGAAAGCGGCCCGTGGACAGCCTATACGTATCCCGTTGTTGTCTCAGACAATGACACCGTATATGCAAGAGGAATGGATGCTGTAGGTAATGTATCAAATGTAACTAGCCTTATTGTCAGCAACATCTATAAGATTGCTCCTGTCACCACCGCAACATTAAGCCCTGTTTCACCTGACGGTAAGAATAGTTGGTATTGGGCGGATGTTACCGTTAGCTTATCTGTATACGCTAGTGTATATGGAGGAGCAGTGAAAACGGAATATCAAGTGAATGACGGTGCTTGGATCAATTACAACGGTTCCATTCCTGCCTTTGGTGATGGAGCTTATAAGCTGGGTTACCGCAGTACGGATGAAGCCGGCAATATAGAACAACTCAAAACGATTGAGTTCAAAGTAGACAAGACAGCCCCTGTATTATCTGTCCAGTTGGATAAAACGTCGATTTGGCCGCCGAATCATAAGATGGTACCTATCAATGCCGCTCTGACTTCGAGTGACGACGGTTCAGGCGTTGAATCTGTGGTGTTGACCTCCATCACGAGCAATCAGCCGGATAGTGGTCAAGGCGATATTCTAGCCAATTTCGGTACAGCCGCAACTTCTTTCAGCGTGCGTGCGGAAAAAGGACATATCTACAACATCACGTACACGGCTACTGATAAAGCGGGCAACAAAACGGTTAGGACGGTAACTGTCACCGTGCCTAACGATCAATCCAGCCATTAATAAGAAGAATCACATGAAACCGGAAGGAAGGCATTCATGTCTTCCTCTCGGTTTCAATAAATCTTCATCAAAATCAGGCTTATGAAGAACATTTCTTACGGCATGAGAAACCTCCTCTACTGCAGGTCCTACATCATCGAAAGGTGGTATGTCGGCACAACGCAACTGAATTTCAGTTTCCCGTTGGTGTTCTAATTAAATGGAGGAGTACATAATGAAGCTTCGGAAAAGGCTTAGATTTGGAAATAGTCTTAAGCGTAAGATGGCTATTCTTGTTTCCATTTGTTTAATGGCAACGATCCTGCCTTTAGCTGCGAGAGTAGCTGCAGCGGATACAACAGCTCAATCCATGATTACGGATTATCAACCAATGATCAATGAGGTCATCGATGCAAGTGGATTCAAACATCCTGGTGTCGGACTTACCAAGGATATGCTTGAAAATGTGAGGACAGAGGTACGGGCGCAAAAGGAGCCTTGGAATACCTATTTTAATCAAATGCTATTATCTTCTGCCGCTTCAAAGACTATCACGTCCAGCAATCAGAGCGGCACCGATTGGGCGAAACCGGCCACGGTTGCTTTTAATAGTCAAGGCGTTGAATCGAAATTTATTGCAGATGCTTTGAAGGCTTATACGCAAGCTATTTTGTATGTTGTAACCGGTGATGAGACTTATCGGGCAAATGCCATGCATATGATCCGCATTTGGTCCCAAATGGACCCTGCACAATACGCGTATTATACCGATGCGCATATTCACTCGGGGATACCTCTCAACCGTATGGTTACCGCTGCGGAAATCTTGAGATATTCCAGTTATCAAACAGAAGGACTGCAGTGGACGAACAAAGATACGGCCGATTTTACGACGAACCTGATTACCCCGGTCATAGAAACGCTTCAGCATCGTAATGACTATTTTATGAACCAGCATCTCTATCCGCTGCTTGGAGCTATGGCAGGTTATATCTTCACAGGCAACAGAGAACGCTACAATGAGGGAGTAGAGTGGTTTACCGTTAACAAGACCGCTGTAGACCAGGGGCAAAATGGCTCCATCAAGCAATTATTCAGATTGGTGACGAAAAATGACTTGACAGGTGAGGTTGTTGATCCTCCGGTAGTACAGCAAGTGGAAATGGGCCGGGATCAGGCGCACGGCGCCGGAGACGTCACCAATATGGAAATATTAGCACGTTTATTGCTTGCCCAGGAAACCAAAGTCGATCCGGTAGAGGGGACGGTTTCCACAGCGCCGAATGCTGTAAGCCCATACGAATTTCTGAATGATCGAATCCTGGACGCTGCCGAGTATTTTGCCAAGTTCATGATCGGTTATGATACTCCATGGATTCCTGTGGCGGCACATACCGATGCCAATGGAAATCCAACGATCATTTATAAAGAACTATCACAGCAATACAGAGGAAGATTGACTCAAAATACGTGGGAGCTGTTCTATTACTATAAGTATGTCAAGGGAATCAATATGGAAGAAAGAGCCCCATACTTTACCCAAATGTTCGCTGACCGAGTGTTTTACAATTGGGATGGCGTAGATGGAGGAGGAGATTTCTGGCTCTTCATACCTAAAGCAGCTGAGGCTGAGGGTACAAAGTATCTTGTAAAAACAATAACAGAACCATTGAGAGAAATTGAAGATCGCTACACGGCGTTTGACAGTAATTCTACGACAAAGCAAGAGGGAGATACTTCCTTCGTCCAGATCAAGGCGACGGAAGCGGGAAGCAAAATTGCGCTTGTTGGTTCCGGCACCGGCCAGAAAACGATTGGCTTCAAGATTCGGACCAATGGGGTAGCTAAACTGGAAATGAGCTATAGTATTAACGACACGTTGACGCTGCCGGATACGAAGGGGCAGTGGAGATATGTGACTTATACGATGAATGATTTCCAGGGCTTGGGTGACCTTGCGTATTTCAAAGTAATTGGAGCCGGCACTACGGTTGACATTGACCACCTTAATTATCAAGCAGGAACATTGCTGACGCCTCCGGTATTTTCGGCAGGAAATAAAACTTTACACTTATTTACCTATGCCGGGTCTCAGGCAACGATCAATTACGATTTCTCTGCAACAGACGCGAGTGCTACCGATGTAGTTACATATCAGATTGATAATAAACCTGAGGGTGCAGTGTTCGATGAGAGCACCGGCGCATTTTCGTGGAAGCCGACACAAGCCGGAACCTATTCCTTCGTAGTGGGGGCGTCGGACGGAACCACGGTTACAGCGAAGGATGTTACAGTTGTAGTAACCAATGACAGGCAATCGGCAGTAAGCGCAGTAATCGCTCCGTATAATGCCAATATTAGTTATATTTCGTCAACCCTTGATAATTATACAAGAGCGTATGCAGACGTTATGAATCTGATCTCCAGCGCATCCGATGATGATTTCTATCAGAAATTATCGGACTTGAACAATGCAGCCCAAGGTCTTCAATTATTGACGCCATTGTTAAGCGACGGAAGCATGAACTATGCCAATATGTTTGTTAGTTCAACCTTTGGAACTCAATTACCTAACCTTCTGGATAATTATGCAGGCAGTTTTGCAGGATATTACTTAGCTCAGAATTTGAGTTATTTCATGGACTTAGGGCCTAGCTTCAAAGTGTCGGCCAATGCTTTCGGGCTTCAGGTAAGAGCCAGTTTCCCCGAACGGATTGGCGGTACTGCCATTTTTGGATCCAATGATAGAGTGAATTGGACCCGGTTAACGCCAGGCCTGACAACGGTTACAGAAGATATGCAAACACTTGAGGTACAAGATGATCTCAAAAATCAGCAGTTTCGCTACCTGAAAATTCAAATGATTCAGCCGTCAAGCACCATGATTGAATTATCCGAAGTTAGAATCTTTGGAGAGCGCCACGAATCTGTAATCAAAAAAGCAAGCACTATCGCTGATGCGTTGGCGGAAGCGGCGACGCTGCCTGCCGAAAATTATACGAAACAAAGCTATTATCTGTTCCAGAAAGAATTGGGATATGTGAAGAACGCCGTCGGCAATCCTGATTATACCGAGCAAGAGCTGATTAACGAAATTTATGATGCCCGCAGTTTGTTGGTACCGTACACCACGTCGCTGTATTCGTTCGAAGGAAACGCAAAGAATACGTTCGGGTTTTCTTCGTCAACGGACGGAACCGTCTTTGGAACCGCAGCTTACGCACCAGGAAAGGTCGGGCAAGGGATCAGTCTGAACGGCACGGATAGCTACGTTATGCTGCCGGCCTCGCATCCTATGTCCGCTTACAACGAGATCACCCTCTCAACCTGGGTATATTGGAAGGGAAGCAGCCAGTGGCAGCGGATCTTCGACTTTGGCAACAACACCAGTCAATACATGTTCCTTACGCCGAGATCGGGCAGTAATAAGCTTCTTTTCGATATCAAGAACGGCAGCAGCGAAAAATCCGTAGAAACTGCGCAATTGCCGGCCAATCAATGGGTGCATGTAGCGGTAACGCTGGGGAACGGTACGGCGAAGCTGTATGTGGGTGGCGCGCTGAAGGCAACGGCGAGCGGTGTCACGATCAAACCGAGCGATTTCCAGCCTAGCTTGAACTACATCGGCAAAAGCCAGTTTGCCGATCCGCTGTTTAACGGCATGATCGATGATTTCCGCGTGTACAATCGCGTCTTAAGTGATGCCGAGATTGGGGCCGTGTATAACCAAACTGGATATGGGACTGACAAAAGCTTGCTTACGTACTTGCTGGATCAAGCTGCTGCAGCAGGCAATGCCGGCATTTATACGGCTGATAGTGTGCAAGCTTTACAGCAGGCAATACCCGCAGCGCAGGTTGTCGCCTCCGACACCGGCGCAAGTCAGGCTCAGGTTGATGCCGCAGCCGATAGCTTACGAGCGGCCTACGAGGGTCTGGTCTATCTGCCGGGCGTTCCGGCGATCGCTCCTGTAGCGGACAAAACCGTTATAGCTGGTAATCAGCTCACCTTCAAGCTTCATCAATTGAACTCCGTTGCCGGCACTGTATTCAGTGCCAGCGGACTGCCGCAAGGAGCGGTTTTCGATGCGGATAAGCGTACGGTCGTATGGACGCCGGACAAAACGCAGGGAGGTGTCTATACCGTAACCTTAACCGCTGCAGCGAACGGAGGGGCAACTTCCCGTACCGTAAAGCTCACCGTAAAAGGTCAACCGGTCATCGCCTCGGGTGAAACTGTGGAGCTTACGTCAAGGCAACCGTTTACGTATCAGGTGAAAGGGGCGGATCCGACGGGTGCGACGCTGACTTACAGCGCTGCCAAGCTGCCTTCGGGCGCGGCGCTCGACTCGGTCACGGGTATCTTCACATGGACTCCGGCTCATGCGAATTACGGCGACAACTTTGTCACCTTTAGAGTGAGCAACGGATTGTTTACGGTCAGCCAAACGGTTGATTTTAAGGTCAAACTCGGCATGTTGAAGCCGGACGGCTTCACCAAGGGCAGCTATTACCGGTATCAGAAGGAATTCGACCGGATCCAAACTGCGCTCGCTTTGCCGGGTGCCGATAAAGCGGCGCTTGTCGCGCAGCTCGCTCAAGCCGAAGCGGCGCTGGTGTCAACAATCACGCTCACTGCGCCGAAAGTTGACGTGACGTCTTCGATGGTCGCTGCTTCCACTGTAGCCTGGCCTAACGCCAGCGCAGGGTCGGCCGCAGTGAACGGATGGCGGGCGTTTGATGGCAATACGGGCACCAATACCGATACCACGGTCAACCCAAGCTGGATTCTCGTCGATTTGGGTGAAGGCAATGCCAAGTTCATCGGCAGCGTCAGGTTCTATCCGAGAAGCAATTATGTGTCTCGGATCAACGGCTCGATCATTCAAGGTTCGGGCGATGGAACGAACTGGACCGATATTTATACGATTAACGGCATCAGTGCGTTGGCATGGAATTCAGGCGCGATCACGAATACGACGGCCTTCCGTTATCTGCGCTTCTATTCTCCGAGCGGGAACTCGAACGTCGCTGAGCTCGAGTTCTACGAGAAGCCGATCGACCGAACCTTGATCGATGTCTTGAGTTCGGAAGCCAAAGCGTTGAACGGCACGCAGTATGCGGCGGATCAATGGAAAGCCCTACAGAGAGCACTCGACACAATGAATGCTGTTCCGGTTGATGCGTCTCAGGAGATCATTGATGCGGCTACCGCAGATGTGATTGCTGCGCTGAAGGCGCTGCAGATCGACAAGACGCCGCCTGTGACGACGGCTGTCGTTACACAGTCTCAGCTGGATGGTCAGAATGGATGGTATGTACACGCTGTAACAGTTAGCCTTAGCGTTTATGACAATCTGTCGGGCGCAGCCACAACCGAGTACAGTCTGGACGGCGGCAGCACTTGGCTAGCCTACACGACGCCGTTAACGTTGAGTCAGGACAGCAAGTATACGATTAGCTACCGTTCGACGGACAATGCCGGCAATGCGGAAGAGGCCAAAACAATTAGCTTCAATCTGGATACGACTGCACCGACGATTACGGTATCCGGCGTGGTGTACGGAACGTTCAACGATTCCGGGGATATGACTCCGAACATAGAGCTGAGGGATAACATTTCCGGGATTGACAGCAGCAAGACGACGGTTACGCTGGATACGTATGGCGTACAGCAAGGAGCGACTATTCCGCTCTATACGCTGCCTCTCGGCTCGCACACGCTGATCGTGACGGCAAGCGACCTTGCAGGGAATACGAGCAGCAAGACGATCATGCTCCAGACTACGACCAGTATCCACTCCTTGCAGGACTTGGTCACACGATTTAAGACTGCCGGATGGATCGATAACGCTGGCATCGCAAACAGCTTGCAAAACAAATTGGCAAATAACAATCTGTCCGCTTTTGTAAACGAAGTGCAGGCGCAAAGCGGCAAGCATATCTCTGCGAAAGCCGCAGGCTACTTGCTTCGGGATGTCCAGTATTTGTTGTCCAAACAGTAAGATGGTATTTGCCAATGACGTATCAAGCTGCGTAATTTAACAG
Source organism: Paenibacillus sp. J22FR5 (assembly GCF_059691975.1). NCBI lineage: Bacteria > Bacillati > Bacillota > Bacilli > Caryophanales > Paenibacillaceae > Paenibacillus > Paenibacillus sp. J22FR5. The sequence goes on along the minus strand of NZ_JCAUAN010000014.1, from coordinate 134,877 downwards.
CCATTTGTCCATTAACCCCTCTTTTGCAGATCGTATGGAAATAAATTTTCCTAATGCATGAGAGGGGATTTTTTATAGTTACAGGATCGCTGTAAGGTGATATTTATATTATGCAGGGGGGGGGATGTGACTGTGTAAACGCGGGTAAAACCGCAGCGGCTAAAAACAGTTATGAGTGTTCAAAAAAAAGGAGGAAAATGAAATGAATCTCTTTAAGAACTGCGATCGCTTTCAAAGGATTGTTTCTAGTATTCTTTGTTTTATGCTGGCAATGACGAGCGTTATCGGTTTTGGCAGCCAGACAGCGACAGCGGCTATTTCACCGCTGATTACTTCATACAAACCACAGGTAGTAAATGCGGATGCCAATGTTTCCTATACGGATTCTAATGGGAACACGATTTCAGGAACCATTCACCATCCGGGCATTGTCATGTCGATGGCTGATTTAGACAATATGCGTGATCATGTAAGAGCAGGGGATGAGCCTTGGAATACGGCTTTTAATGCTTTTGCCAGTGATTCCCGATCCAGTAAAACGCCAAGAATTTATTACGAAGGGAATTACATCTTTGTACATATTCAAGGACCTTGGGGGTTTACCGACCCTAACACGGGTGTCTTTTACAGTAACCCTAGTGATTATGTAGGAACGCGTGGCAATACGGATTCCGAAACCGCTTTTATGCAGGCCATTATGTGGTATATTACCGGCGATGAAACGTATCGTTCCAATGCCATGACGATCATCAGAGATTATTCTGCCATACAGGATGTTGTTACACATACGAGCTTCCGTTTTGCCACGATGACTTATTTGCTGGGGGCAGCGGCAGAAATTTTACGCTATGCCGATACGCCAACGTCCAGTTTGGATTGGACGACTACGGATACGACGAATCTTACCAATGTGATGAACCTTTTTACGGTTACTTATAATGCTCATACCTTTTTTATGAATCAGCATCAATTTACGGCTGGGGGAACGATGGCAAGAGCGATCTTTACCAATGACTTGCAGCTTTATGCAGAGGCCGTAGAAGCAGCGACTGTTAATTCCGCAGGTGATCAAGGCGGAAGAAATGGTTCGATTAAGTATCAGATGCGAATGATGACAACAAATGAAGTAACAGGAGCAGCCTTGGATCCAGCTGATTATCATGTGCAGGAAGTAGAAATGGGGCGCGATGTGGGTCATTCTTATGACGATGTCGCCGGATTGTCTACATTGGCGCAAATGATCAATGCCCAAGGCACGAAAATTGACCCGGTAAATGGCACGATGTCATCTGCTGCCAATGCGGTGAATGCATTCAATTTCTTGGATGACCGGCTGTTAGCAGGTACCACATATGTTCTAAAGTATCATCTGGGTTATGATGTTTTATGGACACCTGCATGGGCAAACCAAGATAGTACTCATCAATATTATAATACGATCAACGCAGATGGCAGAGGCAGGATCGATTCTTTCTTAAGTGTTTTATATAACTATTATAAATATATCGAACAAAAGGACATGACCCAGGAAAAATATAAATACTTGGCCTATGCCTATGAAACGAGAATGCCGGAAGTTGCAGGAAAGGATTATCCGCTTGCTACTTTGTTGTACACACCTGATGCTGCAAAGAATGTAGGCTTGAGCAACCAGAAAACTTTGGGCGGAATAACAGGGTTGACAGCAACGGCGGCAGGCTCGAATACGATCAACTTAAGCTGGACGGGGGTATCAGGAGCACTGGGGTATAACATCTATCGATCCACAGCAGCAGATGGAGTTTATACCAAGATTAACAGTGCGCCCATTACAGCTGCATCTTATAGCAATACAGGGTTAGATCCGAATACGATTTACTATTATCAGGTAGGCGTAGCTGGAGGATCGACGTCAGGTGTTGGTTCGGCATCAACAGGAGGAACGGGCATTCCAGCTTTGGATGCAACCAGTTATACCCTTATGGTCAATGATACGCATAATACGGTATTAACGGTCATGTATCCGGACAGGATCAGTCAGGATCTTTCATCTCAAGCTAGCTACACTTCATCAAACCCGGCCATGGCAACAGTGAATCCAGCAGGTATAATTAAGGGGATAAGTGTAGGTACAACTACGATTACTGCCACATATAACGGACAAACTTATAATGCCACAGTAAAAGTAATCATTGATGCCAGTTTAAATATCTGGTATAAATTTGACGAAACAAGCGGGACTACAGCCGCAGACTCATCCGGATATGGGAATAGCGGTACGATCAATGGAGGTACGAATGCAACATGGACGACAGGCAAATATGGCAACGCCATTAACTTTTCGGGAACGAATACCACGGCCGCTTATGTGGCGCTGCCAGGCAATCTCGTAGATAATATGACCAGTATGACAATGGCTGCCTGGGTGAACTCCAGCAATACTTCTGATCAAATCAGCTTATTTTCGGCCGGTCCGGCAGCTGCCGCAACTCCAACGGATTATATGATGATGATTCTTAAGGGAAGCCGATTTACGATTACTGCCAGTGGGGCTTCTTCCGAACAGAATATTACACAGGGCAGCAATTTAACGGCCAACACATGGAAGCACGTTGCTGTAACGTTATCCGGCAGCACCGGCACTCTATATATAGACGGAGTGCAAGTAGCACAAAATACAAGCATGACGTTTAAACCTTCCGATTTAGCGCCGACTACCAGTGGAAACTTTATAGGCAAATCCGAATGGACAGGGGATAAATATTTAAAAGGGCTGGTTGATGATTTCCGAATCTATAACCGCGCTTTAAGCTCGTCTGAAATTACCAGTGTGATGAATGGGCAAACGATAGGAACCGTGCCGACGGCTCCAACAGGAGTAACGGCAACAACAGCAGACTACAGTTCGATCAACCTAAGTTGGTCAGCCGTAACGGGAGCAACCGGTTATCAGGTATACGTGTCTACTTCTTCCGCAGTGAACGCTATCTATACAAAGGTAAATACGGATGCTATTACCGGAACAACTTTTAGCAGCAAGGGGTTAAAGGCTAATACAACCTACTATTATAAAGTAACAGCAGTAAATGCATTAGGAGAATCAGGTATATCGGTCATTGCTTCAGCAGCAACACCGAATGGAATGCCGGATGCTAATCTAATAACCTGGTATAAATTTGACGAAACAAGCGGGACTACAGCTGCAGACTCATCTGGATATGGCAATAGCGGGACTATTAATGGCGGCAGCAATGCAACATGGACAACAGGTAAATACGGAAATGCCATTAACTTTGGAGGAGCTAATACTACTGCGACTTATGTAGCGTTGCCAGGCAATATCGTAGATAATTTAACTAGCATGACCGTTTCTGCTTGGGTTAATTGCAGTAATACATCTGATCAAATTAGCTTATTTACGGCCGGTCCGGCAGCTGCCGTTACTCCAACTGATTACATGATGATGATTCTTAAGGGAAGCCGATTTACGATTACCGCGAATGGATCTTCAGCAGAACAGAATATTACACAGGGCAGCAATTTAACGGCCAACACCTGGAAGCACATTGCAGTTACGTTATCCGGCAACACGGGTATCTTATATATAGACGGTATGGAGGCAGCAAGAAATACAGGTATGACGTTTAAACCTTCCGATTTGGCCCCAACTACCGGCGGAAACTTTATAGGGAAATCGGAATGGACAGGAGATAAATATCTGAAAGGGCAGGTTGATGATTTCAGAATCTATAACCGTGCTTTAAGCTTGTCAGAAGTTGCCAGTGTTATGAATGGGAAAACAGTAGCACTACCGACAGTACCGACAGGTTTGTCAGCCAAGGTCGTAAGCGGTTTGACAATCAGCTTGAACTGGACGGCTACTTCTAATGCCACCAGCTATAACGTCAAGCGCGCTTCTGCCAGCGGAGGTCCGTATACAACCATTGCCACAGGCGTAATTGGAACCAGCTATACGGATACAGGTCTAACCGCCGGTGCAGTGTATTATTACGTCGTGAGCGCTGTTAATCCTGGTCATGAAAGTGCTAATTCTACGGAAGTCATGGCAACATTGCCTATAGCGCAGCTTAAATTTGACGAGACAAGCGGAACAACGGCAACCGATGCCACAGGCAGTGGTTGGAACGCTACTCTTGTGGGCGGCCCATTATGGGTTGCCGGTAAGAGCGGCAACGCGGTGGATTTTGACGGAACAAACGACTATGTTGCTCTTCCTGCTAGTATTGTCTCTAGTGCTTCCACTTGCACTGTTGCAGCTTGGGTGTATCTGGATGCCGTGAGTAACTGGACACGTATATTTGATTTTGGTTCCGGAACTGCTACCTATATGTTCCTCACACCGAAAAATGGAGCTAACGGCAAAATCAGATTTGCCATCAAGAACAATGGTTCGAGTGAACAAATCATTGATGGGGGGTCCGCGCTGGCAACAGGAGGTTGGCATCATGTAGCCGTCACGTTAAGTGGCGCAACAGGCATCCTCTACGTTGACGGTGCTGTAGCAGGGCAAAATAGCGCCATGACCATTAAACCATCCGATCTGGGTGCCACTACGCAAAATTGGATCGGCCGCTCCCAATACGCCGATCCATATCTCAATGGACGAGTGGATGACTTCCGTATTTATAGCAAAGCTCTTACTGCCGGCGAGATAGCCGCAATACAATAGGCATCTCATGATCAATCAGGAAATCATTGAATGATATTGCAATAGATTAAGCGGTTATATTTTGATAAGGTCACGATAACGACGGCTCGTGTGGTCGGTAGCGATTATACGTTCATTAACGGCGAAACGTTTTTTAACTTATTGATAAGATGAAAATGATCGAAATAACCGTCTAAACAGTTTGAGCCCGGTTAATTACCGGGCTCAAACTGTTTAGACCCATAGGTCTATTTTCCGCTTAAATACTCGTCGATCTGGTCTGGCTGCAGTACCGGATTAACGTGGCATACTCCTGATCTCGCCTTCGATCATGTCATTGATCATCGTTTGAGATTTCTTGTTTTTCGTAAAACTCTTCATTATCACATCTTCACTTTCACTTCACTTATTTATTCTAAATATAGTAATCGAATGCTTTGGAAAATCGTAAGAAAAACTGCAGCCTTCTGCACTGAATTTCTTCTGTTTCGGCAACACCCGCTCAGGCGACGAAAAACTATTTTCGTCATCCAGCGCATGGCTGGACATCTCGTATATATCAGCTGTCAAAGACGTTTTTTGCAAATCCGCCAAAACAACCTGTGCATGAACGCTATTCTCCTGCACATTTACAACCTTGACGATGATATCCCCTGTGGAACGTTCGAAACTTGCTGAATAGTACAAAGGTTCGATTACCGGAAGCTTGTCTTCCGTTTCATTGAATAACACGTTGTCGATGTAGGTACGGAGCTGTCTTCCGGACACTTCTAATGTAAATTCGTATTCAATGTCGGGATCCAAATTAAATATGCTTTGAGTCAGGCAAGAGGTCCTGCCATTCACGCTGGAGCACAGCATGGAATCCTGGTTCTGCCACCCACCAATTTCCCAGATCAACTGATTGTTATCGTCACGTTTTCCAAAATATAGATTGAAACCTTTTGGCCCGCTGATTTTCCTTGCTTTCAGACTCAGCGTATAGTTCTCCCAATCGGTTTCTCCCAGTTCCAGCGTTTGCTTTGCCGTTCCGGCCAGACGATCCTCCTGCGTATCTGAAAGCTCAGCAGACGAGATGTTCAAATCTTGCACTTCTCCAGTATCATTGTTAACAATCTGAATATCCCAAAATTGAATGGAACAACGGTCTGTCCCAAGCGCAAATGCGCCGTTAATCGGCTTTATCGTTTTTTCCTGTTTTTTCTCAAATCCATTTGCATCAATTTTTAAAATGTCATCTCCCTGGTGATGCATAAACAGCTTTTGCACATAGTAGTTTGGCGTTCCGAATACTTCGTGATTGTTGAACCAAATCATGTCCGGTTTCCAGTTGACATAATCGACATTGCAAAGCATCGGCGCATAACATGCCAATCCAACCGCATGGGCATTTTTTTCTAAGCCCGTCATAAAAGCAGCTTCTACAAGTGCGTTATAATACGTGTTTCCCCATGAAGCATATTCGCCCAAAAAGACTTTTGGCTCATCGGCTTTAAATGAATCGTATCGGTTATAATTTGCCAGAAACCATTCCGGCGATTGATAATAGTGCTCGTCCACAAGATCCGATTTATGTTCTTTTGCGGAATTCCAGCCGCGCTCATATTCCCCTCCAGCTGCAAAGGGACCACTAGAATTGATGACTTTGATGTCAGGGTATTTCTCTTTGATTGCTCTGTGGAAATAAGGATAACGCTCAAAAAACGGTTCTCCCACTTCTTCGTTTCCGATGCCGATATATTCCAGGCCAAACGGTTCTGGGTGACCCAGTTCAGCTCGTATTGCCCCCCACCGTGTTGAAGGGTCGCCGACCGCAAATTCGATCAAATCCAGCGCGTCATCAATCCAGGGACCCAGTTCCTCAAGGGGTACGATACGTTTATGATGCGGGTCATATCCGCCCGGCAGGATTGGAATCGGTTTTGCGCCAATATCCTCACAGAATAGAAAGTATTCATAATAACCCAAACCTAATGTCTGATTGTAGCTCCAATTGTTTCGTCTCGCCGGTCTTTGCGCAATATCGCCTAATGTGTTTTTCCATCGGTACATCGAATCTCTATCATCAGGATTTAAAGAACCGTCATGGATCAGACAGCCGCCAGGGAAACGCATAAACTTCGGCTTCAAGTCCGCGAGCAGCGTTGCAATGTCTTCCCGCATGCCGTTTGGCCGGTTATGATATGTCTTTTCCGGAAAAAGCGATACCATATCAAGATAAAGTTTTCCTTTTCCTTTGGCAGCTATCACAAGACGACTGCTGTTATCTGTGGCAATTGCTATAAATGTCGCTTCGTATTTGGCCCATTCGGATGAATGTACCGTGATCGATGCTTCGGCATGAACGGTACCATCCACACTCTCAACAGTTACTTTAACTGGCTCGTCAAAACTGGCATCCCGCCTGGCATAAACCGAAAACTGATATTTTTCTCCTTGTTTTACAGGAATTCCGCTATTAAATCCCAAATTCATAATCCCGACGCCATCGCCCTCCGATAAGATATCAATGGCAACATAATGCGGGTTGCGCGTGTTTAAAGGATAGCTGTCTTCTACAGTGATTTCTGCCGTGCCGTTGCCTCGTTCGACTTTCTCCCAGGCCGTTAAGTCATGGTACTCTGCACGATCGATCGGGTCAAATTCGAAAGAACGGTTTTGAACGAGCTCTGCATAAAGCCCTCCGTCCGCTGCATGATTCAAATCCTCGAAAAAAATGCCAAACAAGTCGCCTAATTCTGCCCCCCGCTCTTGTGTATATATATGTAACGTTGCTTGTTCTTTCATCGCTTTTTCGTCTCCTTTACTTCTTTATTATTATATTTTAAGTGCTTGTTCATTCGGAAACAATCATTTATAATGGCTAAAAACTTACCTATCGTGCTTTTTATGGAGATACAATATGATTCATTTGATTGCTGCGGATATCATTTTATCCATAGGGACGGGATCACGATTAATCGTCCGACAGGGGCTGGGAATTATGCCTTTGTTTTTTTTAGAAGCAATTCGGAGATTGTTTTGGACGGAAGGCTGCTTACAGCAGAAAAAATTCCTATATCTTATTTCGCCCTGCAACCCCTAATCTCTACCGGGAATTGGAGAAACTTTTCGTCAATGACTGGTTCCATTGTGAAGGCAATGAAATCCTGGAATTCCTTGAGCAGTTGAATTTTCCGTTGGACACGCTCATTAAGGCCGTTGATCCGCTTTTGATTTCCAGCTGTATTAGGGAATTGCAGAGCATCAACAGGCTTGGCGGCACGCTGCGCGATCCGATTCTTGACGCCGATATTTTGGGGAGCAGCTCGTTAAAGCAATTTAGGATTACGTTGATTTATACGTTTCAAAGTTAACCATGTAAAACCATCGCACTAGTGATGGTTTTATTTTTTTTGTTTTTGGTTTATATGAAGGAATGATGAGTGCTGGGAAAGATATTATCATCATAAGGTTGATGGAACTCGAAAAGGCTTAGAATTTGACTAAATATCATATTTTTACAAAAGAAAACGCAGAGAGGGAGATTATAAATCGAAAATATTAAAAATTCAAACTAAATACGCAAGAAATTCTATTTATTAAATAGTGTAAGCGTTTTAAAATTATACTATATTGGCAGTATAAGGAACTCTTACACTATTTTTGGAGAAAAGAGGAATAGAAAAATATTGGAAAAAAGAATACTTCCAATCTTGTTCATCAGGCAACAATAGGAACGGCACTTTGATCGGAACAGGGGTAACTTGGCTGAATGGCGAGGGGTTGGATTTTAACGGGGAGAGTTCCTATGTGTGCATTGGCCTGTTCCGGTCGATGAAATGGAAAAATATTACAATATTGCGGAACAGGCCATGTACGTCAGCAATGCCGTTTCAAAAGGGGGTTCCCTCCAGGAAATCATGCTCAACCGCCTTTGGCAAGGCGGTTTCCCCGACTCCACACATCTTCCAATGGCAGCAGATCTGACTCCTACGAAGTATGGCGAGCTCCATTCCAACGTCTATTTCAGTTCCTTAATTTTTCTAACCAGGGCCTTGAATCTGCGTGCTTATGATTTAGCGGTTAGGGCCCGAGCCGTTCAGGTCCTTACTGAAAACGGGAAAGCAGTTGGCGTTAAGGTGGTAAGTCCCGACAAAACATGCTATGTTCTCAAAGCAAGGTCAGTCATTTTATCGACAAGCACTTTGGAGAGCCCGAGGATTTTGCTAAATTCAGGTATTCAGGGACAAGCGATTGGCCATTACCTTACGAATCATTCCGGCGTAGAAGCGAAGGGTCTTATCGACACTGGCGGTTTTCCCGAGATCGCAGGCACTCTCTCCCTTTTAGTTCCATCTAAGGAGATCCGTCCTTATCAGATACAGATTCAGTCTTGGGCTGATGGAGGATGGTATCCCTCCTATCCATCGGTGTATCAATATAGTGTAGAACAACCCATACGCGATCACTCGAATTACATTATGTGGGCATTCGGCAAAGTTGAATCGCGTTTTGAAAACAGGGTCAGCTTAAATCCCCACCTTCGGGATCAGTATGGCGTGCCTATGATACAAGTCAATTTCTCCTATAGCGATCGAGACCTTGCGGTGATGCAGGAACTGGCGCCAGCTCTCATTAAGGTTTCGGAGGCAATGAAAGCACCCCTAAATGTGAAGGATGGTCATCTTGACTTGTGTACCTGGCTTCCGGGTCGCGATTACCATGAATCCGGAACGTGCCGTATGGGGGATGATCCTGCGACTTCAACAACCAACCAGTATGGTCAAGTCCATGGCGTTTCCGGCCTCTATGTCGCCGACAACAGTGTTCTGCCTTCTCTCGGAGCAGCCAATCCAACGCTGACTACTGTAGCTCTAGCGATTCGCACTGCAGATCATTTAATCCGGCAATTATAAACGAAGGTGTTATTTTCGTTAAAACCAGGTTCATCCCCTCCATCAGAAATATGTGCAAGAGCAATTTAACCGCAATGTCGAACACTATCTCATCAGTGATTTGATAGCATGTGAGATATGAATGCTATGCATTCTTTTTGAAATGGGGCGAAATCATGAGAGTTTATATCGCTGATAGAGAGTCCGGAAACCGACCGCTGATCCCTCCTTTTTGTCCTCCGGATGCTCCTAGGTTGAGAATGGACCACTGGATTCCACTTACGCTTTTGGATCAAATGGCGCAAACGGATTATGATGTACTTATTGTCGGAACAGGGGCGGGGGGAGGAGCCGTTCTCTGGAGATTATGCGACATTTGGAGACAAAATGGAAAGCGAGTCGGTGTCATTGAAGCGGGAGATCTTTTACTGCCGACCCATACTTGGAACATTCCGACCATGAATATAGATCGCGTTTGGAATTATTATGTGAGCGTATCGTATCTGATTGGGCAAATCTTGCCCGAATACCCTGCGTGGAGACAGCTTTTGGCGCTAGGAGGAAGAACATTATTTAGGCGTGGCCTGTTCCTCTCAAAGAAATCGAAGCATATTACAATATCGCTGAAGAGGCGATGTACGTGAACAATGCCTATGCAAAAGGGTCTTCCCTGGCGGAAAAGATGCTTAACCGACTTTGGGAAGGCGGCTTTTCCGAAGCGACCTATCTTCCGATGGCTGTCGATTTGAACCTGACGAAGTATGGAGAACTCCATTCCAACGTTGTCTTCAGCTCCATCATTTTTCTTGCCAGGGCTTTGAATGTACGACCCTTCGATTTAGCTGTGAAGGCCCGGGCCGTTCAGGTGATCACCGAAAACGGAAAAGCCGTTGGCATTCAGGTGATGAGTCCCGAGATGAAATCGTATTCTCTCAAAGCGAAGACCGTCGTTTTATCGACAGGCGCTTTCGAGACGCCGAGAATTTTGCTGAACTCAGGAATTCAGGGACAGGCGATCGGTCATTATCTTACGGACCATTCCGGCGTGACGGCAAGAGGCGCTGTAAGCACCAATCAATTTCCCGAGGCGGTCGGCGCGCTCGGCCTATTTGTCCCTTCTGCGGAAAACAGTCCTTATATGATACAGATGCACGGACCGGAAGATTGGAAATATTTTGCGTATCATTACGAAAATAAACCTGCCGCGAAAGATATGTGGACATACCTCATGCTCGCCTTCGGCAAAGTTGAATCGCGGTTTGAAAACAGGGTCAGTCTGAATACCCGCCTTAGGGACTCGTATGGTGTACCGATGATGCAGGTGAATTACTCCTATAGCCACAAGGATGTAGCGGTGATTCAACAAATGGCGTCGGCTCTGCATCAGGCTTCCATAGCAATGAAAGCCCCCATATTGGTCAAGGACGGTCGGCCCGACATATGCACTTGGATTCCGGGACGCAGCATCCACGAAACCGGAACATGCCGCATGGGGGATGATCCTTCAACCTCCGGAAGCAATCGGTATGGTCAAGTCCATGGCGTTCACGGTCTCTATGTTGCCGATAACAGTATGCTGCCTCCCATCGGAGCATCCAATCCCACACTGACTACGGTTGCCATGGCCATTCGAACGGCGGACTATATTATCGAGCAACTGAAATAAAATTATCAATAGTTAAAAGGCTTGAATGTAGCACAACTTCTCCTTGATCACATCTATACTGTTAACAGGCAGCAATTAACGATTCCATTCATGGATATCGCGAGGATTAGCGTGGGATTCTTCCCATGGATATAGCAACAAGTTTTCCGTTAACACAAGTAAGAAAACCGTGTTTAAAAAATCAGGAAATTAAAAGGGAGAGGCTGTATTGATAAAAGTATTCCTTGGTAATAAAAATTTTGAGATGAACAAGATAAAAGTAACAATTTGGAATGAGTATGAAAATGAGAAGACGAATCCGGTTGCAGCCCGAATTTATCCAAACGGCATACATGCTGCTATTGCGCAAGGTATTCAGCCTTATGGGTTCGAGATTCAAACCGCAACACTTGAACAACCGGAGCATGGCTTAACGGAAAAAGTATTGAATCGGACCGATGTCTTAATTTGGTGGGCGCATACGGCCCATGAGAAAGTAGCGGATGCGATTGTCGACAAAGTATATAGCAAGGTATTACAAGGGATGGGACTCATTGTGCTGCATTCAGGACAGGGATCAAAAATATTCAGAAAATTAATGGGCACAAGCTGTAATATCAAATGGAGAGAAGGCGGTGAAAAGGAAAGAATCTGGGTTGTAGATCCTGCGCATCCGATCACGGAAGGTCTAGGCCAATACTTTGAATTGACACAATCCGAAACATACGGAGAGTTTTTTGATATTCCTGCTCCTGAAGAACTCGTATTTATTAGTTGGTTCGAAGGCGGGGAAGTATTCCGCAGCGGGTGCGCCTATCATCGCAGACAAGGAAAAATATTCTATTTTGAACCAGGACATGAAACCTATCCCATCTTCTATGATAAAAATATTTTGAGAGTCATTGCAAACGCTGTACATTGGGCAGCATCTGGTCATGGAGCCGCACCTGTTTTTGGAAATGTAAATCCTCTTGAAAAAATCAAGAAAAAATAGCCGCCCAGCTCGGAAGTAAAATAATAATGGCACCATTGTTGAGGGTTAGTAATTATGTCACCAGCAGACAAAAAAGAAGTAAGTAAAACAGGATAAACAACAACAACATTATTGTCTAAACTGAAATAACTAATCAATGGTAAAATCAATGGGCAATTTTATGGCGGGCAAGCAAATCTTGATAAATGGAGCTAGCATATTTGCAAAGCTCCTTTTTGTGATTTGCGACCCTTAATTGGGGTTTCTCCCGAAGTTTATAGGGACAGCTTGGTGCTGTTCCCTATTATTCCAGCGTGTAAGACGACATCTTGAGTCGGATCAACACCCTTAAATTTGTAATGCTGCATTCGTTGCTATGTGCGGCGCGTAAAAGGAAGAGGAGGTTATCTTGAAACATGAAGAAGAAACTACAAGCTCTTATCTGTGTCTGTTCCCTTGGTGTAATGGGGATGGCCGCACCGGTCGGTGCTCAATCGTTAGGACAGGGCACACAAAGTGACCAAGTACTGGATTTGCAAGAACGATTAAGCGCACTTGGTTACTTTAACACAGGAATTACCGGTTATTACGGTAACCAGACTAAGAATGCGGTAAAGAAATTTCAAGCCAGCTATGGCTTGTCAGTTGATGGTGAAGCCGATTCCTTAACTCTGTCTAAACTAAAAAATACGATTTCACCCAAACAGTCGGTGCTGGACGAAATGGCGCGAATAATTCATTCCGAAGCCCGAGGGGAGTCCTTTTTAGGACAAGTTGCCGTGGGAGCTGTCGTACTTAATCGAGTGCAGTCCGAAAAATTTCCTGATTCCATCACTGAGGTTATTCATCAACCAGGTCAATTTTCAGCCGTTGATGATGGCCAGTTTAACCTTAAACCAAATTTGTCAGCCTACCGCGCGGCCAAAGCCGCTTTGAATGGTTTGGATCCAACAACTGGAGCCCTTTATTTTTACAATCCTGATATTGCCCAGGCATCTTGGAGCAAAAAAAGACCCGCCAAGATTACCATTGGTAATCACGTATTCACCCTTTAAGCGTAGATACAATGACAAAAGTCGCGTAAATCGCGGCTTTTTTTGTTATTAATGATATGAATGATTCAAATGAAAAGTAGAACTCAATAAACATCTTGAGGAGACTGCCGACAGCAACGGATCGGCAACCTACTGTGTTAATGGGCAGTAATTTTAAATGACAAGGGACGCTTATTGAAGCAATATTTCATCCAATATGATAGAAGGGATTACATGTAAACTGATAAGTGGATTCGACGGTGCCCCTCGCCACAAAGCGCGGAACAACGCCGAATTACTATGCTAGAACTCAAACGAATCTGACTTAGGAGAGTAACTATGGAGAGTGAAATTGAATTGGCTGTGGAGAAAATTGAGCAATTGAATACGAGAAGTCAAAAAGCAATGATGGAGTTAATCCGAAAAAGCTTGAAAATGAACGATGATGAGTTCAATAAAGAACTGCTGTTAGCCTACGCTCATCAAAATCCAGTTCATATTTTGGAAATTACTATCGCTCTAAAATATGAAGAGATTATTAAAGCTTTACCGGAGCAGTACGCTTAGATTTAAAGTTCCGTAAAACAGAACAAACAAAGCAGTAATGGTAGCATCGTTGTACTGGCAAGCCTTGATGCTGTTGTGAGATGAAACTTACCTTATCGGGTATGTACTTGTATAAACACAAAAAAATATTATTAGGACCGTTTATGATTTGCCTAGAACTTATATAAGTATGCCTTAATAGGATGTTGTGAAATCACATAATCATAAGGAGGTAATGTAACGGATGCAGAAGAAAAGACCTACGTTAAAGAAGAACACACCATCTCAGGCACAAAGGCACGTACATGAATTTGAAGGTAGCACTAAACTGGCTGAAGAAGGCGCAGATCGACATAACCATCGCTTTGCAGGTGTTACAGGTCAAGCGATTCGGGTGGGAAAAAGTCATGTCCATGAAATTGATCTCACGAAAACTGATTTCTTAAACCATTTTCATAATCTGAAGAAAATTAGAACGGGACCGGCTATTTCAGTAGGAAATGGAAAACATGTACATTTTGTTACAGGTCAAACTACACTTAATGATGGTCATATACATGAATTTAACTTCGCAACATTGATTCAAGCACCACTTGTTTAATTAAAACTACTAACGGGAACCGATAGTTGAGGAGTTGCTTATTAGCAGCTCCTTTTTGGGTTTGCTGGAGTAAAAGGCAGTTATGTTGAATTTCAAAGAAGAAACATTTGGGGTTATTAAATCGAAAGAAGGAAACGAAATTACACCCATAGATATACTCAAATCGGGTAATGAAATTGTTTCATGAATGGTACAAACAAAAACGATAAAACAAAGCAGCGAGTTTCAAATCGCTGCTTTTTCAAATACCGATGGCTTTATTTCATGGTTCTCCCTGGCCTATTGTACTTTCTCATTTTTAAGTACTCGATGCAGGGGCTAACGGCTACGACGAAAGAAGAGAAGCTTGCTATGCTCGCGAAGCTGGAAGCAACGGATGGGGATACGGGTTACATGCATGAAGGCTTTCATGCAGATGATCCAACGAACTTCACTCGCCATTGGTTTGCGTGGTCGAACAGCTTGTTCTCCCAGCTTGTGTACAAATCAATGAAGGACGGGATTCTATAACCCCTGAAAGAAGTCGCGTCACGGATTCAGGTAAATAAATGATTACCATTATATCATTTTAAAAAAAGGGGACGTGCATGATGTTGTCGAATTACAGGATGATAATTTAAGTATAAAATCCGTTAAATAACACTCAACTCTGATGGCCTTGCTTGCTCTAAAGGGAGTCGACATTCAATGACACTTCGTAAAAAAATTATAATTTATGTGGGAATAACCACATTTATTCTGCTCTCGATCCTTTATCTAATTTCCGAGAGGGCACTTATTAATAACGATAAATCATTAGAACTAAATTACTCAAGGGAAGGATTAAAGCGGATACTACTCTCGTTTTTTGATGAGTATAAAAATCTCGGTGCAATCACAATTAATTATGCAGGCTGGGACGATACATACAATTTTATAGATAGATCAATTATCCCTCCAAAAGATGATCCTTATTTAAAGGTGAATTACACTGATTCCTTATATGAATCCAGCAGGGTTAATTTGACCCTTTTGTTAAACAATCAAAGTCAAGTCTACTTTGGTAAAGCCTATGATTTTATCCATAAAAAAAGGATAGATGATCCGTCCAACCTGATCAATGGATTTCTTAAGCATAGTTCCTTTATTAAACATTCTGATCCGTCATCGAGAAATAAAGGTTTACTTGTTATTGGTAATCAACCAATTATTGCCACATCTTATCCGATTCTAACAAGTAACAATGAAGGCCCTATACACGGTACGTTGGTATTTGCTCGCTTTGTGGATGATGATTTCGTTCGATATGTATCAGAAAAAGCGGACGCGTCTGTGTCATATAAAGTCGTCAATTCAACCTTCTCGCTTCCGTCTCAAGCGACAACAATATCTTTTGGAGATCAGGTATTGCCCTTTTGGACAAATATCGATTCTTCAAGCATTCACAGTTTTGCTTTGATTAAGGACATCGATAATCATCCTGCGCTTATGCTGGAATATACCATGCCGCGAGATTTTTCGAGGCAAACACGGAAAAGTATCCAGTTTTATTTGCTATATCTTGGTGTTTCTGGATTAGCCTTTTTTGTCCTGATCAGTCTGTTTCTACAGAAAACGATTTTTAGAAGGTTGAACAAGGCGATTACTGGGATGAAAAATATTGAAATGGAAAAAGACTTTTCCTTACGGATCTTAGAGTCAGGTGATGACGAACTGACGGAATTGGAAAAATCTTTTAACCGGATGATGATTTCCCTGGATAAGGCGCAAAAAGAAGTTGTACATCAAGCAAATCATGACGTATTGACTGGATTGGCTAACCGTAAAGCATTCTTTACGAAATTAGATAACCAGATCAAGAATAGCAGGAGTGATAATTCTAGCTTTGTCGTATTATTCATTGATTTGGATCGCTTTAAGTTAGTGAATGATACACTTGGTCATCATATAGGAGATTTGCTCCTGATAGAGGCAGCGAGTAAAATACAAAGCTGTTTGAGCGAGAGGGATTTCTTATGTAGGCTAGGTGGCGATGAATTTTGTATCATTTCTTCAAATGTTCATGATCAGAGTCAAACTGATAGGATGGTTCGAGATATTTTAATCTCACTTAAAGGTCCATTTGAGCTAGAAGGGCACATTGTAGCTTTATCAGCTAGCATAGGAGTTAGCAAATATCCGGATCATGGTACTGATAGTGAGAATTTGCTGCAGCATTCCGATGCAGCTATGCTTGATGTAAAAGATTTGGGTAGAGGAAATTATCGTTGGTACTCAGAAGCCATCAATATGGAAAGAAAAAGACGAATGATTTTGGAAGATTTGCTTCACAAAGTTATTGAGCGTGATGAATTACTGATACTATATCAGCCTAAATGGGACTTAAAACGCAATATGATGACGGGGGTTGAGGCACTGTTACGTTGGAACAGCCCTCAATTAGGGAATATTTCTCCTGCTGAGTTCATCCCCATCGCAGAAAGTTCAGGTATCATCAATGATATCGGGGAATGGATCATCCGCACGGTTTGCCATCAATACCTTCAGTGGAAGAAAGAGAATGTTGAAAACACGCTGAGCGTATCTATTAATATATCGGGAGCACAATTGTTGCATTCTGATTTCTTAGAACGAGTCCGCCTTATATTTGAGGAAGAAAAGATTGACCCGGTTCATTTTGAATTCGAAGTAACAGAAAGTGTCGCGATCACTAATTTTGATGAGGTGATCGATATCTTGACAGAGTTGCGCTGCATGGGTTTTACGATCTCTATCGATGACTTTGGAGAAGGATATTCATCGTTGAAATATTTGTGTCAGCTTCCGATACAGATTATGAAGATTGATAAATCACTTATAGATCATTTAAGCGATAATAGTAGAAATCGAGTTATTCTTTCGGCAATGATCGATTTGGCTCATAGTCTTGATTTAATCGTAGTCGCAGAAGGTGTGGAAACCACAGAACAATTAAAATTTCTTCATGAGCACCAATGTGATCGTATTCAAGGATATCTGGTAAGTAGACCGGTTCCAGCGGAGAGCGTATTCAATTTAGAGTTTGGGTTCAAAAAAGAGTTGTCAAAGACATATGAGGGCAATTTAGTGTTAAACATAAATGACAAGGAATCGAATTAATGACATTAATATCCATTTTATATCACCGATGAAAATGACGAGTAAACAAGACTATCTATTAGGGGATAGTCTTGTTTATTAGGAATATCTGTACGACAAGAAATATTCAAAGCCCACAACCCTATTTAGATTAAATGCGAAATTTGTAGTTTTTTATTAAACATCCCGTTTGTTTGTGGTAATATATTCATAGGTAATTAGACCCAAATTTCTCTTAGCGTTAAATCTGATCTTCTTGCTGCAACTTAATTCATGAATAATGAACCATAAAATGTCGAAAGGAATTGATATCATGTTTAGTCAGAAATATAGAATTTGTCTTGTTGTTTTGAGTTTCTTTTTGGTTTTGAGTTTGTTTCCATGGATGATGCCGCAAGTCGCGCATGCTTCGGATGGAACGCCATTTTCGACGATCAATGTACCTGGGACGTTCGAGGCGGAGGATTTTAATAGTGGCGCAATAAATGATGTTTATTATGCGCATCCGTCCACGCAAATTACTCGCGATACGACCTATCGGGATGTGCAGAATGTCGATCTTTTTAAAGAAGTGATTAATTCAGTAACCTACCGCTACGTAGTGAGTTCCAATGATCAGGTCAGCGGGTCGCCAACAGCGGGGTATGTAAGCGAATATCTGAAATATACGGTGAATGTCAGCAGCGCGAATGCTGGCTGGCACGATATTAAATTCCGTGCCAAAATGGGCAGCGGGACAACGAAATCGACGATAACTGCTCTTGTAGATGGGATTCAGCTTGGTTCGACGTCTGCGATAACGGGTACAACCTTCCAAGACTATACGGTGCCGATGCCTATTAATTTGAGCACAGGCACACATGTGCTGACGATTGAATTCAGTGGTCCGGATCCGGCGACATACTTGGACAGCATTACGTTTACGAAGCGAGGGACTGCGCCGACGTATCCATCTCCAGCGATTAAAACCGGCTTGCTAACCTCTGACGAGGTGGTTGTAGCCAATGTGACGGTAAGCGCGGATACTACGGGGACGAACGATGCGACAGCAACGATTCAGGCGGCTCTTGATCAAGCGCGGGAAATGGGCGGCGGTGTTGTTTTCCTACCTGCAGGGACGTATCGATTGAACGGAGGCTTAACGATTCCAACCAATGTAACATTGCGCGGTGATTGGAAAAGTCCTCTGGACGGCACACCTGCAGCAGGTACGATACTGGCTGCTTACAGCACAACAACATCCGCGATTTCTTTGAATGCGCCGAATACGACCGTGCGCAATCTCAGTATTTGGTATCCGAATCAAGGCAGTTATGCGGGCGGCGTGTTTACGCCTACCACTTATCCGTACACGATTGATTCGAATTCTTTTGCGGCGAATGTGGCGAATGTGACGTTCTATAATTCTTTTAAAGGTATCAATTTTGCATCAGCTAGCGGCACGAATATCAGTAATATTTATGGTACCTTTCTGTTTCAAGGCATTACGATGGATGGCAATTATGAATATTCGTATGTGACGAATGTGTTTATGGACACGGGAATATGGAAAAATGCGCCTTCAGCGATCACCAATAAACCGGACAGCACACAAGCTGGATATATTAAAACTTACACAAATTCATATTTGTATGGGATGAAGCTGTGGAAAAACGATGGTTTAACGATGTACGATATTAGCGTTAATGATGCCAAAATGGGGATTTTGATGGAGCAGGGTCCACCCACCTCTAACGGTTCTTATGGAGCAATGTCGAAAATAAACGCTTCCGTGCAGCAGGATTATTTGCGTCCGGAGGTTGGCGAGTTTCTCAACCTCGACCAGGTGTGGCAAGCTCGTGGACAGCATTATACGTTTGCTCCCGCCAAAAAGCCCACAAGCGATACGAATTTTTATAATGTAAAAAATGCGCCCTACAATGCTGCGGGGAACGGAATCACCGATGACCGCACAGCGATTCAGACTGCGCTAACTGACGCAGGCAATGCCGGAGGAGGAACCGTATTTCTACCTCCAGGTTCGTACAAAATCTCAACAACATTAAATGTTCCAAGCGGTGTTGAACTGCGAGGCAGCTACGACTACTTGCATGCACATGAAAATTTAGATACAACGGTTCTTCTTGCATATGACGGCAAGGATACAGCTACGCCTGATACGGCGACGGCTTTCATTACGTTGAATGCGAATGCGGGTGTTCGGGGTTTAACCGTCTTTCATCCAGAGCAAGGCTTTGTGAATGGCAGTGACACGAATGTTCCTTCTGATTTAAGAACATTGTATCCGATTCATACGTATCCGTATGCTGTACGCAGTGCAGGCTCAGGTACCTGGATGAAATATGTCGAGCTTGAAAATAGCTATAACGGTGCCGATTTCGCCACAACAGCATCGAATGATTTTGTCGTTTCTGGCAATTGGATCAATGCGGCCCAAAAAGCGGTTTATGTGGGCGGCGGAACGCAGCGCGGCTGGGTGGAGCAGACGGTGTCCACGTTCGGAATTCATTTTCAATCGAAACATAATAATAGTCCGCATACGTATGGCTTTACATATGCTATGAACTACACGCTGGCTAACACGGATACTCTGACTGTCGGCAACGGCAATGATCTGAAAACATTCGCGGTTGATTCCTTCGGTGTGAAATCAGGGATACGCACGATTAAAGAAGGGGCAGGTACCGGACCGCAAAATTTAACGCTTTATTTACCTTCCGTCGACACCGCTTCCGGTCCAAACGTTTCCGTGGAAGGCGGCGGAACGATCCAGATGATTGGGCTGCAGGCCGGAAGCAGCACAATGCAAAACTATGCACGAACGACATCAGCTTTTAGCGGCACATTAAACATCTATGATTCTTTACTTTGGGGGAATATTGTCAAAAGCGTCAGTAATGGCGGAGGCAGCGTCAATGTGTACGACAAGGATTTGAGCGTTTATTCCCTCCCTATTTCGCAAAATAAAACGGCAACCAGCAATAGCTCTTCGGGTGGAGATACGCCGGATCGCGCTGTAGATGGCATGAGCACATCGAGATGGGTTTCGACTGCGGCAGCGCCCAATTGGCTGCAGGTCGATTTGGGAGCCACCTATGATATAAGCCGTTGGGTGGTCAAACATGCAGGTTATAACGGAGACTCCACTGCTTACAATACAAAGGATTACAAGCTGCAAATTAGCAGTGACGGTACGAATTTTAACGACGTTGATGCTGTAACGGGGAATACGGCCAATCTCACGGATCGCAATGTTTCCTCGAACGGCAGATATGTTCGTCTTTATGTAACAGCTGGTCAGCAGGATGGGGCTAGCACAACACGGATTGTCGATTTCGAAGTCTATGGGTTAACTAACGTTGCACTGAATCGAACAGCTACAGCGAATGCTTATAATTTGCCGAGTGAAGCGCCGCAATATGCTGCCGATGGTTCGTTAGGCGCGAAATGGGCATCTATTGCAGCATCACCCAATTGGCTGAAAATCGATTTGGGTCAATCCTACCACGTGAAGCGTTGGGTTGTTAAGCACGCGGGAGCGGGCGGAGAATCATCGATTTATAACACAAGGGATTTTAAGCTGCAGGTAAGCAACGATGGCACTAATTTTACCGATGTCGACACGGTAACAGGGAATTCGACAAATGTGACAGATCGTAGCATCAATACGAACGCAAGATATGTTAGACTATATATAACACAAGGCACTCAACTTGGTTATGATGGATATGCAAGGATTTACGAATTTGAAGTATACGGCACAGCTAGTGGTAATACATCGCTAAACAAGACAGCCACGGCAAATGCTTATAATTTGCCGAGTGAAGCGCCGCAATATGCGGTTGACGGTTCAACGGGCACCAAATGGGCATCGATCGCGGCATCGCCGAATTGGTTAAAGGTTGACCTTGGTTATGTGACTAACATTAGCCGCTGGGTCGTCAAGCATGCTGCTGTGAATGGAGAATCCGCCAATTTTAATACGAAGGATTACAAATTGCAAGTGAGCAATGACGGTACGAATTTCACCGATGTCGATACGGTGACGGGGAACACAGCCAATTCAACGGACCGCAATGTGAACGCAACAGGAAGATACGTCAGATTGTACGTAACGCAAGGCACTCAGACGGGATTTGACGGCTATGCCAGAATTTATGAGTTTGAAGTTTATAACTAATTAGGAGGGTGAACGGATGCGTAAATGGATCATTGTTCTGACTGTCGTATGCTCTGTTATCGCGACAGCAGGGTGCAGCAAGGCAGCGAAGCAACCAAGTTCATCGAATGGACAAGCTCAGGCGAAGGAAGATCGGACAGATGAAGTGTTTACATTGCGCGTCTCCTATTGGGCTCAAGATAAAAACGGATACTTTGAAGCGGTTGAGAAGAAGTTTAAAACGAAATATCCAAACGGTTCAATCAAATGGGACAAATTGGATGAGAAAACGTTTGCCGAGGTGACGGATAACCAGTTAAAATCAGGTCAAGCCGCCGATATCCTATTTAATCAGAAAATTAAAGATTATGCCAAAGCCGGCTACCTGCTGGATTTATCGGATCAACCATGGACCCAGCGTATGATTGATTCTGCGAAGCAAACTGTAGCCTACAAAGGGAAAACCTACGGCGCAGCGCTGGATGTAAGTACCTTTGGCGTTTATTACAATAAAACTATTTTTGAGCGTCTGCAATTGCAGACGCCCAAAACATGGGATGAATTTATAACGTTGAACACCAAGATCAAGCAGGCCGGGGTATCGCCGATCGTAGGCGGATTTAAAGATGGATGGACGATTCAGGGCGTTTACCTGCCCATTGCCGCAACGTCAGAGTTTCTCCAAAACCCTAATTTTGAATTGGATTTATATGCGGGGAAAGTCAAAATTGACGGTCCTGAAGTCAATAACGCGATGCAGAAATTTTCTGATCTTGCACACAAAGGCTTTTTTAATACGGATGCTTTACAAATAGGCTATGAGGAATCTACTCAGCAATTTATTGATGGAAAAGGCGCCATGCAGTTGATGGGTAGTTGGACGCCTGGGGTAGTAGATGGTAAGACGACTGATTTCAAATTGGGTTTTTTCGCCCTGCCGGATCAGAATGGAAAAACAGTTATGCCAGCGGCGCCAGACAAGCAAGTATCAATCAATGCGAAGACATTATACCCTGTAAAAGCTAAATATTTATTGTCCCTGCTGCTCGATAAAGACATGCTGGCGATTTACAGCAAAAATGTTGCTTTATCTGCTTTTAAAGATGTAATTGCTGATTACTCTAATCCGGCGATGAAGGATGTTCAGAAAGCACTGCAGCTGTATCCAACTTCGATCAACCCGGGACATTTATTTACCGATTCAGCGAATAATGCCATTAATGAAGCTTTAACTCATATTTTGTCAGGAAAAGAGCTA
Source organism: Paenibacillus sp. J22FR5 (assembly GCF_059691975.1). NCBI lineage: Bacteria > Bacillati > Bacillota > Bacilli > Caryophanales > Paenibacillaceae > Paenibacillus > Paenibacillus sp. J22FR5. Next base: position 112,040 of record NZ_JCAUAN010000014.1, on the reverse strand, counting down.
CAAAATGAATTGAAAGATGCCGATGTGAATTATATAAAGGATAAGGCGACCCTTATTCTGGATTGATGGTGAAGGACCAATGAACTCCTTATTGCGATTACTTCGACTCCAAAGCTTAAAAACACGATTGCGTTTTTTTGGAATATCCTTGGTGCTTATGGTTGGACTGCTAACGATTTCATCGTATTCCTTTCTACAGTATCGCCAAACTGAGAACAGTCAGATGAATTCAATGCGAAAGGATAGTGCGATCCAGCAAACAGCCATAGACAGCTGGGTAGCTACCAGAGCTTCTGAAATTCGAAATTTAGCTAATTTGCAATCGACCACAGAGCTTGATTTCGATCATATTCAAAATAACCTTAAATTTTTTGCTTCACATCAACAGGAGTTTGAAGCGGTTTCTTTCGCTAATAAAGAAGGTATTGTGGAATTTAGCACAATGAACCAAATTGGCGCCTATATCACCGAACGAACCTATTTGGATGAAGCCGCAAAAGGGCACGAATATATCTCAGATGTGCTTATGGGCAAGGTTACCAACCAACCCATGATTTTATTTTCTGCTCCTGTTATAAATAAAAAGAACCAATATGTGGGAGTCATCTATGGAACGGTTACGCTAAAGACAATCGAGCAGCTTATGGCGCAATTTCGCTATGGAGACAGCGGTGAATCGTATTTAATTGATCGAAACGGCTATTTAATCACTGAATCGCGGTTCCAAGGGAATTGGAAACCATTGGAATTTCAATTGAATAGCGATATTATGGAACGCACGAAGCAGGGGACAGAAGCAACATCGACTTATGAGAATTACCGTGACAAGCAGGTTTTCGGTACGTATCAATTGGTGAATAACGGAAAATGGATTGCCGTTAACGAAATTGAGCGAGATGAAGTGTATCGAACCTTTAACAGGCAATTAATTGTTATGATAATAATCATTTGTATCGTGCTTACATTTGGGTTTATCGCGATGTTGCGAATATCACATCACATTGAACATCCCGTTCAGCATTTATTGAAAGGGGTTCAGCGACTGAAGCAAGGAGATTATCAGTATAAAATCGATTACACCAGTATGAAGTCCGCACCCGTCGAGTTGTTGCAGTTATGTGAGGCATTTAACCAAATGTCACAAAATATTCAAGACAATGAGCTTGAGCTAAAGAAGCAAAAGGAAGACTTGGCTGGTTCCAATGCGGAATTGGAGCAATTTGCTTATGTCGCTTCGCATGATTTACAAGAGCCTTTACGAATGGTAGCCAGTTATGTGCAGCTATTGTCGAAGCGTTACCAAGGTAAATTAGATCAGGATGCGGATGATTTTATTCATTACGCAGTGGATGGTGCGCAGCGCATGCAGAATTTGATCAACGATTTATTGGCTTTTTCCAGAGTAGGTACGAAGGGGAAGGAGCTTAAGTCTGTTGATTTTGAATTGGTTCTGCAACATGTATTGACGAATCTACAGCACGCAATTCAAGAAAGTGATGCGTTGGTCACTCATGATCCTATGCCTACTTTGTTTGCCGATTCTACGCAAATGGTGCAATTATTACAAAACTTAGTTGGTAATGCTATTAAGTTTCGTGATGCCAACCGCGCGCCCGTCATTCATATCGGGATTAAACAACAGGGCAAAGAGTGGTTATTTTCAGTTCGTGATAATGGGATCGGTTTTGACCCAAAGTATCGGGACCGAATTTTCCTCATTTTTCAAAGGCTCCATAATAAAACAAAATACCAGGGTACGGGTATAGGGTTATCTATTTGTAAAAAAATTGTTGAACGCCATGGCGGGAAAATATGGGTTGAGTCGGAAGCGGGTCATTCAACAACCTTCTACTTCACGCTACAAGACAGAGGAGAATATGTAACATGATCGATAATAAGATGAGTCAAAATGTAGAAATTCTTTTAGTGGAAGATAACCCCGGAGATATTCGTTTGATTGTCGAAGTGTTGAAGGAAGGGAAAATACACAATAATTTAAGTGTTGTTGAAGATGGCGAAGAGGCTTTAGCTTATCTCAGGCGCGAAGGCAGCTATCGAGATGCGATTGTGCCGGACATTATATTATTAGATTTAAATCTTCCTAAAATCAATGGCACCGAAGTTCTTGCCGAAATCAAAAAGGATCCATCGTTGAAATATATTCCAGTCATTATTTTGACAACTTCCGAAGCCGAACAAGACATCTTAAGAGCGTATGATCTACATGCGAATTGTTATATCACAAAGCCTGTCAACCTAGAGCAGTTTCTAACAGTCGTGCGATCAATTGAAAATTTTTGGCTTACGATTGTGAAGCTGCATAGGAGGTAAAACTATTGATTAAGGTTTTATTAATTGAAGATAATCCGGGAGATGCTCGTTTGATTCGAGAAGTTTTATCGGATACAGATCATTTGAATGTTGAGTTGAAATGGGTCGATCAGTTGGAAACAGGCATTGAACTGATTACTAAGGATGCATTTGATGTTGTTTTGCTCGATCTCTCTCTTCCAGATAGTCATGGTATGGAAACGATCATCGACTTTCGGGAGCAAGCTCCCGCAATCCCAATCGTCGTACTGACCGGACTTGACGATGAGCAGGTTGCGTTAAACGCGGTGCAGCATGGGGCTCAGGATTATTTGATTAAAGGTCAAGTCAACAGTTCAGTGATTATGCGTTCAATGCGTTATGCTATAGAACGTCATCGTCTTCAGGACGAGCTTTATAACTTATCTATTATTGATGAGCTGACGAGACTCTATAATCGTCGAGGATTTTTTAATCAGGCTCAGCAGTTTATGAATGCGAATGTTCAGGAAGGCAAAGGCTTTTATGTGGTTGTTGCCGATTTGGATGGCATGAAACAAATCAATGATTCCTATGGTCATCATATGGGGGACTTGGCCTTAATGGATACGGCGAATATTTTGAAAGAAGTTTTCCGCGATTCTGATATTATATCTCGTATGGGTGGAGATGAGTTCACCGTGGTTTTACCGGAGGCTCAGGGACATTCATGGAGTTTAGATGCATTTGAACAGGAAATCATCTTGAAAATCCAGCAAAGGTTATACAGCTTTAATTTGAGCGCTGGCCGAATCTATCGCCTTTCGATTAGTCTTGGATTATTTCATTACAATCCGGCTATGCCCGTAACCTTAGGCGAATTAATTATCCAAGCGGATCATCGAATGTATATCAATAAAAAAGAAAAAGTCCTATGATAAGCGAATCATAGGACTTTTTCTCACCACATCAGAAAGCCATTCTCAGCGAAAGACGTTGAGCCATATAGAGACTATTCTTTTAATTGCCGTAAGTTAAAACTTACATGGTCCGGAAAAGCTTTCTACCTGGGTAAGGGTGCTATTCTTCTAATCGATATTATCTATTCATGGATAGAATAGTTCTATAAAGGAAGCTAAAAGCCTTAGTTGACAATAGCGTACAACAGTGATATTTTTAAACTTATAAAACACATTGAATTAATCGGAATTAAAAAGCTGACTGGTAAACCGGAAGCATGGATCATTGAATCCATGCTATTTTTATTTTCAAAAAGGAGTGGGTATGAAATGGGCGTATTATTGGACTCTTTAAAGCTTGCAAGCTTAAATAAAGTGGATCGTTGGATTGATTTTAAAAGGCTGTTGGACGAATCGTATACGAAACGGGAGAATCAAGGATTCCGTCACGACAATGAGGGGAATTCTACCTATAGCTCCAAACAAAGCGGTCAACAATAATAAGGAGGAGGAAAAGGCTATGATCCAAACCAATATCCTGTTTAATCACGAAACCGTTCACGTGAATTTAATCGGTACTGATCATAAACACATACCTTCTTTGCTCCATGCATTAAAGACCAATAAGCTAACGTTAGGGAACATTCAAACACCCCTTGTGCAAGTCGATTTATACAACTCGGAAGCCATTCTGTATTCAGAACAAGGGGATAAATACAGGGTTCCATTATTTTGAGCCTGGTGTAGAGAGGGGATTGTATACCTTGAAATTTGCTTTATTTAGCCTAATGATGAATATACCGAATGCTGTAAGCGGGGAAACCTTGACTACCCATCAGAAATTTGAGAACGTGCTGAAACAGGCCGTCCTTGCGGAAGAACTCGGCTTTGATGCATATGGTGTGGGGGAGCGGCATGGAGCACCGTTTATCTCTTCTTCGCCACCCGTAGTTCTGACCGCGATAGCTGCCAGAACTTCGCGCATTCGCTTGCTAACAACGGTCACCGTCCTAAGCGTGCTCGACCCAGTACGAGTTGCTGAGGACTATGCGACACTCGATCATCTTTCGGGCGGGCGAATCGAGTTGATCATCGGCAAAGGCAACGATCCTCGCCACTATCCACTTTTCGGAATTACTGAAGAGGAACAGTGGGAATCCCTTGCGGAGCGATATGCACTCCTCAAGCGCTTGTGGAATGAAGAGAACGTCACCTGGCAGGGACGCTACCGTTCCCCGTTGGATCATGTGACTACACAGCCAAGACCCTTTCAGAATCCAATCCCAGTATGGCATGGAAGCGCATCTAGTACGCTGTCCACCGAATTGGCTGCGAAATATGGCGAACCGATTTTTTCCTCGAATACGTTTCACCCACAGGCCAAGTACAAAGCGTTAATCGATCATTATCGCGAGCGATTGGCCTATTATGGCCATGATCCTCAGAACGCAATTGTTGGCTCAGGTTTTGGAAGTTTGTATGTGGCCAACACCACGGAGGAGGCAATCCAACGCTATCGACCCTATTACGATGCTTTCCATGCAACGGCTGCATCTCAGCACAACAACTCACCTTTCAAAGATCTTGAGGACAATGTGAAGAATGGGCCTGTCCTGATCGGCAGCCCTGATAACGTGATCGAGAAGATCTTAAACTACCATGAAGCCTACGGGCACCAAGTGGTCAGCATCAGCGTAGATGGCTTGACCGAAACGGAGCAGCGTGAGCAGGTAGAACGATTTGCCACAGAAGTTATGCCCGTGTTGCGACGGGAGATTCCCAGTATCGTTTGGAACAGTAAGCCGGTGGCTCTGAAAGTATGAATAACATTTCTGGAGGGATGTCACGATGAGCATTCAGAAAGCAGAAGGGATTTCGACGGAAAGAAGACAGAGAGCTTTTCAGGAAGCCTTGACTTACGAGCAATTTGTTAGCAGCGCTAAAGTAAACGTGGAGAGGCTTCAGGAGAATTTCGAGCGTTATCTATTGACTGAGCAGGAATTGGCTTATTTCGAAGGGCTTTCCGAGCGAGTGGATGTTTTGGTACTGGCTCATGACTGGTGTGGAGATGTTGTTGCGAATTTACCGTTATTCGGCAAAATTGAGCAGGTGACGGGTAAATTAAAGCTGCACATTTTACTTCGAGACCCAGACAATCAAGATATTGCTGCCGCTTACTTACACGCAGATGGACGTAATCATATTCCAACCTATGTGTTTTTCAATGGAGTGGGAGAGGAATTAGGGTTTTTCTCAGAACGACCCGACCAAATAACGAATCTAAGCGGCGGTTGGATAGACGAGTTTTGGAATCTTCACCCAGAATGGGATGGTAGAGGTAAAGCGCTCTCCGCGGTAGATGAGGATGTGAGGAAAGCGTTGTTTGATTATTTAAAAGAACAGCGCCCACAAGCGCGTGATCTGGAAAAGACCGCAATCTTACAAATCATCCGGTCCATTCTCGGCTAGTGAGATGATCAAAGACTCCAAATACCCTTGCAGCTTGTGGCTGTGAGGTTCTTTTTATGTTTCGACCGTTGACAAAAGGTGGTCAGAATTACTATAATTTAAATGCAAGTAAATTTATAGGATTTGTCGGAATCGACCAGATGACTGGAGATGCTTCATCCCTTATTGGGATGAATGTGTCTCCTTTTTTAATGATTAAAGCCTAAGGGGCATGTGTTTACTAAGCGGTATGCAAAGAAAAAGTTGAGGAGGAGTTCTTATGAAAATAGATTGGACATTTACGTTGAAACAACCTTGGACCCTTGATCGAGTGTTGGATTTTGTGACCATTGCCAATCAATATACCTGTAATATTTATGTGGGCATACAAGGAAAAATGTTGAATGCAAAAGGTCTATTAGGCATCGTATCATGGAGTATTTCACTTGGAGATCAATCAACAGTCGCTCTTCAACTGGACGGTATCGATGCGCAGGAAGCGTTCGAAGGAGTATCTTTCTATTTACAAAATCAGGACGATGCGTTTCTTACGGCGTACTCTCGAAGTTCTTGATTTTGTGTAAGCAAGAGAGGAAGTACTGGGCAAATGAACATTGAAAACATCGAAGCTTTCGTCTATGTCATTCATTATAACAGTTTCAACAAGGCAGCGGATGCATTGTTCTTATCTCAGCCTTCCGTTACAGCCCGTATTCAATCGTTGGAACGTGATCTGAATACACTGCTATTCGAGAGAGAAGGCAGAAATTTCACTTTGACAGATAAAGGGAAGCAGTTTCTCCCCTTTGCTCAACAAATACTTCAAACCTATAAGAAGGGTAAGCAACAGCTTCAATATGTAAACAAGGCTTTTAGTGAACTCAGAGTCGGTTGCACAGTATCTGTTTCCAATTATGTCATCCCAGAAATTCTACCATTTATTAAAAAAATACATTCTCATCTACAAATAAAATTAACGACGGCACCAACAGAAGTAATTTTGGAAATGTTACTGAATAAAGAAATCGATATAGGTTTTGTCCGAAATGTGACTCATCCTCATGTAGAAAGTTTGGGACATTACGAGGATCCTATTCGTCTTTTCGTCCATCCTGGCCATCCTTTTGTGAAAAAGAAACCTTTGACAATAAAAGATGTAAGTCGCGAATCTCTTGTCTTCTTTGAGTGTGGGTCACTCGATTGGGTGAAGATTCATCGACTTTTTGCGACGCTGGACCATCCACCCCAAATCGAATACCAAATCGATAATCTGGAAACAGCAAAGAAGCTTGTAGCCAAAGGGATGGGTGTTTCCTTTCTGCCGGAACTTTGTGTGCGTCAAGAAGTGAAAGAGGGACTTCTTGTACCCATTGATATTCAGGCATTGAGTGGGCTTTCTTTACGAACAATTCTTATTACACTGAAAGAATCCAGTCTCCATTTTACAGACTTGTTTCTGGAAGTATTGAAAGAATTCGATTGGAAAAAAATAACTACATAGAACAATTCTATTCATCAATAGAACATCTTTATCTACGATTGACCGTCCTATAAGCCGGTGATACAGTAAAAACAGAGATTAATACCAAGAAAACCAATAGGGATTATTGTTTATTGAAAATGAGGAGGAATTACAATGCCAAGACAAAAACAACTGAAACTCGGGGCTATTATTCATGGAGTTGGCGGCAATATGTCATCTTGGAAACATCCGGATGCTCTTGTTGATGCGAGTGTGAATTTCAAGTATTACAAACAGCAAGCACAAAAAGCGGAAGCTGGTAAATTTGACTTACTATTTATCGCGGACGGACTGTTCATCAATGAGAAATCGATTCCCCATTTCTTGAATCGCTTTGAGCCGATCACGATATTATCCGCATTAGCTTCCGTAACTTCCAAGATTGGTCTGGTTGGTACACTATCTACGTCATACAGTGAACCATTCACGGTGTCGAGACAATTCTCCTCACTCGATCATATCAGCGATGGCAGAGCAGGTTGGAATGTTGTCACCTCCCCGCTCGAGGGCTCGGCGCTGAACTACAATAAGAAGTTGGAGGAACATCCGGATCATCCCAAACGCTATCGGATTGCTTCTGAATATTTACAGGTATCCAAAGGATTATGGGATTCATGGGAAGATGATGCTTTTATTAGGGATAAACAATCGGGGGTATTCTTCGATCCGGAAAAGCTGCACCGTTTAGATCATAAGGGCGAGTTCTTCTCTGTACAAGGACCGCTTAATATTGGGAGATCCAAGCAAGGCAGACCTGTGATTTTCCAGGCAGGTTCATCCGAGGATGGTAAGGATTTAGCCGCCAAAGAGGCTGATGCGATCTTTACAGGTCAACCAACCGTGGAAGATGCTAAACGCTTTTATGATGATGTGAAGGGCAGAGCAGCGGGCTTCGGAAGAAATCCCGAGGAGATTGTCGTTATGCCTGGTATTGGTCCGATCATTGGCCTAACGGAAGAAGAGGCAGAGCGTAAATACCAGGAAGTAGCCAACTTGGTGACAATTGGGGAAGCACTTGCGTATCTAGGACGTTTCTTTGAACATCATGATTTTACGCAATATGATTTGGATGCCCCGTTCCCAGACTTAGGTGAGTTGGGTAAAAATAGCTTCCAAAGCACAACGGATCGGATTAAACAGAACGCGAAGGAGCAGGGCTTGACCCTTCGTCAAGTCGCGCTGGAATCAGCCACACCGCGTCCGCTTTTCATTGGGACGCCAACACAAGTTGCGGATCGTATTCAGGAATGGTTCGAAAGCGGAGCAGCAGACGGATTCATCGTGGGTTCAGGTGTTCCTAATGGGTTGAGCGACTTTGTAGATTTGGTCATTCCTATTCTACAGGAACGAGGGATTTATCGGACCGAATATGAGGCGGATACGCTTCGCGGTAATTTGGGTCTTCCTTTTCCAACAAATCGCTACGCGAAAGAGACTGTAAGTAACTAATAGAATTTCTAGTCATGGGGGAGAGTTGAGAAAATGAATAGATCACAAGGTTGGATCAAATTTAGTGCATTATCGTTAGCCATCGTACTCGTTCTAACGGGGTGCGGTTCAACAAACAGTGGAAGCTCGGATGCATCACAATCATCAAGCCCTAAAGAAGAGGCCAAACAAACGGCGGTGGTCGGAGGAGAGCTTACTTATGCGCTTGCAACTTCGCCTGACTCGCTAGATCCACATCGCAGTGGGCTTGCCGTAGCAGTAAGGGTGCTTCGTACCCTCTATGATAGCTTGGTTGTTCAATTGCCTGATGGCTCGATTAAACCGTGGTTAGCAACAGATTGGACAGTTTCTCCAGATGGTCTAAGTTACACGTTTAAGCTGCGTAAAGACGTAAAGTTCCACGACGGTACGCCATTTAATGCAGAAGCCGTGAAATACAATTATGATCGTATTCTCGATCCAGCAACGAAGGCGGCCAATTCGGTAGCTTTACTTAAGCCTTATAAATCGTCGGAAGTGATTGACGAGTTCACGATAAAAATTAATCTCGAAACACCTTCCAGAGCGTTCTTAGGTAACCTGAGTCAAGCATTGCTTGGGATTGTATCACCAACAGCAGCCAAGAAATATGGGGATCAATTTGGTAAAAATCCGGTAGGATCAGGTCCTTTTTCCTTTGTGAAATGGGAAGAGAATGCATCCATTCAAGTAAAACGTAGTCCTGACTATAACTGGGCACCTGAGATTGTTGAGAATAAAGGGAAAGCTTATTTGGATCAAATCACATTTCGTATTGTTCCGGAAGAAGCGACTCGGATCGGTAGTGTTCAGAGTAAACAAGTACTTGCTGGTGAAACGATACCCCCGCAAAATATTGTTTCCTTGAAGTCAGATACCAATATCCAAGTCCACCAAGTCAATACCAATGGATTGCCCTATACGTTATTTATTAATCAACGAAAAGCGCCTTGGGGTGAATTGAAGGCCAGACAAGCGCTTCAAGCAGCGATTGATGTTGATGCGATTGTCAAAACGTTATATTTAGGGACTTACCCACGAGCCTGGTCACCTTTATCTCCTGGTGTTTTCGGTTATGATGCATCCTTAGAAAATGGGATTAAGCCCGATATTGATAAAGCGAACAAACTACTGGATGAACTAGGTTGGGTGACAGGCACGGATGGCATTCGTGTGAAAGATGGGAAAAAACTGACTTTGCATTATGTGGATGGCTCTCCGAATCGTGAGAAACGGAATGATATTGCGGTTATTATTCAGCAACAGTTGAAAAAAGTGGGTATTGTTGTTGAAGTTGAGATTACAAAAGATGTCGCCAATGTTGTGTTTACCAAAGGTGAATATGACATCTATGGAAACAGCCAGGTGAACTCGGATCCCAATGCACTCTACTCCTTCTACCATACAAGCGATCCGAAAGCTCGACCAAGTCTTCCAGGACTTGCAGATCCACAAATAGATAAATGGCTGGAACAAGGGGCTATCGAGCCTGATGATAAGAAACGTGCGGAACTGTACAAACAAGTACAGAAATCCATTATCGAGAATGCTGTCATCATTCCTGTCTATGTGTTCCCTTATACAGTAGCTGCATCCCAGTCCGTAAAAGGTTTGAAATTCGATTCGCTAGGTTACCCGCTCTTTAATGATACCTTTATTCAAAAATAACGAAATAAGGAGCTAATCGATATGAGCAGGTTATTAACGGAGCGGCTTGTAGTTTCCTTGCTGGTCATCCTTGGTTCCTTAATCCTTGTTTTCTGCATTCTGTATGTGCTTCCGGGAGATCCCGTGCTTTCCATGGTTGATCCTTCATCTATGTCACCGGAGGCGATTGCAAATTTAAGACTTCAGCTCGGACTGAATGAACCCTTCTATGTCCAATTTGGGCACTATTTCATTGCCATGATCCATGGGGATTTCGGAAAGTCTTTATTGAACAGTGAACCTGTATTACCCAAGATTCTTAAACATCTCCCTGCTACTTTGGCACTCACTTTAGCAAGTACGCTCATTTCCACGATCATTGGTGTAGGGCTCGGTGTTCTTTCCGCCGTACACCGCAATCGATGGATCGATGTTCTAGCTCGAATAGTCGGGTTGTTCGGTATTTCAATGCCGACGTTCTGGTCCGGAATCCTATTGATCCTCATCTTCTCCATATCTTTAGGTTGGTTTCCAGCAATGGGGTCAAAAGGATTCATTACACTTGTCCTTCCTTCACTCACACTTGGATTTGTGGGAGCTGGATTTATCGTTCGGATGGTACGTAACTCGATGTTGGAAGTCATCAATGAGCATTTCATCGTGACACTGCGTGCCAAAGGTCTATCGGAACGGCTAGTAATGTACCGACATGCGCTTCGTAATGCATTGATACCCGCGGTCACCATCATTGGCATTCATATCGGAGATCTGATGGCTGGTACGGTTGTGATCGAAACTGTTTTTTCAAGACAAGGGATTGGCAGGATCCTCGCGGATGCCATCATGTCCAAAGACTTGCCTGTTGTTCAAGGTGTGGTCTTTTTCTCAGCAATCATTTACGTCATCGTAAATTTGCTAGTCGATATTTCTTATGTATTCATAGATCCACGGGTTCGCCGTACACAATAATTCGGATATGAAAGCATATTGGAGAGGAGATGGGTGGCTATGAAAGATGTTCTTTCCGCAAGAGCTATTTGGCAGAGGTATAAGTGGCCTCTTCGAATTACGAAGATACCCGCAACCATTAACGCGTCAGAAATATTGGTTTATTTAGCAGCGATCGTGGCCTTGTTTATTATCGGATGTGCGCTTTTTCCGCAATGGATTGCTCCTTATGCACCGACTGCGATGCTCGCTGATCAAATCATGCATGCGCCAAGCAAGTCGCATTTGTTCGGAACGGACTATTTTGGCAGAGATGTATTCAGTGTTGTCGTGTATGGCAGTCGTGATTCCCTCATTATTGGATTCTCTTCTGTTCTCGCAGGGGGAATCATTGGAGGAAGTATCGGTGCGCTATCTGGGTACATCGGTGGAGTTATTGACACCATCTTCATGAGGATTATCGATGTGCTAATGACGATTCCTGGCATTCTATTAGCGTTAGCCATAGCTGCCGCTCTTGGCCCTCATTTATTTAATCTGATCTTTGCCGTTGCAGCAGCGTCCATTCCGCAATATGCGAGGGTCATGCGAGGTCAGATCCTGAGCATTAAGAATCGCTCCTTCATTACAGCCTCTCGGTCTATAGGCGCTTCTAAAGTACGCATATTTTTTCGTCATGTCCTAACGAATGCCTGGTCGCCGCTCCTAGTGATGTCCACAATCGGTTTAGGTGCATCTATTTTGGTCGGTGCTGGACTTAGTTTCCTAGGTTTGGGTGTGCTCAAAGAGATTCCAGATTGGGGGACGCTCCTCTCGCAAGGACGAGGTTACCTCACAGTGGCTTGGTGGATATGTACGTTTCCAGGCCTCGCGATCACGTTATTCGTCATATCTGTTAATTTAATTGGAGATAAACTACGTGACTCCTTGGATCCAAAGCAGAGAAGAGCATAGCTAGGAGGCGGCGCAAGTTGAAGCAACTGCTTGAGATTGACAATCTAAGTGTAGAATTTACAACGAATAAGGGATCGTTCACGGCTATTCAAGATGTTTCTTTGAAAATTGGCGTAGGTGAAACCATCTGTCTCGTTGGAGAATCAGGCAGTGGTAAATCGGTTACTTCCAAATCAGTCATGCGCTTAATCGATTATGAAAATGGTCGTATTTCTGGCGGTCAAATCGTACTCGATGGCGATGATTTAACGACGTTGTCACAGAAAGAACTTCGGGCATTACGAGGGAAAAAAATGGCTATGGTGTTCCAAGAGCCCATGGCTGCTTTCGATCCGGTTTTCACCATTGGTAGTCAAATTACCGAAGTGATCATCCAGCATAACCAGGGAAATCGTGAACAAGCTTGGGAGCGAGCTGTGTATTTATTAAAGCGTGTTGGCATTCCAGAGCCAGAAATCCGGATGAACCAATACCCTGGCGAGCTATCAGGCGGGATGCTGCAGCGGGCGATGATTGCTATGGCACTTACATGCAGTCCGCAGTTGCTTATTGCGGATGAACCAACAACAGCACTTGATGTAACGATTCAAGCGCAGATTCTTCAGCTGCTGCAGGAGCTTAAAGAAGAGTTCAATATGTCCATACTTCTCATCACTCATGATTTGGGAATTGCTGCTGAGATGGCAGATAAAATCATTGTGATGTACGCAGGACAAATTGTTGAACAAGCAAGTGTTGAACAATTGTTCGATAAACCACATCATCCGTATACGAGAGGGTTACTTCGATCGATTACGACGATGGATAGTAATCGTACATCCCAATTGTTCTCAATTGAAGGTGCGATTCCCCATGTAACGGATATGCCTTCTGGTTGTCGATTTCATCCCAGGTGTCCTTTTGCGACCGAACGCTGTGTGAAAGACAGTCCACCATTACGCTTTGTGAATGAACGTCTTACTGCATGTTGGTATTCGGAAGAATTAGTACAGCTTGAAGATTGGCAGCAACATACAGCGATTGTAGATACAAATATAGATCAAAGACCTTCAGATGAAGTAGAGGAAAAGGAGCTAACTAGCGAGACGCTCTTCGAGGTTAAAGGTTTAAGTAAATTTTACCCCTTAGGGAAAGGAACATTCAGACGATCGAAGTCCTATATAAGGGCTGTTGATGATGTTTCCTTTTCGATTAAGAAAGGTGAAACCTTTGGTTTAGTCGGTGAATCCGGCAGCGGTAAGTCTACCTTAGGCCGAGTTCTGCTTCAGCTGGAGAGAGCAACAGAGGGAGAGGTTCTTTTCGAAGGACAGGAATTATCCAAGCTTTCGACCAAAGAACTGCAGGGAGCGCGCCGAGATATGCAGGTCATTTTCCAAGATCCATACGGTTCTGTGAACCCGCGTTGGAAGGTAGGCGATATTATTGGCGAACCCTTCGACATCCATGAATCTTTCAGCAAGGCAGAGAAACGGGCAAAAGTGGAAGAATTGTTGGAGTTAGTAGGCTTAAATGGCTCTATGTATGATCGTTTCCCTCATGAGTTTTCGGGAGGTCAGCGACAGCGAATTGGCATCGCTAGAGCCATCGCTCTCAATCCAAAGTTTATCCTTGCTGATGAGGCCGTATCTGCGTTGGATGTATCCGTACAGGCTCAAATTGTAAATTTAATGCAGGAACTGCAGAAAAAGCTGGGGTTAACCTACTTATTTATTGCCCATGGCTTAAACATTGTTCGCCATTTATCAGATCGGATCGGTGTCATGTATTTAGGGAAACTCGTCGAGATTGCACCAACCGATGGTTTGTTTCTTCACCCTTCCCATCCCTACACGAAGGGTCTGCTTTCTTCCATTCCATCGACGGATCCAACTCAAAAAAGAGCGTGGATAGAGATCGAAGGGGAAATCCCTTCTCCTGCGAATCCGCCTTCTGGCTGCCGATTCCACACGCGGTGTCCTGCTGCAACAGCAAGGTGCAAAGAAGAACAGCCAGAATTGCTGCAAATTCGGGAAGGGCACTGGGCCGCCTGCCACTGCCCTTTGTAAATCATCATAGTAAAGCTATATGAAAAGGAGACATGATGTCAGAGAAACAAGTAAGGATAGATACGGGATGGAACTTCGATAACAGCTATACTCGTTTGCCGAATTCCTTTTATACGAAGCTCAATCCAACTCCAGTGAGCTCACCGAAGCTAGTTATTTTAAATACTCCGTTGGCAGCAACCCTAGGGTTAGATGAAGAGGCACTGCGAAGCAGTGAGATCCTAGCCATATTTGCTGGCAACCAGATTCCAGAAGGAGCGCTGCCCTTTGCTCAGGCCTATGCAGGGCATCAATTTGGAAAATTTAACATGTTAGGGGATGGGAGGGCTCATCTGCTAGGTGAACAGATAACTCCCCAAGGAGAACGGGTTGATATTCAGTTGAAGGGATCAGGTAAAACGCCATACTCCCGCTTTTTGGATGGTCGAGCTGGACTTGGACCGATGCTGCGGGAATACATCATGAGCGAGGCTATGTTTGCGCTTGGGATTCCAACAACCCGAAGTCTAGCCGTTGTTTCAACAGGGGAAACCTTCCTTCGCGAAACCGAACAACCAGGGGCGATTCTAACCCGTGTCGCCGCCAGTCATCTTCGCATTGCTACCTTTCAATATGCTTCGGAATTTGGCACGGTGGAAGAGCTCCGAGCGCTAGCTGATTACACAATTCAAAGACATTTTCCAGAGGCTGATGGCGATGAGAACCGCTATCTAGCGCTGCTTCAAGAGGTGATCAAGCGTCAGGCGGTGCTGATTGCCAAATGGCAGCTCGTTGGCTTTATTCACGGGGTGATGAACACGGACAACATAACCATTAGTGGAGAAACCATTGATTATGGGCCTTGTGCCTTCTTGGATGTTTATGAACCAGCAACGGTATTCAGTTCCAGAGACACGGAGGGCCGCTATGCTTATGGCAAACAGCCTGAGATTGCTGCATGGAATCTCACGAGATTTGCTGAAACCCTTATACCTCTGCTGCATGACGATGAGAAGCAGGGTGCCAAGTTGGTCGAGGATGCGATTTTAGAATTTTCAGAGCAGTATCACCGTAATTGGCTCTCAGGCATGAGGTCTAAACTGGGGATATTTAATGAAGAACCAGGGGATGAATCTCTGATTGAAGGGCTGCTCAGTCTTATGCAGGAGTATCGTGCGGATTATAACCATACTTTTCGTGCTTTAACTTTGGATGAGACTAAAGATACGGAACTGTTTGACAAGCCTAAATTTAGACAATGGCATGGACTGTGGCAGGAGCGATTAGGGAGACAGCAGGAACCGAAAGCTTTCTCACATCTATTGATGCGCAATAGCAATCCTGCGATAATCCCACGTAACCATCGGGTAGAAGAAGCGCTAGAATCTGCGGTAAAACATGGAGACTATCGTGTGATGGAGCGGCTGATTGCTGTTCTTTCAAGCCCCTTTGCGTATTCCGCTGAACAGGTTGATTACGCAACTCTTCCTGAATTGTCGACAAGTTGTTACCGTACCTTTTGCGGTACTTGATAAAGAATAACGGTGAAGGGACGCTGGGATGAAGTGAATTATAGTGGAACTCTACCTGCTCGGGAAAACAGAGATGACCAGCCATATTACTTATCCGTAATTGTCCGGTGAAAAGAAGTAACCCTAAAAAGTTAGATATTACTGTTATGTATCCTGTAAGGCATGAGTTCGGTACTATACCGGGCTCATGCCTTTTAGCTCTTTCTTGATGCGTTTGTAATTGTAGTAGGACGCAGCGAGAGATTGCTAAGGAGATGGGGATTAGCCGCTCCTATGTTTCGCAGATCGAAAAGCGGGTCCTAAGTAGAGCCTCCTGGGCAATATCCAAATTAAAAAGTTATTAATTAATTTGTATCCATAAGAATTCCCAAGTACAATGTACATTTATAGAATTATATATGATGGAAATGATAATGGGGTAATTCAATCAAGATTAAACGATCAAGAAAAATCACCTTATATTCGTCTACTTTTCTTAGATTATTGGAATTATCATAACGCTTTCATTGTTTTATGATAAGGATGTAAAGAAACAGCACATTACAATGGAGGTCTTGTACAATGAAGAAAGCGTTAACATCGCTAGTCATGGCATCAGTTTTTCTTGCAACTGCAGTAGGCTGCTCATCAACAAGCAGTGACACTAAAAGCACTACAGGAACGACAACACCTGCAGCATCTGAAAAAAATACAGCAACAACGGCTCCTGCAGCTGCGAAGAAAAAGCTAAAACTTTGGTTCTATTTTGAAGGGAAAGATCGTTTCGACAAAATTTCAACGCTGACACAAGGCTATGCGAAGGTAGATCCGAATGTGGAAGTTGTGCCTGAGTTCATCCCATTCGCTGAATTTAAAAAACGTCTGTCTGTTGGATTAGCAGCACAGGATCTCCCAGATATCGTGGTGATTGATAATCCAGATCATGCGGCATACGCTGCAATGGGATTGTTCGCTGACATTACAGACAAGATTAAAGATTGGCCGGATAAAGACCAATTTTATGAAGGACCATGGAAATCAGCTACGCTGAACGGCAAAGTTTACGGAATCCCGTTAGGCAGTAACAACCTGGCTTTGTACTATAACAAAACGATGCTAGATGGTGCAGGCATTCAGCCGCCAAAAACGTGGGATGAGCTGCGTGATGCTTCCAAAAAGCTGACGAAAGGCGACGTGAAAGGTTTAGGATTCAGCGGGTTAGGTAATGAAGAGGGGACTTTCCAATTCCTTCCATGGTTACTTGCTGCAGGCGCTTCCTTTGATAAAGTAGATAGCCCACAAGGCGTTAAAGCTTACAGTTTCTTAGCAGACTTAGTCAAAGATCAATCGGTCAGTAAAGAAGTGCTCAACTGGACACAAGCAGATGTTATGAAGCAATTCGCAGCTGGTAAAGTCGCAATGATGGTGAACGGACCTTGGCAAATTCCTGAGTTGAAATCAAGTGCGCCAGATCTGAAGTATGGTGTAGTCCTTCTTCCGAAAGGCGAAAAGAACGCATCCGTACTTGGTGGTGAGAATTTGGGTGTCGTCAATGGCAAGAATGTGGATGACGCTGTTAAATTCATTAAGTATGTAGCAAGCCCAGAAGTCATTAAGCCATTTGCTCAAAGCTTCGGTTATTTCCCATCACGTAAAGATGTAGCAACGGACAAGTACTGGACAGAAGATCCTGTACTTAAAGTATTTAACGAAGAAATGCAGTATGCTCAGCCTCGTGGACCACACCCGAAATGGCCAGAAATCTCCAATGCGATTTCTTCAGCTCTTCAGCAGACGTTGACTTTGAACAAAACGCCAGAAGTAGCTGCGAAAGAAGCGCAAGAAAAAATCAGTGCAGCATTAAAATAGGTTAACTTTTCATTGTTGGAGTACAAAGTGAATTTGTACTCCAACAATTTTTAGAAAGGCGGTGGACCACAACAGTGCGATTAACAGATCGGTTTTACAGCAACGCATTTATTTTACCGGCGCTCATTTACTTGTTAGTGATGGTTGGGTATCCGATGTTCGAAAATATTCGGTTAAGCTTTTATGATGTTAACGTTATGAATATAGCGAGTACGCCTTCATTTATTGGATTTGCAAACTATAAGCTAATTTTTAAAGATCCAATATTTCTGAAATCCACGTACAATACACTGATTTATACCGTGCTATGTATTGTTTTTCAGTTCATTATCGGTTTTGCGTTGGCGCTTTTGTTCAGTCAGAAATTTTCAATGGCCGAACGTCTTCGAGGGTTAGTTATGATTAGTTGGCTGATGCCGATCACGGTAACAGGTTTGATGTTTAAATTCATTTTCGCCTTGAACGGCGGAATCCTAAATGAAATTTTGATGAATATGCATGTGATTAACCAACCGGTTGAGTGGCTTGTAAACCCTTCAAATTCTTTATGGGCTGTCATTATTGCTAACACCTGGATCGGTGTTCCTTTTAATATGATATTGATTACCACGGGTTTGACGACAATTCCAAAGGATATTTATGAAAGTGCTTCGATTGATGGTGCTAATGCTTTTAATAAGTTTTTCAAAATTACATTGCCTTTATTGAAACCAGCCATTACCTCATTACTCATTCTAGGTTTTATCTATACGTTCAAGGTATTTGATCTTATTGTGATTATGACGAATGGTGGTCCGATCAATGCGACGGAAATGCTGTCGACATTCTCTTATAAGCTCTCATTTGTTGAGTATAAGTTCAGTCAAGGCGCTACGGTTGCCAATGTATTGTTCGTCATTTTATTTATTGTAAGTCTAGGTTATTTGAGATTGGTCAGCAAGGAAGAGGTGATGTAGCGTGCAATTTCATACCAAAGCGGAGCGAAGAACGAATCGAACCCTCAATCTGGTTGCACTGCTTTTTACCTGTGTATTCCTATTTCCACTCTATTGGATGATCGTGACTTCACTGAAGCCTGAATCAGATATCTTTTTAGCGCATCCCACATTTTTACCTGTGCATCTTCAATGGGGATCGTATGTTAAACAGCTTTTCGGAGCAGATAATAATATCTTACGATCTTTCATGAATAGCGCCATTATTTCGGTCTCAACGATGATCATATCTACTGTGCTAGCGATTCCTGCAGCCTATGGTTTGGCGAGATTTAAGACACCCTGGAAAAAAGTCTTTATTCTCTTGTTTCTTGTTACACAAATGTTGCCATCATCCTTAATTTTAACGCCTCTATTTATTCAATTTAAAAATTTACACATTTTGAATACATTTTGGGCACCGATTCTTGCCGATGCGACAATTGGGATTCCTTTCTCCGTCATGATACTTCGCACATACTTTATATCCTTACCGAAGGAATTAGAGGACTCTGCCAAGATTGATGGATGTAACACATTCACGACCTTCTTACGTATCATGCTCCCAATTGCGATTCCTGGTGTTGTTGTTGCTGCCGTATTTTCGTTTTTATATGCATGGGGAGATCTCATCTATGCACTTACGTTTACGGGTAATCCAGAAATGAGACCTGTAACAGCAGGTATCTACAACTTCCTTGGCTATCAAGGGATTTCATGGAATAACATTATGGCATTCGGTGTCGTTTCCGTTCTACCTGTCATCTTGATTTTCATCTTTATACAAAAGTATATTGTGAGCGGCTTAACGAATGGTGCTGTAAAAGGCTAGAGAGAGACGGATAAAAGGAGTAGAGAGATAGATGCAATCACTCAAATGGCAAGTTGCGAAAGCATTACCTTTAAAAGATGTTCGTATCCAGGATGCTTTCTGGAGTCCCTATGTGAAGTTGGTTCGAGAAGTTGTGATGCCCTATCAATGGGAAGCGTTAAATGATCGGATTCCGGAAGCAGAACCGAGTCACGCCATCCTTAATTTGAAAATTGCTGCAGGAGATGAGCAGGGCGAATTTTACGGTATGGTGTTCCAAGACAGCGATGTCGCAAAATGGCTCGAAGCCGTAGGCTATTTGTTGGAAACGGGTGAGGATCCCGAGTTAGAAAAGCTTGCCGATGATGTCATTGACTTGATTGGCAGAGCGCAGCGGGAAGACGGGTATTTAAATACCTATTACACGCTCAAAGAGCCTGGTCAAGAATGGACGAATTTGTGTGAGTGTCACGAGTTATATACGGCCGGGCATTTTATCGAAGCGGCGGTTTCTTATTACAACGCCACAGGGAAAAAGAAAATTCTCGACATTGTATGTCGATTCGCAGATTATATTGATACCGTATTTGGACATGGACCCGCGCAAATTAAGGGTTATGATGGTCATCAGGAAATTGAATTGGCCCTTGTGAAGCTTTACCGTACGACAGGGAACGAGACTTATTTAAACTTAAGTAAATTCTTCCTAGAGGAACGTGGGCAAGATGATTTTTATTTAGAGGAGTATGAGAAACGCGGTAAAACGAGACATTGGTACAATGCGGATATGATTAATGATAAAAAATACAGCCAGACGCATTTGCCAATCCGCGATCAGAATTCGGCAGAAGGACATGCAGTACGCGCTGTGTATATGGCTGCTGGTATTGCCGATGTGGCAGTTGAAACCGGCGATCAAGGCATGCTGGATGCTTGCCGTAAATTGTGGAACAATATTGTCAATAAGCGCATGTATATCACCGGCGGCATTGGTTCTATGGCATTCGGTGAGGCATTCACCGTAGATTATGACCTTCCCAATGATACGGTCTATGCAGAGACTTGTGCATCCATCGGTTTGATTTTTTTCGCACAGCGAATGCTGCAAATCGAAGCAAAGAGTGAATACGCGGACATCATGGAACGAGCGCTGTATAACACGGTTGTTGCCGGAATGTCGAAGGACGGGAAGCATTTCTTCTATGTGAATCCACTTGAAGTATGGCCAGAAGCCTGCGGCGTTAATCACATCTATGACCATGTAAAGCCTGTTAGACAAGGTTGGTTCGGCTGTGCTTGCTGCCCGCCTAACATCGCTAGGTTATTGGCTTCTCTTGGACAATACGTGTATACGGTTAAGAACGACTGCGTCTATACACACTTATATGTTGGCGGCGATACAGAACTTGAAGTAGGCGGCAAGTCATTGACTTTGAAACAACGTTCCAACTTCCCATGGGAAGGGAACGTCCATTTCTCCATCGAATCCGAGCAGGATATTGCTTTCACTTTAGCATTGAGAGTGCCGAGTTGGACTGATGGGGCTGAATTAGTTATCAACGGCCAAGCTGTTGAATGGCAAAGCTCCCTAGTAAATGGCTATGTTATGATTGAGCGTGTATGGACAACAGATGATCGAGTTGAATGGAAGCTATCGATGCCGCTTCTTCGGATGAAAGGTCATCCATTGCTCCGGGAAACGATTGGGAAGGTTGCTCTGCAGCGCGGACCCTTGGTTTACTGTTTGGAGGAAGCGGATAATGGCAAGCACTTGCATCAGATTCGCTTGCGAAGACAAGCCGAAGTAACAACGAAAATGGTTCCCGATCTTCTTGGGGGAATTCAGGTTATACAAATTCCAGCCTATCGTGAAAAGGATGATACGTGGGGCGCAGAGCTTTATAAGTCCGATGAGACTTTACAACAAGAGCCAATAACAGTTGAATATATTCCTTATTATGCTTGGGCGAACCGTGGTGCTGGTGAGATGGTGGTTTGGGTCAGAGATTGATGAGGGAGGAAGGATGGATAGATAGGAGCAAAACAGCCTATCTGTCCTTTTTTCCTATTGTAGCTATAGCATTATTTAAATAAAAATCTTATTATGAGTAGAAACCCTACATGAAAGGTGGTTCTATGGCGTTTCTCAATTTCTTTAAATCCGAGATTAGTTTTAAAAATAAACTGATTATTACCTTTTTTATGGTAACATTTCTCCCGGCCATTATCATGCAGTATTTTACCTATTATAATTCTACGCATACAATGACAACGAAAATTAACGAACTTGTTAATTATAATTTGATTCAAACCAATAAGAATCTCAATACGGCTTTATCTGCTTATGCCGATATTTTGTATCAAGTATTTTCAGATGAGGACATCATCAACTCTGTGCACAACATCCTTCATGGCAATGATTCAGAAAGTTTGCTCTATGCAAGCAGGCTTCGTACATTATTAGCTAGCTATACGTACTCTAAGGAAGGTATTAGGAGTCTTTCTTTTTTTAATAAAAATGGGAGCATCCTTTCGTTTGATCGCGCGACAGGTTCTTCCATTGATACGTTATGGAATCATATTAAGGAAGATTCGCGTCTGAATTTGCTGCAAAATCTCAAGAATAATCAACAAGGCTCTATTGTTACGGTTACGGAGAAAGTCAGTGGAGCGACGGATGAAGGACAGTTCGTCTTCCATATTGCTCGTAAATTAACAGGACTTTCGAATGGAACGCCGGAAGATATGGGTTATATCATTGTTAGTTTGGATGAATCTGTGCTCTCCAATGCGGTGAATTTCACAACGAATGATGCTCAAGTAGGTAAAATCAACTCATCTAACTTTTTGATGGATGAGAAACATAATCTCATTTCCTTCTCAGACAAAGAAAAAATCGGCATGAACCTGTCCGACATTATTAACGAGAAGAAACCACTGAGTCGTGAGCTTCCCACACATGCGAGTGTATTAAAAAATGCTTCGATCCTTAACTATTTTTCAAACGAAAAGACAGGTTGGACGATTGTTAACGTGACCAACGAGTCCGATTTATTCTCAGAAATGTATGGTATGCAAAAAATAAACATACTTGCTGGTGCAGCGATGATGGCGCTGACAACGTTCCTTATTATTTATTTCTCAGGTTTTTTGACAAAATCAGTGCGCAAAATTGTGAATGCGATGAAGTTGTCCCAACGGGGTAATTTCAATGTTCAAATCGCAAATGATTCCAGAGATGAGTTTTCTGTGATCGTTTCCAACTATAACAAAATGATGATAACCATCAATGAGCTGATGGAAGAGACGCGGCAGGCTGTTCAGAAACAGAAAGAGTCGGAAATTCGGTCTTTAGAAGCGCAAATCAACCCGCATTTCCTCTATAATACGTTGGATTCCATTAACTGGATGGCGATTGAAAAAGATGAACACGAAATCAGTCGCATGCTGAAAGGACTTGCCCATATTCTTCGGTACAGCATTAGCCAAAGTAATAAATTAGTCTCGCTTGCCGAGGAGATTGAATGGTTGGAGTATTATTTGTTTCTGCAGCAAAATCGATTTAATAACTCGTTCCAGTACGAGATCACCATGGAATCCGGCGTTAAGAAGGCCCGTATCTATAAATTATTACTACAGCCCTTTGTAGAGAACGTTATTCTTCATGCCTTTTCGGGAAAGAAAAGTGGAGGCTTAATAAAAATTCATTTCTATACAGGATTTAAAAATTCACTTTGTGTAAAACTTGAAGATAATGGCTGTGGGATGGATGAAGCCATTGTTAAGCATATCATGGAAGGCCACTATGAACGTATTCAGTCAACTGGTTCTGGTATAGGGGTGCGCAATGTCATCGACCGATTGTCTTTGTATTATGGTGACAAAGCAAAATTCTTCATGAAGAGCGTGGTTGGAGAAGGAACGGAGGTAAGTCTCGTCTTACCGAGTGTGAATGAAAGCGGTGTGTTGAAGGGGGAAGTTCGATGAGAATCGTTGTCGTTGAGGATGAAGAGAAAACGCGAAAAGGCATTATTCGATTGATCAAAAAGTTCAGCGATACGTATCAGGTTGTTGGTGAGAGTGATAATGGGTTAGAAGGTGCAGCACTCATTGAGGAATTGAGACCGGACTTAGTTATCACCGATATACGAATGCCTGGTACGGATGGTTTAGAAATGCTAGAGAACCTAAAAAAGAAAGGTATTACTTCCAAATCAGTGATTCTTAGCGGTCATTCCGAGTTCGATTTTGCCCGTAGGGCCTTGCAGACAGGGATCGTCAGTGAATATTTATTAAAGCCTATTACGGCAGATGATTTGTCTCGTGTACTTCAAGATGCAGAAAGAACTCTGATATCTAATCTACTAAATGGCATAGAAGAGAAAGCGCCTATTGCAAGCCCTGAGCAATTACTAGGGCGATATCTGGAACAATCGGATATCGATCATGAACTATTCCAATTACATATCCATGAATTCCTTGGATTCAATGCTGGTATGGAATTTCAGGCAGCATCTGTTTATTTAGGGGCTTCTGTTTATGAAAGCGTATCACTATTGAAAGA
Organism: Paenibacillus sp. J22FR5; assembly: GCF_059691975.1. Taxonomy (NCBI): domain Bacteria; kingdom Bacillati; phylum Bacillota; class Bacilli; order Caryophanales; family Paenibacillaceae; genus Paenibacillus; species Paenibacillus sp. J22FR5. The sequence goes on along the minus strand of NZ_JCAUAN010000014.1, from coordinate 88,053 downwards.
AAAAATTCGACTTCATATTGAAAATGAAAAACAGATACCTAACTTTTGTCTCACAGAGCTTCAAGAGCGCCAGGAAATTGTTATTTTACTGCAAAAGACAGATTTGCTCGAAATAGAAGAGTTTTGGAAATCGGTGATAGCTCAATTAATCACCCTTCAAGAGTCAGACTTTGTTATAAGCTGGACTTCGCTTCCTCATATTAGAGATTTGAAAGTCGAAATCTTAAGCTTAAGAGAAATACACAAGTGGTCACTTACGTATGAAAATCAGCGAACATTCCTAAAAGATGAGTTCATTCACAAGGCAGGAAGTAAATTTCAGTATCCTACCGATTTGGAATTGAAAATGAAAGAAGCTGTCTCTAATCGTGATAAAGAGAAGATCTATTCCTATATAGAGCCAATGATCGCTGCATGTCGTAATCAGGCTGTACATCCACAAGAAGTGACCGGAGCTTGTGTCCGATTCGCCTCCAATATGCTTCACTTAGCAGAAGTATTTAGTGGCAATGTGAGCATGACGAAAGATCGCAATGAGCTATTCAATTTGTTATCAGCGGCTCAAACACCGATGGAGTTAAAACAAGCTATGAGACTAGCAGCTGACAATGCATGTAAACATTTCGGACAGAATGATAAGTCCTTAGGTTTGATCATTCATAAAGCTTCGAAACTCATACAGGAGCGTTACCAAACGGGAATTTCATTAGATGAACTGGCTAGCCATTTTAATATTACACCAGAGTATCTAAGCTCACTTTTTCAGAAAGAATTGGGCATGTCCTTCACTGCGTATATGAAAGATATTCGAATGAAAAAAGCCAAGGGACTTTTGATCAACACATCATTGAAATCTTATGAAGTTGCGGAACAAGTAGGTTATCCAGATGCAAAGTATTTTTCTAAAGTGTTTAAAGAAGCAACGGGCCTAACTCCAGGGGAGTTTCAAAAGCTACGAGTCTGAAAGAGTAACCTGCTAAATAATAGAATGTATAATGGAAAGGCTCCTATCGGAGTCTTTTTTATTTATTTGGGTTAAATTACATTAAATTCCTCGACTAATCTTAGGATATTGGAATTACTTTTGTATAGCTTATACCTTTAATATGAAAGAGTATTAATAATTGCAAGCGTTTTCATTTTCCTGAGTTATTTAAGGAGGTGTAATGAATCATGCCAAGCTAGGTAAAAGGTTGTTAAAGAGTTTACTATTACAGTTGTTTTCCAACTCGAAATCAAGTTGCAGGCAGCAAACACCAAACAAATGGGAGGATTTAATGTGAAAAAAGCGGCAATCTTAAGTTCAATGATGGTACTTCTTAGTTTATCTGCAGTAGTTCCGGCATATGCAGCAAGTGATTTAACAGTCGATTTATCGAGTGTTATCGGGCCCGTAACTCATGGGGCGGCAGGTTCTTTATACGGCGTCATAGAAAATCAACCAGATAATAATCTAATCATTCCGCTTCACGCTAAGGCATATAACAACCCTGCAGTCTCAGGGTATCAACAGCCATGGGGAGCTGCTATTCCGGTTGCACAAAGAATCGCCCCTTTTGGCAGCCAAGTATCTATTCGTCTTGCTGATTGGTTCACCGGTTGGTATGATTATACAAATTTAACGGACTGGTTTAATAAGTTAACCACGACTGTAAATAGCGTTAAAGCGGCGGGGCTTACTAATGTGTATGGATATGAATTATGGAATGAACCAGACGGAACATGGAAAGGGAAATATGTTGGTGGAATTAATAATAGCAATAGCTATGTGGAATTCACTGTAAACGTACCTACAACTAAGGCTTATACGATGACAATTCGGTATGCCAATGGTACGGGAGCTGCTTCAACGCATAATATGAGTGTCAATAGAGGTAGCTCTTCACCAATAACATACCCGAATACTGGTGGTTGGTTTGAATTCTGGACCGGCAGCCCAGGCTCGGTGACATCTACTGTTAATTTAAACGCAGGAAGCAATACGATTCGATTAGCTAAAGGTGCTACAGGATATGCCGAAATCGACTATATAGATATCTCAGGTGGAAGCCCTGTAAGATATGAAGCGGAAAATGCAGTGATAAGCGGAAGCAATATCTATAGTAGTGGCCACACTTCGTCAGATGCATCCGGAAACCTGACATTTCGTGAATTCTTTAGTCAAACCTATACGAAACTTAAACAGCTTGATCCTACAGCCAAACTCATTGGTCCTTCGTACGCTTGGTACGGACATAATGCTATGTTGGACTTTATGACATACCAGAAGTCCAAGAATACAGTTCCAGATATCACATCCTGGCATCAGCTTGATAATGAGAATTTCACTGCGGTTCATAATGACTACAGGGCTATCGAAACGCTCTTAGGAGTAACGGCTCGACCGATTTCTATTAACGAATACAGCGCTGCTGCTCACCAAGATGAAGGTAAACCTGGTGCAACTGCACCATTGATCGCAAAGTTTGAAAGACTAAAAGTCGATACCGCAATGCAGAGCTATTGGGATGTCCCAAACCCTGGAAGATTAGGCAGTCTGCTTTCAAGTTCTACCCAAAGGAACGGGGGATGGTGGTTCTTCAAATGGTATGGCGACATGACAGGAAACATGGTAAACACCACACCTCCGAACGTTAATGATATGCTTGCACTTGATGGTTTCGCGAATGTAGATTCAACTAGGCAATATGCAAGCGTTCTATTTGGTGGTGTAACGGACGGTTCAGTCAATGCGACTATAAAGAATTTCCCTTCGTTTTTCGGAACAAATGGCAGCAAAGTACATGTACGTGTAGACTGGACTCCGTTTGTAAATAGGGGTACCGCTGTTAACACGACAAATACATTGCTTGAAGGGGATTACACAATTGCAAATAATCAGATTACTGTGCCGATGACTGGATTATATAATAATGATGGTTATCGAATTTACATCACGCCATATGGTCAAGCGACCAATGTGTACGAAGCTGAAAATGCAGCTGTAAACCACGCTAATATAGCAACTGGTTCCAATGCTTCGGGTAGCAAATATGTTGCACAAATTGATTATAGTGATAGTTATGTTGATTTCTATGTGAAAGTACCTACTGCAAAGACTTACACAATGACGATCCGTTATGCTAACGGCACAGGCGCCAATTCGACACAAAACTTAGCATATAACGGTGGAGCGTTCTCTACGGTAACTTATCCTGCTACAGCAGGATGGGGACAATTTGGTACCGTGAATGTGAATGTTAACCTAACGGCCGGAGATAACATTATCAGGTTGACTAAAGGAAGTACCGGATATGCCGAGATCGATAATATTACAATAAACTAGTGGTAATTAGCAAAGTAGGCTCCCTCTGGAGCCTTTTTTTCTTTCGAGAAAAACTTAATATATTCCACATACATCTGAATTTCATCTCATTCTGTCAACGCTTACATTGTTCTATACTTAGTTTGAAATAGAAGATTATCGAGAGGGGAGTTTAATTGATCTAGTAGGGAAGATGATTATTAAAAGAAACGGGAGGTGGCTTTTTTGAGAAAAAAGCTAATGATTAGTGCGTTCTTGACATCTTTGGTAGTTGGGGGACTGATCCAACCAAGTAGTAGTTTCGCAGCGAATCAACAACTTGTTGTTGATGTTTCTACGAGCACAGGTGCAATTAAGCACGGAGGAACAGGATTTTTATATGGGTTAGGTGACGAAGGGATACCGACAGATAACGTTCTTTCTCCTTTAAATCCACAGGGAACAGCTCAAAAAGCACCTGATGGGCTCCAGCATCCGAATGGGGATGCTCTGAAAATTGCACCTCAGTTCAAACGGGTTGGTGGCAAGGATATTCAAATTTACATGCAAGATATTTACACGAATTGGCCTTATGATAACTTGGGTATTAGTGATTACCTGAATAAAGTGGATGTCATGGTGAATAAAGTTAAGATTGATCCGAATCACGAGATGTATGTTTATGTTCCTTTTAATGAGCCTGATGGAAATTGGTACACAAATATTTTGAACTATTCTGCATCTAGTAATGGTGCTACCGTTCGTCAGAATTTTTTTGCCGATTGGAAAGCCGTTTACCAACAAATTAGATCCCTTGATCCGACAACGCGTATTGCAGGTCCTAATATCAGCAGATATGATTCACAGTTTTATTCGGATTTTATGACATATGCGAAAGCGAATAATGTATTACCTGATGTTGTGACCTGGCATGAACTTGGAAATGATTTCTTTACCGATTATTACAACCACTTTAATCATTTCAGAAGTGTTGAATCAACATTAAGCTTGAGTACGCATCCAATTGTCATTAATGAATATGGAAGGTTTTCAGGAGATCTTGGAGTTCCAGGTAACTTGGTGCAATGGCTTACACGTCTTGAAAATACAAAAGTAGACGGTTATCTTGCCTATTGGACTACGGCTGGCGCGCTCAATGATCTTGTGACAGAGAACAATAAAGCAACTGGTGGTTGGTGGTTATATAAATGGTACGGCGAAATGACCGGTAATACCGTACAAGTGACACCCCCAACGCAAAATGGCTCACTGCAAGGCATAGCAACTTTGGATAGTAACAAAAAACAAGCAAGAGTCGTATTCGGCGGCTCGTTAAATAGCACGGATGTGTTTAGTACAGATGTCGTTGTAAAAGGATTGGGATCAACTTCGTACTTCGGTACTTCTGTTCATGCTACTTTATGGGGTGTAGATAATACGGGGTTAAATCCATCTGCAGGCCCTTATTACGTACAAGAAGGCGATTATACGATTGTTAACGGACAAATAACCGTTCCAGTCGCAAACATGAAAGCACTATCCGCCTACCAGCTTATTGTTGCACCGAACAAAGATTTAAGCTTAACCAATAATGCATCCCGTTATGAAGCTGAGTATGCTAGCTTTAGCGGTACAGCTAATCTAACATATTCAACAAATACGGGTTACTCAGGCACCTATTTTGTCGAAGGTTATGGCGGTACTTCAAATGCTTCAACTGATTTCGTTGTTACAGCGGCAACGAATGATTTCTATAATGTGACCATTCGTTACTCCGCTGGGCCATTTTCAGGAGCTCCTATAAATCGATCTATTCAGATGAAGCTTAATGGAAATGTGCTGCAAAATGTAACCTTACCGGGAACCGCAAATTGGAACACATGGAACAGCGTAACAGTAAAAACGTTCTTAACGGCTGGAATAAATCGCATATCCTTACAGGCTTATACGACAGATGATTCCGATGCAGCTAATTTTGATTATATCGATGTTGTACCTACTACTGGTGTAATAACCAGTTATGAAGCTGAAGCCACGGGTAATACATTGGGTGGTACAGCAGTAATCACTTCAAATACTGCGGCTTCAGGTGGTAAATTTGTGGGATATATCGGTTTAGGTTCAGGAAATACATTAACAATTAATAATGTATCTGCTCCAACATCGGGTACTTACCGAATGGTTATTACCTATGCCAATGGTGAATTGGGAAGCGGTGCAAGTAATTATAACTCTAATATTATTGATCGATCAGCGGATATTCGGGTCAATAGCGGCACTAGTCAAAAGGTATTTTTCCGTAATACGTTAGGTTGGTCGAACTACAAGACTACAGTAGTGGATGTGACTCTTGTGGCTGGAAATAACACGATTACTTTCTCTAACAGTACGGCATACGCACCTGACATAGATAAAATCTCCATTGCTGCTCCTACTAATTAATTGATAAGAATGAGGCAGTAGGGTTGTGATTTTCACAAACCCACTGTCTTTTCATAATGAATCATGAAAACGGAAAGGTGAGGATACGATGTCAAACATTCAAATTAAGCTTGAAAGTGGGATTGCCGCATATCAACTGAGTAATCAGATTTTTATAAAAGAGTACGATCACAATCTCGCAGGTCATTATCCCAATCAAGGCTCTTCGTTCGAATTATACACGAATGAAAAGTTCTTGGAATTGGAGTCACTAAGTAAGCTGTGTAGAATTAATCATAACGAAACCATGACACATTCTGAAGGATGGTTATTAGTGAATTGCGAATCCCCAATTGATTTAGAGATACTAGAACAGCATATGGGTAAACACTTTCTTTAAAGGAGTTGATATTTTAGATCACGAATTAAATAACAAGAATCTCTTACAACATAAAGGTCGTGATAGCATGAAATTTAAACGGATTCGGATAAAGATTTTAATTGCCATGCTTTTAACAACAGGGATACCAATATCCATTTTAGCAGGAATTATTGTTTTTCAGGTATCTCAATCGATAAAAAGTGATGCTGAGCAAGCAAAAACACTTGTTGAGCGAGACATGTTCAGCGGTATTGAGGATTTTAGCCAAAATCTATACGATACCGCGTACCAAATTTATTATAACTTTGACTTATTAGAAAGCCTGCGTAGTTTTTCTGATTATCAGCCCGATAACAGTCATAATTATGATTCGTTTCGGGATACGAAAGCATTATTATTGGGGATGTATAATAACGCTAAGATCAAGGATATACTAGGCATTTATTTAATTAATTCAGTTGGTGAATCCAAAGGTAGTTTTTTCTCTTATGTTGGTGTTTCTTATTCTGGTCTGAGTCAGACCTATTTGAAGGGCTTAATCGAAGAAACGCAAGCAAACGCTTCTCAAGGGCCTATGTTACTTTACAGAAAGACAAGTTTCTATGATCAGCCTATTTATCAGTACCTAGTTCCATTAAATTTCCGTGGCGAGCAGGTGGGTGCACTTGTCATTGATGTTAAGGTGACATCCTTTCAACAATCGATTGAAAAATACAATACGCTTTATAAGGGACAAATCATCATCTCTAACCCTCAAAAAAGTATTGTTTATCATACGGATCCTAATCAGATTCTTACCCAGTTGGAAACAGACCGTATTTCTTCTGACAGCAAGGTAGTCAAAACGGAGCTTAGTAAATTTGGTTGGGAGCTTCTTTACTTATATAAAGTAAATCCAAATCTGATTTTCTTGAAAAATTTAGCTTTTGTTGTCATTGTTGTGGCAATTTCGTTGATGATTGTATTCTCTCTAACCCTTAGTTATGGCATCACAAAACCGATAATTAGATTACATAGAAACATGTTGCGTTTACAGTTGGGAGATTTCTCAGCTAGAACGGAAGTATTCACGAAGGATGAAATCGGTTTCCTGGGGAATCAATTCAATCAAATGGCTGAGCAAATTCAACAGCTAATCGATCATGATTTTAAACTTCAGTTATTAAACAAGGAAACACAAATAAAAGCATTACAAGCGCAAATATCGCCTCACTTTTTACACAATACGCTACAGACAATTTCTAATATTGCTACCGTTGAAAATGCGCCTGAAATTAAATTGATATGCCAATGCTTGAGCAATATGTATCGGTATAACATGAATATTGAAGATGAATGGGCTACTTTGAAAGATGAAATTAAGCATATTCGAAATTATTTGTTTATTATTAGAAAAAGATATCCAGACATGTTAACGATTAAAATTAGGGTAAGTGAGGAACTGCAACATGTGTATGTGCCGAGATTAATTCTTCAACCTATTATTGAAAATTCGATTGACCACGGATTAATCCCATCAAGAAGAGAGAAGAAATTATTAAAGCTTTACGTTCGGCAGGATGTGTCTGAGAACAAGTTGCAAATCTATATTGTCGATAATGGTAAGGGAATGACGAACAATGCTCTGGATCATCTATCACATAGACTTGAAGCTAATGTACAAGCAGATATGAAGTCTCTCGAGGAGCGGCATTCTATAGGTCTACAGAATGTACATTCAAGACTCCAACTTTTATGCGGCAAGGAATATGGATTACGTATACTCTCCAAACCAGATGGAGGGACGATGGTCGTCATCGAGCTCCCATTACCTAACAACCATGAGGTGAAAGTATGAAGATTCTTATTGTCGATGACGAAATAGCGATTCATGAACAACTGAAAATGTGCATACCTACAGCTGAACTTGGATGGACAATTGTAGGAGATGCGCTTGATGGCGAAGAAGCATGTCGTTTAGTCGAAAAATATCAACCTGATATTATTATCACAGATATAAAAATGCCCTTGCTGGACGGGCTAAGCTTTATGGAGTGGCTAAAAAAAAATCATTTTGCCGGTAAGATTATCGTACTTAGCGGTTATGGAGATTTTTCGTATTCACGACCAGCCTTCCTATTGGATGCGTTTGACTATTTACTCAAGCCTTTACAGGAAGCTGAATTACTGCGAACGCTAGTGAAGGCGGTAGAAGAACTTGCGAGAGATTCAAATCGTATCGTTGAGCAGATTAATGAAAAGGCAGTTCTGAACCAAGGGATTGTTCTCATGCGAGATGAGTTAATGACTCAAATCGTGGGTGGAAAATTAAAAGATGAAATTGATATCTTTGTTCGAGCGGAACAGCTTTTTATAGCAATGCCAGAATCAAAGTACATGGTTATGGCCATTCATTTAGTTGATTTAGATGAACATATTCAAGACCGGTATCGCGGAGATCGGTCTATTTTTTACTTCGCAGCAAGAAATATTTTAGAGGAAATAATGCTAGAATATGGTGGCATTGTGTTTAGAAATTTACAGAAGTCTGGCGAATATGTCGTTGTTATCGAATCGAAAGGGGCGTTATTTGACCCCATAAAACGGGCCAGAAGCATGCATCTATCGTTAACAACATGTTTACGTGTGAAAGCACTTATCGGTATCAGTTCGGTCAAACAATCATTAAGTGCATTGGCAGCAGCGTATTTCGAGGGCGTTCATGCGATTGAAACCGTTCGTTTTGGTGAACAAGAGACCATTGTTAGATTTGGTGAAGAGAGGTCGCACCTAGGAAGTTCGAGTGACCAGAAAGAATGGAAAGATCTTCAGATTCTTCTTGAATTCTTAGTGAAGATGGGCTCGATAGAAAGCGAAACTTCATTAATGATGAAGTTCGAAGAGGCTATGCATCATCATAGTATTGTGAAAATGAGTCGACAGGATTTTAAGCAAGCTGTAAATATTCTCATTGATACACTTGAGCAGGCGGCGCATCAATCCGAGAATATTCTCTATTGGCTCCAGGAAGCAAGGTCTAGCGTGCAAGAGTGGAATGTCAAACAAGTACAGTTACTTCTTCGCAATATTATGGACCAGCTTTTAAAGAGTTTAACAAAGAATCAAAAGACGAAAACAGGAAAGCAACTTATTTATAGTGTCAAACAATATGTGGAAGTGAATTATCAGGATATAAGCTTGGAAAGTGTTTCACAACAGTTCTATTTGAATAAAAATTATTTTTGTTCCATCTTCAAAAGCGTGACAGGTGAGAACTTCTCAGAATATTTAACACGTGTTCGAATGGATCAAGCGAAGTTATTGTTAGCCAATAGTGGACTGACAACGTATGAAATTGCCGAGAAAGTAGGATATCAAGATCAAAGATACTTTAGTAAAGTATTTCGTAAGACGACAGGCATGCTGCCCAAACAATTTCGGGTCCAACACCAATCAGATATCTGAATATATTCCACTATTCTCTGAGATTTGTCTCATGTCCGTAATCGCTGCTTCTTAGTACACTTAGGATGTAAACATGAAACAAAACAAACAAGAGAAGAAAGCAGGGGACATCAAAATGGTAAATAAAAAAGTGGTTCCAGTTGTACTGTCCAGTATCGTAGCACTCTCATTACTCTCAGGTTGCGCAAAGACGAAAGTGGAGGAGAGCGCTACAACAGCTCCGAAGAGTGAGGCAGCAGCTACCACTGCAGCAACTCAAAAGCCAGTAACGTTGCAATTCTGGGCTGCCTGGTCACCAAACTCTGATGAAGAAGTTAAAACAAAAGCACAAATCAAGAAATTTGAGGAAACACATCCAAATATCAAAATCGATGTTCAACTGATTACTTTTGATGTCATGCACGATAAATTAATTGCAGCCATCAATGCTGGCAATGCTCCTGATCTTAGCTGGGGCCTTAGTGAATGGTTTGGTGAGTTTAATAAAATGGATGCTTTAGCTGATCTAAGCGCATCCTTTAATGCTTGGAGCGATAAAGATAAGATATACAAGAACGTCATCGATTCCTTATCTGTAGATGGAAAAATTAAAGCGTTACCACAATATCTCGGAATTCGTGCCCTTCTTTATCATGAAAATATGTTGAAAAAGGCTGGATACGATGCACCGCCTAAAACATGGGACGAACTCCTTGCCATGTCGGATAAAGTGAAAAGTTCAAATGGCAAAGAAGCTTTCGGTATCGCGGCGGCAGGTGTTCGTTCCCCTCAAGAACTACTATCTTTGCTAGCTCAAAACGATCTGGAAATTGCTAAGAAACAGACAGATGGAAAGTTTAAAAATACATGGCAAGATAATCCGGAAGAGTTAAAACGTGTCGGTGAAGTATTCCAATTTTACAAGGATCTAGTTGCAAAAGGTGTAGTTAAATCAGAAGCGAAAACATGGGGCTGGCAGGAAGAAGATACAAACTTTGCACAAGGTCAGTATGCGATGGTCGTGAACGGTCCTTGGATCGAAGGACGCAGCAAAGAGAATCCGGAAGAAATGAAGGATGTCAAAGTAGCTGCACCGCCGTTTAAAAAGAAAGCAGCAACATTCCTAGAAGTTAGCCCATTGTATATTTACAAAACGAAGCATGAAAAAGAAACATTCGAATTCGCTTCCTACATTATGGGGAAAGAATGGCAGTCTACGATACGTCCGACGAACTCTCCACGCTCTGACGTCGTTAGTGACAGCCCTTGGGGGAAAGGATTCACGGATTTAGCGGCTTCTGGAGTTGTATTCCCAAGTGTTTCACTTGGTGGAATTACCAAAGACTTGGAAGATTCTATAGCACGTGCATTAATTAAAAATGATTCTGTTGAAGCAGTGGCAAAGTGGTTATCTGATGCAGTCAATAACGATTTGAAAAAGTCCGGCGAATTAAGCACGAAGTAAAGAGATGGTCTGAGCAGGCATTGTCCGTTGTTTGGTTTACTAAATAACTTGACGATGCCTGTTGATCTTAACCTAAAAAAGGTGATTGTGGTGGAGAACATGGAGAAAAAATTGATTCAAGAGACTACGTACTGGAAACGTAAACTTTATTTTGGTAGAGAAAGCAAAACTAAGATTCTGGCGAACTTGTTTGTTTTACCCGCGTTATTATTCTTTTTGTTCCTTATTGCCTATCCATTATTGAGTGTGGTTTGGGATAGTTTTCAGTTCAAGAACTTAGTAAATAAATCGTTTACTGGTTTTGCAGCACTGGAGAATTATAAGACCGTCTTACAGAATGAGAACTTTGTAAGTGCACTTCGACAAACGGTTGTCTGGACAGTATTGTCTGTAACAGGCGAGTATTTTCTCGGGATCATATCAGCTATTGCACTCAATCAACCCTTAAAAGGTAGAGGTATTTTTAGGGGAATTATTATTATCCCATGGGTTGTTCCAATCGTTGTGGCAGGACTTACTTGGCAATGGATGTTAGCCCCTGATTATGGCATTATCAACATTGCTTTAGTGAAATTGGGTATATTGGATAAGCCGTACTACTGGCTTGGAGAAGTGGATACGGCTTTATTCGCAGTTACGTTCGTTAACATTTGGAGAAGTTTTCCTTTCTATACAATTAGCTTATTGGCTGGCTTGCAGTCTGTATCCAAAGAGATGATTGAAGCTGCAGCCATTGATGGGGCTGGCGTTATGACGCGATTTTTTAAAATCGTATTGCCCCAGTTAAGATCAGTTTCGTTAACCTTGATCTTCATTCACCTGATATGGACGGCGATTAATTTTGATTTTATATGGGTGATGACAGAGGGAGGGCCATTTAACTCAACCGAAACGCTTCCGATCATGATTTATCGTTATGCGCTTAAAGAATATGATATTGGTTCAGCATCTGCGCTTGCTTCAATGATGCTAGGATTTATGATGGTGGCATTTCTTTTGTTCTATATGAGATCTTCTAAGACAAATAAGTCGTAAGCATTAAAGATTAGGAGTGTAGTGTTATGCTCATGAGCAAGAAGCAGAAATTATGGTTACAAATTCTTACCTATACGGTGCTAGTCATACTAGCTGTATACTGTTTATTTCCTTTTATGTGGATGATCGACACGGCATTAAAGCCTTTGAATGAAGTTCGAACCAGTCATCCCACATTTCTTATTAATAAGTTAACTTTTGATAATTTTTCGAGAGTGTTGTTGGAATCCAAATTTGTAACTTTTTTTGGTAATAGCATGTATGTCGCCATTACAACAACAATTCTATCTTTAATTATCTCCATTTTTGCCGGTTATGCGCTGAGCAGATTTGGAACTTACAGGGGGGTAAAGACTGCAAGTCTAACCATGTTACTTTCACAAATGGTCCCGGGCGTGCTGTTATTAATACCTTTATACTTGCTTATGAAAAATTATCATTTGTTAAATACGTACTATTCAATGATATTAGCGTATACGACATTTATGGTTCCACTATGCACATTTATGTTAAAAGGTTACTTCGATACGCTGCCTTATGAGATGGAAGAATCAGCTGAAATTGATGGTTGCTCGCGTGTGGGGATTATCTTCCGGATCATATTACCGGTTTCTATCCCGAGTTTAATTGCAACGGCATTGTTTGCATTCGTAAATGCTTGGAACGAGTTCATGTTTGGCTTTGTATTTATTAATGATGAAGCACACCGGACACTTACTCCGGGAATTACTTTATTTAAAGGTCTCTATACAACAGATTGGGGAAGTATTATGGCAGCTTCTGTACTTTCAGTGATTCCGGTTGTTATTTTGTTCCTCTTTATGCAGCGGTATCTCATGGATGGGATGACAGCAGGGGCCGTGAAAGGGTAGATATTAAAATGACACAATGGATTGAAATAATAGAAAATGGACTTTATGTAACATTTGAAATTACTGAAAGCAAAGATGTCAGGTTACTACACTTCTCGTCCTTACCTCTCTGTGAGGAAGCAACTACTTGGGATGAGAAGAAGAAAAGCAAATTCCGTTTAGTAGAGCTGCATGTATCAGGAGAAAACCAAAACGACCACCACGGATCTAAACATACAGGCTCTATGCCAGGCGGGCGGTTACAGCTTACAGAGTGGCAAGACAATCGAAACGAGACTGGACGAAGGTTAACGATTAAGCAATCAGATTCGATTTCTGGTTTATATGTGAAAACCTATTTCCAATTTTATGATGGCATTCCTGTCGTTCGTGTTTGGTCAGATGTAGAGAATAGGGGAATGAAGGCAGTAGGGCTTGAGTACATATCTTCTTTTGCCCTGACAGGTGTTGATAAGGAAGGCAGCAGCCCGCGAGAAGAGAAAATACGACTTCACATTCCACACAACACGTGGTATGGCGAGGCTCAGTGGCAAGCGTATACACTACCCGAATTAGGCCTTCATACCGTGAATGAATTTTCCATGAAACGGCTTTCTTACAGCAGCACGGGGACTTGGTCAACTTCTCAATATGCACCAGTAGGTGTGATAGAAAACAAAGAATCAGACACCTCTCTAATCTGGCAGATTGAGAATAACGGATCTTGGCAATGGGAGATAAGTGATATACGTGATCTGCTATACGTTCAGGTTAGTGGACCTACGGATGCCGAACATCAGTGGTGGAAGGAATTGAAACCAGGCCACATATTTACCTCAGTGACGGCATCAGTAGGTGCCGTACAAGGTGGATTACAGAGCTCTATAGCTGCCATGACCAAATACCGAAGAAAGATTATAAGAGAAAGCAAGGATAATGCTCAGCTGCCAGTTATATTTAATGACTATATGAATTGCTTATTCGGTGATCCTACAACTGAGAAATTAATACCATTAGTAGACGCTGCGGCAGAAGCAGGATGTGAATATTATTGTATTGATTGTGGCTGGTATTCCGATGGTGAGTGGTGGGATGGTGTTGGCCAATGGTTACCTTCTCAAAAGAGATTTCCGACAGGCATTGAAGAGGTTTTGAGCTATATTCGAAGTAAAGGCATGATTCCTGGATTGTGGCTAGAAATAGAGGTCATGGGAATTAAATGCGAGATTGCGGACCAACTCCCGGATGAATGGTTTTTTACACGTCATGGTCACAGAGTCATAGATCATTCACGTTATCAACTGGATTTTCGCAATCCCGAAGTGTGTGGTTTTGCTGACTTAACTATGGATCGCTTAGTACAAGAGTATGGTGTTGGTTACATTAAAATGGATTACAATATCAATGCTGGAGTTGGTACGGAAGTTGGCGCAGATAGCTTCGGAGATGGGTTACTTGAGCATAACCGGGCATATTTAGCTTGGATAGATCGGGTTTTCGAACGCTACCCTGATCTGGTTATTGAGAACTGCGGAAGTGGTGGTATGAGACTTGACTATGCGTTATTAAGTCGACATAGTATTCAGTCAAGTAGTGATCAGACAGACTACCGTAAAACTGGGGTCATTGCAGCAGCTTCCGCATCTCTGGTGACTCCAGAGCAATGTGCAGTCTGGTCATATCCCCTGCGTGAAGGAGATCTAGAGGAAGTTGTATTCAATATGGTTAACTCCTTGCTTTTGCGCATTCATCAGAGTGGCCACCTAGCTGAAATTAGTGCTGAGCGACTCGCCTTGGTGAAGGAAGGCATTCAGTATTATAAGTCGATAAGGCAACTAATTCCTGAATCTCTTCCTTTCTGGCCTTTGGGCTTACCTAGATTTGCACATCTTTGGATGAGTTACGGTCTACAGAGTAAGGATCTTATTTTACTTGCTGTTTGGCGTATGGACAGCGATCAGGATACTAGATTACTCCCCATTCCAGAGGTAGCTGGAAGAGACGTTGAGGTAAGACTTGCCTATCCTATCGGTGGAGCTTGTACATGGGAATGGCAGGCAGAAACAAGCAGTTTGCAAGTTGAATTGAATAATACGTATACTGCAAGATTATTTGAAATACATTTGGCGAACTAAATGAAATATAAATGTGGATCGTAGACACAAAAAATAACAACCAATAGGTTGTTATTTTTTTGTCTTAAGCTCGTGAAAGCGTTTAAGAAAAGTATAGAATTTATAAAAACAAGTTGTTTTTTCGAAAAGACGCTGTCTGCCTCCGGGCCTATACTTAGGTTATGAAACATAAACCTGATGTAAACGAGAGGGGTAGTTCAGTTGAAAAAGATGTTATCTGTATTTGTTTTAATGTCCCTGATTCTAATGCTTGCCGCATGCGGAGCCAAAACCGTGACAACGGATCAAAAGGATGCAGTAGGCACAGCGGCGCCATCCGCAGCAGCCAAAACGGATGCAAAAGCTGGCGGTAAAGTAGGAATCTCGATGCCGACGAAATCATCCGAAAGATGGGTGAGCGACGGGGCTAACATGGTGAAAGAATTCGAGAAATTAGGTTATAAAACGGATTTGCAATATGCGGAAGACGTTGTTGAGAACCAAGTATCTCAAATTGAAAATATGCTTACAAAAGGCGTTAGCATTCTTGTTATTGCTCCTATTGACGGTGAGTCTTTGACGGACGTTCTAAAGAAAGCCCACGATGCGAAAGTTGAGGTTATCGCTTACGACCGTTTAATTAAAAAGAGCGAGTTTGTCAGCTACTATGCGACTTTCGATAATTTCAAAGTAGGCGTACTACAAGCTTCCTACATTGAGAAGAAGCTAGGCTTGAAAGACGGCAAAGGTCCTTTCAACATTGAGCTTTTCGCGGGATCGCCTGATGATAACAATGCGCATTTCTTCTTTGACGGAGCGCTGTCGGTACTTAAGCCTTACTTGGATTCAGGTAAATTAGTTGTAAAAAGTAAACAAACGCAATTCGATCAAGTAGCTACATTGCGTTGGGATGGTTCAGTTGCTCAATCCAGAATGGACAATCTGCTCAGCAAAAACTATGCCTCTGAGAAAGTTGATGCGGTGTTGTCTCCTTATGATGGCATTAGTATCGGAATCCTTTCTTCCTTAAAAGGTGTTGGTTATGGAACAGCTGGCAAAGCGCTGCCGGTGATTACAGGGCAAGATGCTGAGTTGGCATCTGTGAAATCCATCATTGCTGGGGAGCAAACACAAACCGTATTTAAAGATACCCGCGAGCTTGCGAAAAAAGCGGTAGCCATGGCAGACAGCATTCTCAAAGGAAGTAAAGCGGAAGTAAATGATACGAAAACCTATAACAATGGGATTAAAGTCGTTCCTGCCTACTTGCTTGAGCCTGTATCCGTCGATGCAAGCAATTATGAAGCAGCCTTGGTTACCAGCGGTTATTACACAAAAGATAAATTAGGTAAATAATTGTCGCTCTAGGAACTGCCTAAATGATCTAGTGATAGCTGAGTATGACTATCGCTAGATCATTTATTACATGGAAGGCTTGGTGATCGCATGTCGGATGCCATATTAGAAATGAAACAAATTACGAAGACATTTCCGGGTGTGAAAGCACTCAGTAATGTAAACCTCAAAGTTCACGAAGGTGAGATTCACGCTTTGCTTGGCGAGAACGGAGCAGGCAAATCAACACTTATGAAAGTATTGAGTGGTGTATATCCACACGGCTCCTACGAAGGGGATATCCTTTTTAAAGGTCAAGTGTGTGAGTTCAAGGATATTAAGCAAAGCGAGAATTTGGGCATTGTTATTATTCATCAAGAGCTGGCGCTTATTCCTTATTTATCGATTGCAGAAAATATCTTCTTAGGCAATGAACAAGCGACACGAGGAATCATCAATTGGAACGATACCATTGTCAAAACGAGGGAGCTACTTCAAAAGGTTGGATTAAACGAGCAGCCTACGACATTAACGCTTAATATTGGCGTCGGTAAGCAGCAGTTAGTCGAAATTGCCAAAGCGTTATCCAAGAAAGTGAAGCTGCTCATCTTGGATGAACCTACGGCTGCTTTGAATGAAGAAGATAGTGATAACTTGCTGAAGCTGCTGCTGGAATTCAAGAAACAGGGGATCTCCTCCATTCTCATTTCTCACAAGCTAAACGAAATTTCGAAAGTGGCCGATTCCATAACCATACTCAGAGATGGTCAAACCATTGAAACGTTGGATATGAGAAAAGATCAAATCACGGAAGACCGCATTATTAAGGGGATGGTTGGGCGAGATTTAACGCATCGCTATCCAACCCGAGAGCCGCAAATCGGCGATATGTTGTTTGAAGTCAAGGATTGGAACGTCTTTCATCCACTGCAGGACAATCGTAAAGTCATTGATCAAGTGAACTTAAACATACGTAAAGGTGAAATTGTCGGGATTGCCGGTCTGATGGGCGCAGGTAGAACAGAGCTGGCGATGAGCATTTTCGGCAAATCCTATGGGAAGAAAATTAGCGGTCATTTATATAAAGAGGGCAAGGAAATCCACCTTCCAACGATTGATAAAGCAATTAATCAAGGTATCGCATATGTGACCGAAGACCGCAAGAACTATGGATTGATTCTGATGGATGATATTAAGAGGAACATAACCTTAGCGCGGCTTAATAAGATTTCGAAGAATAAGGTCGTTAACGAATATCAAGAAATTAAACATGCGGAGAGCTTCCGCCAAAAAATGAATATCAAAACACCGAGTGTTTTACAGAAAACTGGGAATTTAAGCGGAGGCAATCAACAGAAGGTTGTATTAAGCAAATGGATTTTCTCTGAGCCGCATGTTCTGATTCTGGATGAGCCTACTCGGGGGATTGATGTCGGAGCCAAATATGAAATCTATACGATTATTAACCAACTGGCGATGGAGGGGAAAGGCATTCTCCTTATTTCCTCTGAGCTTCCTGAAATTCTAGGCATGTGTGATCGTGTTTATGTCATGAATGAAGGGAAAATGGTTGGCGAATTAAGTAAAGAAGCTGCTTCACAGGAAGCCATTATGAAATGTATTACGAGAGCAGGAGGGCACATGCATGGAAACACTGATTAAGATGTTTAAGAGCAACATCCGGCAATATGGCATGATTATTGCACTCGTTTTAATTACGATATTTTTTCAAATCATGACAGACGGTGTTCTGTTAAAATCACTGAATGTGACGAATTTGATTTTGCAAAACAGCTATATTCTGGTATTGGCGATAGGGATGTTATTGGTTATTATCACCGGTAATATCGACTTGTCAGTAGGTTCTGTGGCGGCATTTGTAGGGGCTCTGTCTGCCGTGCTGATGGTCGATATGAAGGTTCCGTTTGTCGCGGCTGTTATTATTTCTTTGGTGATCGGGGCACTTGTCGGAGCTTGGCAAGGCTTCTGGGTTGCTTATGTGCGAATTCCATCGTTTATCGTGACATTAGCAGGGATGCTGATCTTCCGCGGACTAACCATGATTGTGCTGAAAGGGATGTCGATTGCACCGTTCCCGAAAACTTTTCAGAAAATTAGCTCAGGATTTATTCCTGATGTCATTGGCGGCGGCACGCTGCACAATACGACGATCATAATCGGAGCTGTGTTATCGCTCATCTTGATTTGGAGTGAGTTGAAGAAGAGAAAGAATCAATTGAAATACGAGTTTGAAGTGATGCCACTCGGTTTGTTGATAGCCAAAATTGCGGTTATGGTTGCGATCATAAATGTATTCACCTTTGTTTTGGCTACGTACGAAGGTATTCCAAACATTCTGATTCTGTTATTTGTCCTCGTGGTGATTTACACCTTTGTTATGAATAAAACAGTTATGGGGCGCCATATTTACGCGCTGGGCGGAAGCGAAAAGGCCGCTAAATTATCAGGCATTAAAACGAAGCATGTCACCTTCTGGGTTTTTGTTAACATGGGCGTGCTAGCCGCGCTATCCGGTCTGGTATTTGCTGCAAGATTAAATGCTGCTACACCGAAAGCCGGTGTGAACTTTGAATTAGATGCCATTGCGGCTTGCTTTATCGGTGGCGCTTCCGCAACTGGCGGGATCGGAACGGTTATCGGGGCAATTATTGGCGGACTTGTCATGGGTGTGATGAACAATGGAATGTCGCTTGTAGGCCTAGGTATCGACTGGCAGCAAGGGATTAAAGGTCTTGTGCTGTTACTTGCAGTCGGATTTGATATCTACAATAAATCGAAAACAGCTTAGTTAAATTTTATTAGGGCTGTATAGACCAAATGAGACTTTTCCTGAAGGGAAGGGTCTTATTTGTTCCTACAGATACGGAGGGAATCCACAATGGCGCTTTCTTTATCCTTGCGTTCGAAACTCATGATAGCCTTCGTTACAATTGCGTTATTAGTGACAGCTACAAGCGGTTTATCCTACTATTATCTAAAGAAAATTAATGTATCGTATATGCAAGTATTGAACCATCATGCCGTAATCCTAGGACTTGCTTCCGATATCCAGTATCAAACGCAAGTGCAATACAGTCTGATGTCGAGCTACGTTATTGAACCATCCGTTGAGAAGATTCAAGCGATGATCGAAACGAATACAGGGCTAGCAACGCTGGTACAAGAAATCAAAGGGATAGATGAGAGTTCAGAAGATCAAACTTATTATAAGGTGATGAGTGAGTCGATTGAGACGATTGCCGGATTGGTGAATGAGCTTGAACACTCGAAAGCCAGTTTCCAACGAACGGTTCCCCTTACACAAAATTTAACGAAGCTCGCTGAGAAAATTCAGAAAAAGCAGAAGAGTATGATGGAGTTAAAGAAAGTAGAAAATGGAAGCATGACGGATCAAACCATTCGGAACCTCATCTGGATCAGCATTCTTACCATCGTCCTTGCGCTGCTCATAGGATGGGTGGTATCAAGAATGATCATCAATCCTCTTAAAGCGATTGTCAAAGCTGCTAGAGGTATTGCTGCTTGTGACTTAACAGGCCCTGATATAAGCGTACGAAGCCGTGATGAGCTGCAAGATTTGGCAATCGCTTTCAATCAAATGAAAGGCAGCTTGTCTCAAATCCTTAGCCAAGTTGATTATCATGCGAAGCATGTATCCGCGGCAGCGGAGGAGCTTAGCGGCAACTCGGAGCATTTGAGCCGGTCGTCGGAGCAGATTACAATGGTTGTACAAGCGATCTCGGAAGGCTCGGAGTCTCAAGTGCAACAGATGGAGGTAGGCGTTACATTTTTGGAGCAAATGGATCATGCTGTGCAGCAAATCGCCGCAATTACAGGAGTAACGAAGGAGAAAGCGTCTCAGACCTTAGTAGCTGTCAGTAAGGGGAGAGCCTCTATCGAATTATCTATTAGCCAAATGAATGCCATTTATTATAAAATGAAAGTGCTTTCGGAATCTGTTCAGCGTTTAGAAACACGCGCCATGCATGTCCTCACAGCGAACGGACTGATTGCTACGATTTCCAGACAAACCAATCTACTAGCTCTTAATGCTTCGATTGAAGCAGCCAGAGCCGGTGAAGCGGGAAAGGGATTTGCGGTTGTTGCGCAAGAAGTGCGGCATTTATCCAAGATGACATCGGACGCGGCTGAGGAAGTTGGACGATTGGTGAACGCGATTCAAGAGGAAATAATTGAAGTTGTACAATCAAGCGAGGCTGGTACACAGGAAGTAAATTTAGGGATTTCAGTTGTGAACGAGGCGAACGCCGCATTTGAAAGCATTAAACTAGAAATGGAACAAGTTGGTTCCCAAATTGACCGTGTATCCCTTCAATCATCAGACATTTCTCGTAAATCGCAAACGGCATTAGAAGTCCTTCGTTCCATAGAGCTGGTAGCGAAACAAACGGCTTCAGGTACGAATGATGTGTATGCGCACACGGAAGAGCAATACGCCAGTATGGAAGAAATCGTATCCTCATCAAATGTGCTAAGTGGGATGGCGGAAGAATTAGATGAGTTAATTAGTAAATTCCAATTCAAATCGTTAATGTAGACAGACAAAGATCAGATCGTGCATGAGGGGGGGATAAAATGAAAAAGCTGTTGATCGTGTATGCGATACTGATCGCAACTTTTTTGCTTTTCCTGTATGTGTATCAGTACAGCGAGTCTACGGATAATTCGCTCAAGCAAATGAATGGCGGTTTAAAGGGAAACATAGAAGAGAAATATGTGATGGTTAACTTTCAGTCGGGCATTGATTACTGGAAAAGCTGTTTGAAGGGGTTTGAGGACGCCGCGAAGACGCTGAATGTGTCTGTCGAGTATCGAGGTGCCACACAGTACGATGTGAATGAAGAAGTAACGGTGTTGGAGCAGGTCATTGCGAGAAAGCCGGCAGGGATTGCCGTTTCGGCTATCAATCCCGATGCTTTGGTTGTGACGATTAATAAAGCCGTCGAAGCGGGCATTCCTGTTGTGTTATTCGATTCCGGTGCACCGAAAAGCAAGGCGTATTCGTTTCTTGGAACGAATAATTATAACGCAGGTGTCAGCGCAGCTCACAAAATGGCTGAATTGACGGGGAGCAGCGGCAAGCTAGCTATCATTACACTGCCTAATCAATTAAACCATCAGGATCGGATGGCGGGCTTTCAAGATACGATCAGAAGCACATATCCCAATCTACAAATTATAGCCATCGAAGACGGCAAGGGAGATCAATTGGCATCCGAACGGATTGCAGCTAAGGTACTTAAGGACCATCCTGACTTGAAGGGGATATTTGCGACTGAGGCGAATGGCGGCGTGGGGGTAGGTAATGCCGTGAAAAGCTTGGATCGGCTATCGCAGGTGAAAATCATCGGATTTGATACGGATAAAGGGACGCTGGATATGGTGAAGAACGAAACGATTTCGGCAACGCTAGCGCAAGGAACCTGGAACATGGGATATTGGTCGCTGATGCACCTGCTTCATTTGCAGAAGGAGGCACAGCAATCCCATTTACCTTTGCAGAATAGCAAAGAGGCGCTTGTACCTACCTATGTGGATACCGGGATCACGATTGTAACCAAGGAAAATGTCGATATCTATTATGCCAAATGACAGCGTAGAGGTTAAGGATGAGGTGAAGCGCATGAAAATGTTCAAATGGATTACACTAAATAACTGGCCGATCCGTTATAAACTGATCATGCACTTCTTATTAATCAGCATCTTGCCTGCCATTTGTCTGGGGATACTTATTGGCTTAGCAACAGATCGCATTATCGAAAAACAAGTGAATGAACACACCTCGCAATTAATCGGGAATGTCAATAAATCACTCGAGGCCTACGCGGGAAATTTACAAAATATCACGTATTTTACTTCCTTCAATCCGGGTGTGAAGCGATTTCTAAGCGGTGAGTCGGCTATTCAGGCATCGGAAGCTTATGATATGCGGATTTTCCTGAAAGGCTTTACAACCTTATATCCAGAAGTGGCAGGTATTTTGGTGGTGAATGCCCAAGGCGATTACGTAAGTAACGAAATGTATGCCCGAACAAGCCGCAGCCTTACTGAAGAAAGTTGGTATAAGGAAGCTATCAATGAGAAGGGAATATTCAGTATTGTGGGACACCCTTCTGGCCGGAATGTCACTACGCATGTTGACTATAAGGATGAAGATATCGTGTCTGTGGTGAGGGCCATTCTGGATCCAGAAACCCAAGCGGTTAAAGGCGTTATTCTCATTGATTTAAAGCTTAGAGTTATCGCGGAAACGGTCCAGGATGTGAATTTAGGGAAATCCGGTTACTTAATGGTTCTTGATAATAAAGGAGAGAGTATCTACACGCCGCAGCATCCTTTAGTAGGTAAGTTTCAGCGGGAATGGATGGATGAGAACCCATCGGGTACTTTTTCCAAAAAGATCGACGGGAGAAATATGCAATTTATATATCGAAAATCATCCTTTACAAATTGGACGACCGTAGGTGTTTTTTCAACGCAGGAGTCGGTTAGAGAGGTCCGAGAAATCCGATTATATTTAGTCAGTTTTGTTTTCGTCGTATGTTTGCTCGGTATTGCAGCTTCTTATTATTTATCTTATACGATTTCCTTGCCTATTTGGCAGTTAACGTCTTTCATGAGACGGGCAGAAGATGGCAATCTATCCATTCGCTTTAAGGATAAGCGAACCGACGAAGTAGGCATGCTGGGGCGAAGTTTCAACAATATGCTGATGCAAATTACGAAGCTGATCGGATTGGTTGAAAAGGAACAGAGACAGAAGAGGGAAGCGGAGTTAAGGAGTTTACAGGCTCAAATTAAACCGCATTTCTTGTATAACACGTTAGATACGATTGGATGGTTAGCTCGTAAGAGCGGGGCTCATGAAGTGACAGAGGTCGTTGAGTCGCTTTCCCGGCTGTTTCGCATAGGTCTTAGCAAAGGCAATGAAGTGATTTCACTCATGGAAGAATTCGAGCATGTAAAGAGCTATCTAATCATTCAAAAAACAAGGTATAAAGAAAAGCTGAATTACACGATTACGATTGAACCATCGCTTCATCAGTTCTATGTACTGAAGCTGATTCTTCAACCGATAGTTGAAAATGCGATCTATCATGGCATTAAAGAACGCCGGGGTCCGGGTATCATTGATATACAAGCGCGTCATGAGAACGAACGAGTTGTGATTACCATTCGTGATAATGGAGCGGGCATGTCAGAGGAGAAGCTTGCGCAATTAAGACGAATCTTAGAAGCGGCAGCTTCGAAATCGAATCCCCTCCCAAGTGAAGATGAACAAGAAAAGGCAACGGATAACAAGCAGGAATTGTCTTATCACATAGCTTCGCCTCAATCAGGAGGAGGTTATGGCCTAACGAATGTTCAAGAACGAATTGTGATCAGCTTCGGAGAGGTATATGGGGTAACCATTGATAGTATAAGGGGAGAAGGGACAACGGTGACAATTACACATCCAGTGCTAAAGAGAGAGGTGCCCATGTGAATGCAAATCCGTTCTGGCGAGTATTAATCGCTGATGATGAATCGATTATTCGTGA
The DNA here is from genome assembly GCF_059691975.1 of Paenibacillus sp. J22FR5. Lineage (NCBI taxonomy): Bacteria > Bacillati > Bacillota > Bacilli > Caryophanales > Paenibacillaceae > Paenibacillus > Paenibacillus sp. J22FR5. The sequence continues at coordinate 64,161 of NZ_JCAUAN010000014.1, read as the reverse complement.
AGGCATACGAAGCGCCATCGATTGGCAGCAGCTGGGCTTGGAGGTTGTGGCGGAAGCGGAAGACGGTGAAGAAGCCTTGGAGCTGGCGCATAAACATAACATTCATATCCTGCTTGTTGATCTGAATATGCCAATTATGAGCGGTATGACATTAATTAAGCATATGCGTGAGGAACTGCCCGATTGCAAAATCATCATCATAACCGGACATGATGAATTCGCTTATGCACAAGCAGCAATTCGTCTGGATGTGGATGATTATATCCTTAAACCAGTGAATCCTGTTCAGCTTACGGAGGTTTTAACAAAAATCACGAAACAAATGACGATTTCTATGGAAAAAGACGAACATTTGCAGATGGCTTCCAAACAGATCGAAAGGAACTTTTCGCTGTTGCGAGAGCGTTTTTGTTTAGAGTGGATGGATGGAGGACTTAGCGAGGTTGAGATCAAGGAGCAGCTGATGTTTCTCAAAATGCCTGTAAGGGCACCGAGCATGCTGGGCGTCATTCAATGGTCAGGCAATTCTAGGGGCAAAGAGCTTTTATCGGAAAGGGATCGACAGCTTTACTTATTTGCGATTGAGAATATTGTTGAAGAGCTGCTAACACCTTACACGCTTATTAAATTTCGAGACCATTTGGGCATGCTGGTTGTATTGCTATGGGAATCAGTCCCTGTGGAACAGCTTCAGAAATTGGACGAAGCCGTGCAGACTTATTTGAAAATCACGATCGCCTCTCAATTCCTGTCCGTCACGGAAGGGGTTACAGGCGTTGCAGATGTGTATCAGCAAGGGAGAGCATCTTTGTATAAAGAAGTCCATTTATCCCCTTTTGTTCGTTTGGCCAAGGAAGCAATTGCTCAAAGATATCGTGACCCTGATATCACATTAGAACAGATAGCGAATGAAATGAAGGTATCTCCTGTTTATTTGGGACGTATATTTAAACAGGAAGTAGGTATCCCTTTTGTGAATGTACTCACCCATACGCGTATCAAACACGCTACGCATTATCTGAATACAACGGATATGACGATTATTGAGATTTCGGAAAAAGTAGGCTATGATTCTCAACATTACTTTAGCACAGCGTTTAAAAAAGTAGTAGGCATTGCGCCGATTCAATATCGGAAAGAAAGCGCGCCTCAAGGGTGAAATTGATGTTGAGAAGTACGAGAAAGCTTAACTATATCGTTTCTCCAAGCAGACTAATAACCCCATTCTCTATTTGAGAATGGGGTTATCAACCTTTTAAATGTCTCCTTTTTCTAAAGAAAATGCCATGTAAATGTATCTGATAATTAATAAGCATGAGGTAAATCATTCAGTCTGACTTCCTGGAAGCCTGTGTCAACCCAATTAACAGCAGGGGAACCCTCAGATGCACGATTCAGCTGTTCGATAATTGCACGCCCCCATAGGTGCTCATTCTCAGAGATGACATCATTCATTTGACCGTTAAACAAGGCTTCTTTAACCTCAGGGGTCATACCAAAGGCAATCGCACTTCGTTTTAATCCCTGTGATTTCCAAACAAGAATAGAAGATGAGCTCGAGATAATATCTAATGATACTAATGTATCAAAGTGAGGATGATCATCAATCATGATTTGAAGATCACTCACAGCTTTATCACTTTTGCCTTCATTGAAACGAATATCCAAAATCCGGATATCTGAGTTTTGTTTTAAATATTGCAGCATCCCATCCAGTCGCCCCATTTGTTGAGGTGACTTGGATAAACCACCCTCGACCATAATCATGCCACTTCCATCTTGGTTCCGATGGATGATTTCCCCCATCAATGTTCCTTCTTTGTAGGGATCTGTCCCGATATAAGCGGCTCTCTTACTTTCAGGTACATCGGTTTCGAAGCAAATAACGGGTATACCCTGCTGCACCGCTTTATCGATAAGTGGTGCCATCGCAACGGGGTCGATGGGACTAATCGCAATGCCAGCGACTTTTTGCTTAATCATCGATTCCATCATGCGCATTTGCTGTTCCAAATTAATTTCATCCGGAGCTTTCACCACTAATTGAATTGAAAATGGCTTGGCAGCTTGTTCAATAGATTCAGTAATCATTTCATAAAAGGGATTTGCCATGGGATAAATGATACCGAATGTACGACTAACAGTAGTTTCCTTATTAAGCGGATTTGAGGTTGAGGTATTTGTCGCAGAATCCACCTTTTCTTGAGTAGAAAACATTGTTCCCTGACATCCAGTCAGAATTACAATTAGTAGACATATAGCGGTTAGATATTTATTGAACTTCATGATGCGAATCTCCCTTCAAGCTATCCATAGCTTCATCGGGAATGCCGCTTTTCCTAAATTCCTTCGGTGTCATGCCAGTGACACGTTTAAATAAATTTGAAAAGTAGTGTGGATCATTATATCCAACTTGAAAGGCAATCTCATAGGATTTGGCAGTTGAGCCTATAAGCAGCTCCATTGCTTTGTGCATACGGATTTGTGTTAAATATTCGATAAAGGTTTGACCGGTTTCTTGACTAAATACGCGGCTCAAATGGCTTGGGCTCAATTGTACGTATTCGGCTGCGTCTTGTAAGGAGATGGAATCTTTATCGTAGTTCTTTTGAATGTATGCTTTCACTTTGACGAGCATGTCGCTATATTTATCATAAATACGGGAACGCCAATTCCAGAATTGCTCCGTTAACTTGATCAAATAGGAACAAGTATCTTCCCATGAGCGGATGTTACCAATCACAGCTTGAAGCTCGCGTAGCGTCTCTTCTGGTTCGGCTAGATGGCGATACATGTCTTTGGCGGAACGAAAAGTTTCAATCGTTAAATCGTTGAGAATATAATAGCCTATGGAGGAAGAATACCAATTAATACCGATTAGCCCTGCAGCGAACTCTGTCATAAAGGAAGCAAGCTTGCTTTGTGTACCGATTTTTAAGAAATCGATGAATTTTCCTCGATCCAAATAAAGGATTGGATCCAATGTTTCTTTACTGATTTCTCGGAAAGCATGTCGGTTTTGACGGGAAAGTCTTCTCCAATGGACATCCTCAGCAGCCTCTAGAAAGGATAAATGGACATTGTGCAGACGATCTTGAACACCGCCTATTCCTATGGAGACATGAAACGTTGAGACTTCCTCATGTATAAGTCGTTGCAGCTCCTTAAAGACGTGTAACTCGATATGTAGATGCTCCAGCGAATCACCTTTTATGATCCAGACCGTTTCTGAACGGCTGCGTTGGAACATGAAGTGCTGGTGATTTTCTTGCAGTTTTTGACAAGCTTCCAACATGACATGTTCACTTTCTTGCATAGAGCCAACGTCAATTGAATGCGACTGCTCTGTTAGACGACTATCTAAAATGGCGACTACATAGTAAGGAGCTACTACATTCAACTGGAGAGAAGATGCGTTATGTATAACTTCAGAGGTCGTCATGAACCCACTGCATAGATCGTTCAATAACTTGTTTTGTGAGATTGTCGCTTGTTCATGTTCCTTGTCTTCTAGCATTTGAAAGTGTGCTTTTACTTCCCGTTCTTTGTCAATTTCGGTGCTTACTTGTTGAAGCAGACTGACTAACTCGGTGGGGCTAATTGGTTTAAGGCAATATTGCTGGACACCTATCTGCATCGCAGTTCTGGCGTACTCGAATTCGCCATGACCACTCAGAATGACAATTTTCATGTCAGGAAATTTTTTGCGGACAATGCTGCTGAGCTCTAGACCGTTCATGAAGGGCATTAATATATCCGTAATTAAGATATCCGGTTGAACTTGCTCAATGAGCGGCAGAGCGACTTCGCCATCGGGAGCGTCCCCGCAGTAGATAAAGCCTTCTTGCTCCCAGTGGATGCAATCACGAATTGTTTCTCTTATTAAAATTTCATCATCGATTAGCATGATTTTCTTCATGGATCTCAACCCCATTCACGTGGTATACGAATTGTAACTGTCGTACCTTCTTGCTCTGTACTGTGCACATGAACACCGTAAGATTCTCCGGAGTACAGGCGAATTCTTCTATGAACGTTATGAAGCCCGAATCCACCGGAGACTTCATTACCAGTGGTCTCGGGTGGATTTGGATCCATCAAATCAAGGTGTAATTGTGCGAGTCTTGCTTCTGACATGCCTTTCCCGCTATCTTTCACTGTAATGGCAATTAGATTGGTTCTCTCATCTATAGAACCACTAATGTGGATCATACCTTTTCCTCGTTTGTTCTTAAGCCCATGATAAAGAGCATTCTCGACAATGGGTTGCAGTGTCATTTTGAGAATAGGTAATGTGTAAAGAGATGCATCCATTGTAATTTCATATTCCATAATATCACGATAGCGCATCTGTTGAATGGTCAAATAGCTGTCTAAATGCTCAATTTCCTTCTCTATTGTGATCCAGTCTTTGCCTTTACTTAAGCTAATGCGAAATAGCTTGGATAAGGACATGACAATTTGAATGACTTGCTCTTTTTTGCCAGACTCAGCGAGCCAAAGAATAGAATCTAACGTGTTATATAGGAAATGAGGATTGATTTGCGCTTGCAGTGCACGTAGTTCAGATTTCTTCATATCTTGCTGTTCTTTAATACTTTGGTCTAGCAACGTTCGAATTTTTCCAAGCATCGTATTGAAACTGTTTCCTAAATCGGCAATTTCATCAGTGCCTGTCAGTGTGACTTTCGCCTCTAGGAACCCGGATGCGGCGAGTTGCATTTTATTTTTGAGTATACGAATGGGGTGTGTAAGACGATTGGAAACGAAATAGTGTAAGGTAATTGCGAAAATAATACTTAGTGCTACACTTACGATGATGAGTTGCCTAATCGAATTAGCTTCCATCACAATTTCTTGGAGAGGTACAACACCAACAATATTCCAACCGGTGGACTTAGAGGCTGAGTAGAAGACAAATTTAGGCTTCCCTTCAGATTGATCCATATAATTTGTTTCTTGGCCAGCGAAGATTGTAGATAAATCTTTTATTTTGGGCCAGCTTAACGGATTAGTAGCCACCGATGGTTTGAAAATGGGTTTCCCGGTAGAGTCAGCGACGAAGAAAAAACCGCTATTTCCTATTGTAAGCGTATCGCAGAATTGTTTGACAATACGATCGTCTACATCAATAATGATAAAGCCAATGACTTCATGTGTTATCGGTTGTTTAACGGTTGAAATGATAGAGATAATGTTATGCTGCTTATATTGAAAGCCGTCCAATCGTTCTAACGCAGACTCATCAGAAGGAGGAATGTTCAATACGGCATCCGGATGTTGAATCAGGTACTCCAAATGCACGTTGCGTAAGGGGTTGCTTGCTAGCTGAAATACACCCTTCCTTTCACTGATCCCTCGACCATATAAATTAATCATTGTGATGTTGAGTACATCATTGTATTGGTAGGTTTGTCGATACGATGACATTGTTTTTAGAATGTCCTTGGCATCTTCATACGTATTGTTTTGAGAGAATAGAAAATGAAGGACTTTTGGATTCTTTCCTAGCTCAAGCAACTTTTTTGTGTCTGTAAATAAGGTATCAATATCTTGAGATAATTGTTGAGCGAGCATGGTAGTGGAAGATTTACTGTTCGAGAAGACGGTGTTGTATGATTTATGGTAAGAGATTAGACCAACAGTTATTAATGGTATACAAGTTAAAATGATGAACATGGTTAGTAATTTCGCTCGTAGGCTTGATGTTATTTTTCGAAAGAGAAGCATAATAAGGAGCACCTTTCATCCCATAAAGTGTTGAGAGGAGTTTTATCTAAATTATGAATCAATAGGTATGAAAACGCAATCATTGGACAATAAACTACAAGTTATAAACAAAAAAACAATGGTTTGTTGAATAAATATGTTCCCAATCATAAAAATTTATAAAAAGCGAAAAGGAAACTCCGTATACCTACGAACTGCTCACATTCTATAATTTAAGTACACCAAAGGGAACTGGTGAAAAAAGGGAGGAATAAGAAAATGAAATCGAAGAAGACAATTGGGGTTCTACTCTCATCCGTAATGATTATGATTTTAGCTGGTTGTGGTACTACAGCAAGTAGCGGGAAGACAGATACTAGTAAACCACAGGCAACGCCTGCAGCTAGTGCAAGTGCTACAACAGTACCTGTACCTGCTAATAAAAAAATTACACTAGGTTTCGCTCAAGTAGGTGCAGAGAGTGGCTGGCGTTCAGCGAATACGAAATCAGTTCAAGATTCTTCTAAAGAAGCCGGGTTTGATCTGAAGTTCTCGGATGCCCAACAAAAACAAGAAAACCAAATTAAAGCAATCCGTACATACATTCAACAAAAGGTTGATGTCATTAGCTTTTCTCCTGTCGTTGAATCCGGTTGGGATACCGTCCTGAAAGAAGCGAAGGATGCAGGAATTCCTGTCATTCTAACGGACCGTGCTGTAGATTCCAAAGATACATCACTATATAAAACATTTATTGGTTCTGATTTCGTCGAAGAAGGACGCAGTGCAGGCAAATGGTTGGTTGATTACTACAAGGATGCGAAAGATCCAGTAAATATCGTTGAGCTTCAAGGTACGACAGGCTCAGCACCAGCCAATGATCGCAAAGCAGGATTTGGTGAAATCATTAAGTCCAATCCGAATTTGAAAATCATCGCTTCTCAAACTGGTGACTTTACGCGTGCCAAAGGTAAGGAAGTCATGCAAGCGTTTCTAAAAGCAAATAAAAATATCAATGTGTTGTATGCACATAACGACGATATGGCTCTTGGTGCCATCCAAGCCATCGAAGAGGCGGGACTTAAACCAGGCAAAGATATCATTATTATCTCCATTGATGGCGTGAAAGATGGCTTCGTTGCAGCAAGTGAAGGAAAAATTAACTTTATCGTCGAGTGTAATCCATTGCTCGGGCCACAATTAATGCAAGCTGTTCGTGATGTTCTTGATGGAAAAGAAATTCCTAAGCGTATTGTAACGAAAGAAGGCGTGTTTACATCTGTAGATGCGAAGCGTGAGCTGCCTAATCGTCAATATTAATACTTGAATTTATCGTTTGGACTGATAAACAAATGGGAGGAGCTACTCCATCTGATACTAGATAGGAGTAGCTCTCTCTATATAAAAGAGAGGAGTGGCGGAATGAATAACCGAGTGCCAGTATTGCAAATGACAGGGATTCATAAGCAATTCCCAGGTGTAAAAGCACTAACCAACGTGAATTTCAGATTATTTCCTGGTGAAGTTCATGCCTTGATGGGTGAAAATGGTGCAGGGAAATCGACGCTGATTAAAGTACTTACAGGTGTGTACGCCATTGATCAAGGTCATGTTGAACTGGATCATAAACACATCAAAATTAATAGCCCGCAGGATGCCCAGAATGCGGGAATCAGCACGGTGTATCAAGAGGTCAATCTATGTTTGAATCTTTCGGTTGCGGAAAATATCTATATCGGGCGTGAACCCCGTCGTTTCGGTCGTATATTGTGGAAAGAAATGAACCATAATGCTGCACAGCTTCTAAAAAAAAGAATGAATCTTGATATTGATGTCACACAACCCCTAAACGCCTATTCGGTTGCTGTGCAGCAGTTGATTGCGATAGCTAGAGCTTTAAGCATCTCTGCTAAAATTCTTATTTTGGATGAACCAACCTCCAGCTTAGATAGAGGCGAGGTGATTCAATTGTTTTCTGTCATGACAAGATTGAAGAGTGAAGGCTTAGCGATTCTTTTCGTCACGCATTTCTTGGATCAAGTCTATGATATTTCTGATCGAATAACCATTCTCCGAAACGGAGAGTTTATTGGGGAGCATCTAGCGAAAGAACTTCCTCGTATAGAGCTTGTATCGAAGATGATCGGGAAAGAGCTTGAGCTTCTTGAGGCAATTCCACACGCGACGACGCAGTTTAGAACTCAGGATGAAGTATTGGTTCAGGCAGCGAATTTAGGGAAAAAGGGTTCGATAGAACCGCTAGACTTATCTATTCATAAAGGAGAGATCGTCGGTCTGGCGGGTTTGTTAGGCTCCGGTCGAACAGAGTTAGCGAGATTACTCTTCGCAGCAGATCGAGCTGATTCCGGCGATTTGATGGTTGCGGGGGCAAAGGCGGCGATTCACACGCCGAGGCAAGCCATTGACCAAGGGATCGCATTTTGCTCTGAGAATCGCAAATTGGAAGGGATTATAGACGAATTAACCGTTCGAGAAAATATCATTTTGGCTCTTCAGGCATCTAAGGGATGGTTTAAGGCGATACCACGTAAACGTCAAGATGAGATTGCGGCAGAATATATCCGTGCTCTAAATATTAATCCACCCAACCCTGATCATCTGATCAAAAATTTAAGTGGCGGCAATCAGCAGAAGGTGCTGCTGGCACGTTGGCTGCTGACAGATCCGAAGCTGTTGATTCTTGATGAACCTACAAGAGGCATTGATATCGGGGCTAAAGCTGAAATTCAGAAGCTTGTTATGTCACTTGCCCGCCAGGGCATGTCCGTCCTATTTATTTCTTCAGAGCTTGAGGAAGTAGTCAGGATTAGCCATAAGATTGTTGTTCTGCGAGATCGGCATAAGATACAAGAAATGAGCGGCGGCGTGATCAGCCAGAGCCATGTCATGAAGGCCATAGCGGGAGGGTAAGTATATGTTGAAACATCATTTATTTTGGCCATTAGCATTCTTGGGTGCGCTGTTACTGTTTAATTTCATCTATTCACCTGATTTCTTCGCGATAAAAATGAGGGACGGTCATTTATATGGCAGCCTGATTGATATTTTGAATTTCGGTTCTCCTTTAATTATTGTAGCCATCGGGATGACACTCGTCATTGCTGCTACGAAGGGTGTTGACCTTTCAGTCGGTTCAGTTGTTGCCATCTCAGGGGCGATATCTTGTTTGAGCATTAGCAAGGACATTGGCGGAAATGATCTGAACAGTATGTTTATTGCTATAGGCATATCGCTAGTCATTGCGATTATTTTAGGCTTATGGAACGGCTTCTTGGTCGCGAAAATTGGTATTCAACCGATTATTGCTACGCTGATCCTCATGGTATCAGGCCGTGGTGTTGCACAACTCATTACGAGCGGTCAAATTATTACGATTAACAGTCAGCCTTATAAGTATATCGGGACAGGTTCGCTGGCTACTCTTCCGTTTTCCATTTTTATCGTCGCAGCTGTGTGTGTAGTTGCCTTTGTATTAACGAGAAAGACAGCACTCGGCCTATTCATTGAATCCGTTGGTTGTAAACCGATTGCCAGTAACCTTGCTGGTATTAGATCCAAAACGGTTATGCTTGTCGTTTATATGTTTTGCAGCTTATGTGCTGGTATTGCAGGTTTGATTCTCAGCTCCAACGTAGCTAGCGCGGATGGGAATAACGCAGGACTTTGGTATGAGCTGGACGCAATACTAGCGGTTGTCATTGGCGGAACGTCTCTAAATGGGGGACGCTTTTACCTCATCGGAACTTTGATTGGGGCACTTATTATTCAAACGCTGACGACGACGATTTATATGATTGGTGTTCCACCGGAAATTACTTTAGTTGTAAAAGCATTTGTTGTTCTCATTGTTTGCTTAATTCAATCGGAAGCATTCCGCAAAGCCATCGTAGCTCGATGGAAAACGCGTCATTATCCTGCTGAACGGGAGGTCAAACAGCATGCTTAAACGACAACATATCCCAATTTTAGTCACCATCGGACTATTTGCCATCATGTTTGCTATCGGCTCTTTCCGATATACAGGTTTCTTTTCCTTGCAGGTACTAATGAACCTATTGGTCGATAATGCCTTCCTTTTAATTACGGCAGTTGGTATGACGTTTGTCATCATATCAGGCGGTATTGACTTGTCTGTCGGTTCCATGATTGCATTAACGACCATGATCTCGGCAAGTTTAGTTCAGGCTGGATGGTCTCCAGGAATTGTCATTCCATTCGTCTTGGTGATCGGATCGTTATTTGGCTGGGGAATGGGCGCGATTATTCATTACTTCAAGATTGAGCCATTTATTGTAACCTTATCGGGCATGTTTCTGGCTCGGGGGCTTTGCTACATCATTAGCACGGATACCATAACCATAGATAATGCGTTCTATACGAGTGTTGCACAGACGAAAGTGAGCTTGCCAGGCGGTAACTTTATTTCCATTAGTGTCATCATTGCCATGTTGGTTATCTTTTTAGGGTTTTATATCGCACATTATACCCGATTTGGCAGAAATACGTATGCATTAGGTGGGAGTGAACAATCGTCCTTATTAATGGGGCTGCCAGTTGGGCGAACCAAAATGCTGGTTTACGCATTTAGCGGATTTTGCTCATCATTAGCAGGTGTTGTCTTTACCTTCTATATGCTTTCTGGTTATGGATTGCATGCCATGGGTATGGAATTAGACACCATCGCGGCCGTCGTTATCGGAGGCACATTGCTAACCGGTGGGGTGGGGTATATCGTTGGGACCTTCTTCGGTGTCATGATTCAAGGGGTTATTCAAACGATTATTAGTTTTGAAGGCACGCTAAGCTCATGGTGGACGAAGATTGTCATAGGTATTTTATTATTTATGTTTATTCTTTTGCAGCGCGTCTTAAGTGAACGAAGTTGGTTGCAGCGAAGGTAGAAGATGAGAAAGAACATGAGCAGGGCGGGACGAAATTTGATGCTAGCCTTACGAGAAATCGTAGGGCTATTTGATTTCCAGTATGTTAGTAATGTTATCACCTTAAAATACTTTGGAAATTGGTTGGGTAGGACTTATGGTATACCCACTTGGCTCTCCAACATCAGTTCCTGTCGAATAAAAGGATAAAGTAATCAGAAGAATATGTAACACTGCGCGCTTTCCAAATAGTTCTATAAAATATGGAGTATTCTTCTTTAATTCATGTAGTTGTAAAGCGCTTTCTTTTCAATTACGATCGGAATGAAATCTGGAGAAGGAGGTCTTATGTGGCAAAAGGAGATCGCTTATATCGCTTTACCAAAATACTGTAGGGGGAATGCAACGAATGGGTAGATGGCTCAAGCAAGTCTTATCGGTCTCACTCACAGTAGGTTTACTTATTCCGTCAGGGTGGCTGGCTCCCGTTGCTCATGCTGCAACGACGACTTCCGATAACGTTACGATTTATCACGAAACCTTCGCGAATGGTAAGGGCACTGCAACTCAGGCGGGTGGCGCTACTTTGACTCCTGTTACCGGCAAGACCTTCACCGGCAACGATGACGGCGCAGCACTGTATGTTAGCAACCGCTATAACAACTGGGACGCGGCCGATTTCAAATTCGCCGACTTGGGTATGCAGAACGGGCAAACCTACACAGTCACCGTGTCCGTTTTTGTTGACCCTGATGCGACGGTACCGACTGGAGCACAGGCTTTCCTTCAAACCATTAACAGCTACGGTTGGCTGGCGGGTGCGAATTATGCAGCCGGTTCCGCGTTAACTTTGACGAAAGAATTTACCGTGGATACCAGCAAGGATACCGCTCTGCGTGTTCAATCTAACAGTGAGGGCGCAACCGTTCCCTACTACATCGGGGATGTGTTGATCACGAAGAAGGTGGATACGACCTCTACGGACCCGGTAAGACCTCCCGCCATTCCCTTCAACCCCATAACCTTTGAGGATCAGACCTCAGGCGGTTTCGCAGCACGTGGAAGCAGCGAACAGCTCACGGTAACCAACGAAGCCAATCATACCCCTATTGGTTCTTACGCTCTGAAGGTCGAGGGAAGAACCCAGTCCTGGAACGGTCCGTCCTTGCACGTAGAGAAGTATGTAGACAAGGGCTACGAATACAAGATTACGGCTTGGGTCAAATTGATCTCGCCGGATAACTCTCAACTCCAGCTGTCCACCCAGATTGATCAGGGCAGCAGCGCGAACTACGTTACACTTTCTGGGAAGACCGTTAGCAAGAACGACGGCTGGGTGCAGCTTCAAGGAACCTACCGCTACAACAACGTAAGCAGCGAATATCTGACGATCTATGTAGAGAGTTCCAACAATGCGACCGCTTCTTTTTATGTCGATGATGTCACCTTCGAAAGATCAGGCTCCGGCCCTGTCTCGATTCAAAAGGATCTGACCCCGATCAAGGAGGTTTATAAGAACGACTTCTTGATCGGCAACGCCATTACAGCGGAGGATCTGCAAGGAGTCAGGCTGGACCTGCTGAAGCTCCACAACAGCATTGCTACCGCAGGCAATGCAATGAAGCCGGATGCGCTGCAGCCTACGAAGGGCAACTTTACCTTCACCGCCGCTGATGCGATGGTGAATCAGGTTCTCGCTGCGGGGTTGAAGATGCACGGACACGTCCTGGTATGGCATCAGCAGTCTCCCGCTTGGTTGAACACCACTACAGATGCACAGGGGAACACGATCCCATTGAGCCGAGATGAAGCTCTTACGAACTTGCAGACCCATATCCAAACGGTCATGGAGCATTTCGGCAGCAAGGTGATTTCTTGGGACGTTGTTAATGAAGCCATGAACGATAACCCGTCCAACCCGGCGGATTATAAAGCTTCGCTGCGTAAAACCCCCTGGTATCAAGCAATCGGGTCCGATTACATAGAGCAGGCATTCCTGGCTGCAAGAGCCGTGCTGGACGCGCATCCGGATTGGAGCCTCAAGCTGTACTACAACGATTACAACGATGACAATCAGAATAAAGCTGCAGCCATCTACAATATGGTGAAAGATATCAATGATCGATATGCACTGACACACTCCGGAAAACTCCTCATTGACGGCATCGGCATGCAAGCGCATTACTCCGTAAGTACGAATCCGGACAATGTGAAGCTGTCCTTGGAGAAGTTCATTTCCTTGGGTGTAACCGTAAGCATTACCGAGCTTGATATTCAAGCCGGCAGCAACTATACGCTTACCGACAAACAAGCAACGGCTCAAGGTTATCTGTATGCACAGTTGTTTAAGCTCTTTAAGAGTCATGCCGCCAATATCGAGCGTGTGACCTTCTGGGGTATGGATGACAACACGAGCTGGAGAGCTTCCGCCAACCCGTGTTTGTTTGATAAGAACCTACAAGCCAAACCGGCTTACTACGGAGTCATTGATCCGGATAAGTTTATGGCGGAGCATGTGCCTCAATCAGCAAACGCAAACGTATCGAACGCCGTTTTTGGCACACCTGCTATCGACGGAACCGTTGACGCCGTTTGGAATCAAGCTTCTTCCTTGCCGGTTAACCGGTATCAGATGGCTTGGCAAGGTGCTGCCGGAGTGGCTAAGGCCCTATGGGATGACCAAAACCTGTATGTCCTGATCCAGGTTACGGACTCGCAGCTGAACAAGACCAACGTAAACGCATGGGAACAAGATTCCGTTGAAGTGTTCGTGGACCAAAACAATGCGAAAACTTCCTACTATCAAGACGATGATGGTCAGTACCGTGTGAACTATACCAACGAAGCCTCCTTCAGTCCGTCAAGCATTGCTAATGGTTTCGCATCGGCAACCCAGGTTTCCGGTACGAACTATACAGTTGAAATGAAGATTCCATTGAATAAGGTCATGCCGGATAACGACAAGAAAATAGGCTTTGATGTACAGATTAACGACGCCAAAGACGGTTCCCGTCAAAGCGTTGCTGCCTGGAACGATACGACCGGAACCGGATATATGGACACATCCATTTATGGTGTGCTGATTCTCACCGGGAAGCCCCCGGTTGACACGGTACCCCCGGTAACTACGGACAACGCCCCGACCGGATGGCAGACCCACCCCGTGGACGTGAGCCTCCAAGCGAACGATGAAGGCAACGGGGGTGCCTCCACGTATTACAGCTTGGACGGAGCAGCATATACCTCCGGCAATTCCCTTTCGATCTCTTCGGAGGGTATTCACACGCTTCGTTACTACAGCATGGACCTGGCAGGTAACAAGGAAGCGGCGAAGGAGAAGGTCATTCAGATCGATCTGAATGCACCTACTGTCAAGACGCTGGACATCACGAAGATTCTGATTAGTGATGCTTTTACATATCCAATACGGGTATCGGATGCAACTAGCGGATTGGACACGGTTTCCGTCACGCTGGACGGCAAGCCTGCTTCCAACCCAGTTGAATCAAAACCCTTTAGTCTATCCATCGGAGCACATCCTATAGTCGTAACGGCGACCGACAAAGCGGGGAATTCTGTTTCGGTCACGCGCCAAATTACTGTTTATATGGATGCGGACCATCTGGACGTTTTGTTCCAAGCAGGCAGCGACAACGGCTTCATTAGCAAACCAGAGCTATTGAACAGCTTGTTGGCTAAGGTGAAGCAGGTGCAAGCGGCCGGCAGCGACGCCAAGAAGGCAGGCAATGCCCTGAACGCTCTTGGCAATGAAGTGAAAGCCCAGACGGGCAAAGGATTGGATGCCGATTACGCGGCATTGGTGCAGAGAATCCTTCAGTCCCTGGCTGGCTTATAAGCAGTCCTGCTACGGGCTGCACAAAGCTGTCTTATGGACAGGCAGCGAGTTGCTATAGCACGCACTTTTAGCAGGAAATCAACAACCGCAGAAACAGTCTATTGATGCGACGAGGCTGTTTCTGCGGGTATTTAAGTTGTGAGATTAAGCCAGTGCGTGGCGAAAGATTGTCTGAATTCTCATCACGAGGATAGAACTATATCACCATATATTTATCTCGCCACTCCTGATAAAATAGATGGAATTGGTTTACATGACTGCAATTCGTAGGGGTAAGACCTTTAGTTTGTGAATTGTAAGCGTATTCTTGAAAAGTATAATTAATAGTGTAAGCAAATAAGTGATTGACCTATACCATAATGAATCTTCATGGAGACAATAAGGGAGGATTAGAAAAATGGTTATGCAAGTAAAACGACAAGCTTTAGCTGTAATGGTACCCGTTCTAGCGTTAGGACTGACGCTCTCAGCCTGCAGCAACACGAACTCGAAGGATGCTGATGTTGTAAATAGCTCCGCTTCACCTAGCGGTAGTCAAACAACTACTCCTGCGGCAACGAAAAACGACGCAATTAAACCAGTTACATTGTCTTTGTTCATTGACAGCCCCTTTCAACAGCCTACTCCTGACAACAAGATCTACAAGATGATAAAAGATAAAACAGGCGTTAGCCTAAAGATGGAGTTTCTGGTCGGTGACCTGCAGCAGAAGCTGGGCGTCATGATTGCAGGCGGCGATTATTCGGATATTATGACTGGAAACGATAAACTGATTGCGGCGGGGGCTTTTGTTCCTCTTGAGGATCTGATTGACAAGTATGCGCCGAATCTGAAGAAGCACTATGCAGCTGTATGGAATCAGATCAAGGATCCTGCAAGCGGTCACATTTATGTTCTGCCAAATTACAGTGTGTTCAGTGGTCAATTTAACGAAACCACGTATGAAGGCCCTGGATTTTATCTTCAAAAGGATGTCTTGAAGGAATTGGGTTATCCAACGCCCAAAACGTTAGATGATTATTTCGATATCATTGCTAAATACAAAGCCAAACATCCAGATATGATCGGGTTCGAGACGCTGAACTTCGACTGGAGAACCTTCCCGCTGCAGAATCCGCCGGAACATTTATCCGGTCACCCGAATGACGGCGGTGTGATCGTCGAAAACGGAAAAGCGCAAGTTTTTGCGGATAAAGACATTGCCAAGACGTACTACAAAAAGCTGAATGAGATCAATGCGCAAGGCTTGATGGACAGGGAAGCTCTGGTACAGAACTATGATCAGTACTTGGCCAAAATCGCGAGCGGCCGTGTCATTGGGATGTTCGACCAGCACTGGAACTTCGGCACTGGCGAGCAATCGCTGAAATCACAAAATAAGATCGGAAGCACATACGTCGGGTTCCCGTTACTATATCCGGGAGCCAAAGAGTACTATCGTGACCGTCCTGCATTAAACATTAACCGTGGGTATGGGATTTCGACGAAAGCCAAGGATCCTGTACAAATCATCAAGTTCCTCGATTCACTGATGACGGAAGATTGGCAGAAGACGCTCCAATGGGGCGTTCAAGGCGAGGATTACGAGGTGAAGGATGGTAAGTTCTACCGTACACCTGAAGAGCGGACCAAAGCGGACGATAATACATGGAAGCTAGCGAATAAAGCGGAAGCGTTCTTCTCTAATCTGCCTAAGATGCAAGGGACGTATACGGACGGGAATGCAACGGATCCGGGATCGCAGCCGCAGGAATTCTTCGACAGCCTAAAGCCGCAGGATCAGGAAGTGCTGAAGGCTTACAATCATAAGACATGGGCAGAGTTCTTCAAAATGCCAGCGGATAACCCTGTGTTCTATCCAGCCTGGAGCATCGACCTAGTTGATGGTTCGCCGGCCAAGGTGGCCTATACGAAGTTGAATGACCTTTCTGTGAAGTATTTACCGAAAGCGATTTTGGCCAAGCCGGATGACTTTGAAGGTGTATGGAAGGAATATGTCGATCAGATTTCCAAATCCAACATCAAAGCCTACGAAGATCGCATCAATGATCAGATTAACTGGCGTATTCAGAATTGGAGCAGTAAATAAGTGGATAGAACAAGCAGTAGAGTGGGGGGAGACTCAGGTCTTCTCCGCTTTACTTCCTAGGAGGGGATGTCAGTGGCCGAGACCGTACTGTCCAAAAAACCAAAGAAAAAGCAAAAAATTGATCCGGAAATCGGCGTCGGTTTAAGTTGGAAGACGATAAAAAATCAGAAGCAGTTAATACTGATGTCGTTTCCCATCGTGATTTATATTCTTATTTTTAATTATGTACCGATTTGGGGCTGGTTGATGGCATTCCAGAATTATCGTCCGGCTTTGAAATTTACTAAACAGCAGTGGGTGGGGCTGACGCAGTTTAAATTTTTATTTCAAGATGATACGTTCTTGACGGTGCTTCGCAACACGCTTGCAATGAGTATGATCAATTTGGTTCTAAGCTTTGCAACAGCTATTATATTAGCTCTATTACTGAATGAAATTAAAGTCCGTTTTTGGAAACGGTCCATCCAAACGATTTCTTATCTGCCTCATTTTCTTTCATGGATTATTGCTGCGGGTATTGTAGCGACTTCGCTATCAGTCGATGATGGTATCATTAATCAGTTGTTGATGAAGCTGCACTTCATTAAGGAACCCGTGATGTGGCTTAGTCAAGGTAAGTATTTCTGGGGTATTGTGGGCTTGTCTAATGTGTGGAAAGAGGTGGGATGGAATACCATCATTTACCTTGCAGCTATCACCTCGATTGATCCGTCGCTGTATGAGTCTGCTGGGATCGACGGGGCAAACCGTTACCAGAAGATCCTATACGTCACACTGCCCGGAATCAAGTCGACATTTATCATTCTATTAATCATGAACATCGGACATATCCTAGATGCAGGCTTTGAAATTCAGTATCTGCTCGGCAACGGATTGGTCGTCGATTGGTCGCAAACGATTGATATTTTCGTTCTAAAGTACGGTATTGCTTTGGGCAACTATTCGCTGGCAACTGCCGCAGGTATTTTCAAAACAGTTGTAAGCATAATCCTTATTCTGATTGCAAATTCTACTGCCAAGCGTCTTGGCGAAGAGCGGTTGATATAAAGGAGAGATGACGATGGGAACAACGACAGTGCGCAGAACCCGGATGGAGCCGATTCTGTTCCATACGCTAAACGGCATCTTCATGCTCGTTCTTGTAATAGTAACGCTATATCCGTTCCTTCACACCTTAACGATTTCATTAAATGAGGGTAATGATGCGCTTCGGGGAGGCATCTACTTATGGCCACGTTCGTGGTCGTTGCAAAATTATAAGGCGATTTTCATTTCAGGTACGATTTATCATGCGGCATGGATTTCTGTGGCTCGTACGGTTACAACTACCTTGCTAGGTGTGTTTCTCACTACGATGCTTGCGTACACGCTGGCGCAGCCCCAATATATTTTTCGCAAAATAATCGGTTTAATTTTTGTGTTGACGATGTATTTTAATGCGGGACTTATTCCTAATTATTTTCTGATCAAAAGCCTGGGGCTTCTGAATAACTTCTGGGTGTATGTTTTACCAGGGATGGTGAATGCGTTTAATCTCATTGTGATTCGGACGTATATGCGAACCCTTCCATCAGGTTTGGTTGAGTCAGCGAAAATGGATGGAGCCGGCGATTTCACCATATTTATACGGATCATCTTCCCGCTTTGTACGCCTGTACTAGCCACCATTGCCTTGTTTATAGCGGTCGGATCCTGGAATTCCTGGTTTGATACGTTCTTGTATGCTTCGTCCAATTTGAAACTGAGTACACTTCAGTACGAAATGATGAAACTGCTTGGGTCAACGATGAACAGCAACAACGATCCCGGCCTGTTGGCAGGGGCAAACACGAATCAAACGAAGGCCATGGTGACGCCTTCTTCTATACGTGCAGCTATCACGATTGTGGCTGCGGTTCCGATCCTGTTTGTTTATCCTTTCCTGCAAAGGTACTTTATCGTGGGTATGAATCTAGGAAGCGTTAAGGAGTAGAGAGATAAATAAACAATGATTAATCATTACTAACCGTTTTAGCCTGGTGCTGAGCGGTTTTATTTTGATTCAAGCTAAGCTTTTCCTTTATAATAGCCATATACATCCCCTGAATTGAGGTGATTCCCGTGTTAAGGGTATTGTTTGCCGACGATGAGCCCTACATGCTAGAGGGACTGCGGTCTATGATTGATTGGAATAAGCTGGGTTTTGTTGTGTGCGGTGAAGCGTTGGATGGCGAAGATGCTTTAGCGCTCATAACGTCGACCGAACCTCATTTGGTGCTGACGGATGTTCGAATGCCCGTCATAGACGGATTAGAATTGATTGAACAAGCTTCATGCCTCTATCCGGAAACAAAGTTTATTATTTTGAGTGGCTATGCGGATTTTGAATATGCGAAGAAAGCTATGCGACATGGCGTAGCCAATTATTTGATGAAACCCCTGATTGAAACTGAGCTTGAAAAAGCAGTTGAAGCGGTAGCCGTTACAATCCGTGAAAATGAAACTCGTCGTCAGTACGAAAGCTCAGCTTTGGATCGCATAAGATTGGAAACGATTTCAAGACTGTTGAGAGGTGAAAGAAGGCAGATCTGGATCGAGCAAGCGCATGCCTTGCTGGATCTGGATGAGCATGCCAGATTTCGTTGCCTCCTACTTGAGCCGGATGTTCAAGGAATTTTCAAGCCGGAACTTATTCAAGCTATCCTGGAAACGCTCAATCTCTCTCAAGTTAGTCTGCTACCATTTGGAGTAGGCAAAGAACGCCATGGATTTCTACTGATCTCGGGACCTGAGAGTCGATCACTTTCCCCTGCAGTGACAACTGAGATTATTTACAGAATCCGAAACTGTTGGAGCAGATCTGTTTCGTTTGCTGTCAGCAGCGAACACAAGGGCCCTCACTCGTTAAAAGAAGCATTCTGTGAAGGGCTTATGGCTGAAATTTGCAGGTACCCATCTGAACTTGAAGGGGTTTACTTCTACCAAAGTGAGAGCTTAGAGGAGACTACGGTTGTGCCTGTTGGAATGACGGAGTCCATTCTGGATGCGGTCAGTAATGGAAATCGGGAATCAGTGGGTGACCATGTTCACCATTTATTCGTAGCACTTTCGAGGCAGTCCGTCTCCGTATCGTGGGCGAGTGCTTATCTATCTAACATCAAGTTTGACATCCTCCGCGTCATCATCCATTGCGGCGGGGATCCTGATCAATGGGTCAAAAAATGGTTTGCCCCCACACTTACTACGGATCTTGGTATCTTGGAACGAAGAATAACGCAAGAGTTCCTGCAAGCAGCAGAGTGGATTGGCCAAGAAAAGAGTATAAAGTTAGATGCAGTCATATCCGCTGCGGAAGACTACATCAAATCACATTACAGCGAAAAGCTGCAACTACAGCATGTCGCAGAGTATTTTCGGATGAATTCGGCATATTTTGGCCAGAGGTTTAAGAAACAAGTCGGCCTTACATTTAATGAATTTTTGCATGTCGTACGAATTGACGAAGCCAAAAAATTACTTCGACGTGAAGAACTGAAAATATCCGATATTGCCGGCCGTGTTGGGTACTCGGATTCGGAGCAGTTCGTTTCCAAGTTCAAATCGCTTACTGGCAAGCTACCCTCCGCCTTCAAGAAGGGCTAACCTATGACTAACAAGGAGAACGAAAATGAGCCGGAGATGGAAGTTGTTGGGTACAGTTAATGACATTCCGCTAAAATTCAAGTTTCTGATCATCTATTTGATGTGTGTGCTGCTTCCAATTTTGTGTACTAACAGCTTATTTTACATGCAGGATAGTAAAAATACGGAACGTAGAGAGATGGACAACTTGCGGATTTCTTTGGATCGAGCAGGGAATGAAATCATGCAAATGGTAAACGAAGGTGTTGTGATTGGCAACGCCGTATCCGCTGATCGTGTCTTTAACGAAATGCTCGAATATTCGTATTCTGATAATGTCGCCTATTACGAAGAATATGATAGTTACCTCCGAGATAAATTGGGGCAGTATCCAAACATTTATCCATACATATACTGGATTGGGGTTTATACCACGAATCCAACGCTATCCAACGGTGGTAGCTACTTTATGCTGAAGCCCAATGATTTGCAGAGTGAATGGTACCAAAAGATGAACGAAAAGAAAGATAAGGTGACGGTGACATCTTATCTCGATATCAATCCTATGAATCCCGAGGAGAAGATGGTGTATGTCAGCATCATTCGGAAGCTGGACAATTTCCCAGACCTCATGAAATTCCCAAAATATTTGCGCATAGATATTCGCATGGATAAGTTGCTGGAGTTGTTTGACAAAGAGCGCAATTACTTGCTAATCAAACTTGTAGATGAGGAGAACCGACTTGTTCTGGAATCATCCGGTGCATTTAAAGGCGTAGATGATCTGCTGCCGATTCTACCTGTAAATAGCGAGAATAAGCTGACGGGCTTGCCAGCGAAGAGCTTCGTAAGTCCGCTTGGCACGGCTAGCTACGTGCTAAACTGGCGGCTTATCGGGATTCCAGAGGGAAGTCGGACAGCTGAGGATAGGAGAGCGGTTATCCATTTTTTCACATGGTTGACGCTAACCAGCACGATTATTCCGACGATATTGATCTATATTATTATGCATTCCTTTAATTTCCGGGTCAGAAAGCTTTCTAAGCATATGCAGTTGGTTAAAAACGAGAGATTTGAGCCGATCACCATGTACGAGGGCAAAGATGAGATTGGCGGACTTCTTCGCAGCTTCAATCTCATGACGGAGAAAATCCGCAATTTAATCCATGATGTTTACAAGTTAGAAATTCAAAAAAAAGATTTGGAGCTCGAACGCGTACAGGCTGAGCTGAATTATTTGCAAAGCCAGGTCGATCCACATTTCCTGTTTAATACATTGAACGCGATTCTGGTCGTGTGCAAGAAATATCGATATGAACATGTGACCGAAATCATTCAAAATTTGTCTCAAATTTTGAGAAGGCTACTCAGCTGGAAAGAGGATTTGGTGACGGTTGAAGAAGAGTTGAGTTTCACCGAAATGTATCTTCAGATCGAGAAATTTCGTTTTCAAGACCGGTTTCACTATGAATTGTCTGTCGACGAATCCGTTCTACCCTATCGAATCCCGAAAATGAGTATTCAGTCTCTCGTAGAGAATTCTTGCAAGCATGGGCTCCAATCGGTAAAAGGAAACCGCCGAATACGGATATCCGTAGAGATTGCAGGGACGAAAATGCTCATGAGGGTTGAAGATAACGGGATCGGAATGAACGATGCGAAGCTGGATGAGATTGTTGGGAGCCTGTTCAAAGGTGAGGACAATGGCAAAAACATTGGACTTCGCAATGTGTACCGCCGTCTAAATCTGTTTTACGCGGAGCGTTCTCTGTTCCAAATTGAAAGTATTCCCTATGAGAAGACGAGCGTTACGATTCAAATTCCTCTGAGTCTTATCCAAAAGCAGGAGGAGGTACGAGGACATGTATAAGGTTATGTTTGCTGATGACGAGCCCTTCGCTTTGGAAGGAGTAAGGCTCATGGCCGAGTGGGAAGAGCTTGGCTTTGAGATCGTGGGTATGTGTGAGAATGGCGAAGAAGCGTTCGCTTGTATAGAAACCTACAAACCCGATCTTGTGGTGACCGATATTCGGATGCCGGTGATCGACGGATTAGAATTGATCGATAAAGTGCAAAAGGCAGGCAGTGATCCCGTATTCATCATTTTAAGCGGCTACAACGATTTTGAGTACGCAAGATCAGCTCTGAGGTTTGGAGTTAAGCATTATTTGCTTAAACCGGCCTTAGATAGTGAATGGGATGCCATCCTAGGGCTCGTTATTCAGGAGCTGCAGCAGCGGGAACGGCAAAAGGTACAGCATGACCTCGTTTCTAGTCTGCTAATATCGACCGTACTTGCTCAGATTCTTCGGGGGGAAATATCGGCAGAAGACGAGATGATTAGGGAATCGCTGATGCCCTTGGAACAGGAAGGTCTGGGCTGGAGGTATATCCATATCGAATGGCTGAGTGGATCTAATCAGGAATTGAATACCCACAATTTACATTCACAAAAAGCAATGCTCATCGACTTGTCCGAAAGTCAGAATGGACTTGTCGTGGAGTCGTTCTCGGATATCAAGGAATGGTCTCAAAAGGTATATGATGACCTTCACCAACAGGGTAGCGAATGCTGTCTGTCTATTGGTCCACGAGTTGAAGCTCTGTGTGATATAGCAGATTCCTATGCGGGTGCGCTAGAGGCTTCGGTATATGGTTTCTTTCATTCATTAAGTGGCCCACTGGATTACGAGGCGGTCCGTCACAAGGAAATCAGCTATGATCTCAGAGAGGTAGCCATCGTAGATGAACTACTTAGTGCTCTCGAGATGCTTCAGGAGAAAAGGGTTGAAGAGCTGATCATACATATGTTTCTGATGTTTGCTGTTCATAAAACGGCTCCAGAAGTTGTCCATATGCTGGTTATTCGAATTGTTCTGAAAAGCGCTGCCGTCATGCGGGAGATGGGCATCGATTCGGAGGCGCTGCCTCGGTTTCGTGATTTTACTAGAAGGGAGCATCGTTCCCTAAGTGAAGTGGAGGAATCCTTGCAGCGCTATATGCAGCAGTATTTGAATCAATTGAAGCAGCACAAAGACAAATTCTCAGGCCATCCGCTTCGGGTCATTGAGCGTTATATTCAGGAGCATTTTCGTGAAGCGCTAACGATTAAAGTTATCGGAGAACGCTTCTTCATGAACTCAGTTTACTTGGGTCAGGCGTTTATGAAATGGACAGGGGTTGGCGTCATCGAGTATATTCACGATCTGCGCATTAATGAAGCGAAGCGTATGCTGTGTGAGTCGGAAGAATCGATTCGTGTCATTGCAGAACAGATTGGGTACGCCTACTATCATCATTTCCTCAGGGAATTTGAGAAACGCGTTTCCGACAAACCTGCCGTGTATAGACAGCAAAGCAAAAACTTAAAGAATGGGGGAGAAGAAGCTATAGTCTGGGATTGAAATTACAGTAATTGATAATAGCCCTACGAGAAATCGTAGGGCTATTTAATTTCTCAAGTGGCTCGTCAACATGATTAGGGTCTAGATGGAAGAGAATGTGCCCAATCGAACGCATACCGCTTGATGTTGTTTTGTACTATTCCACAACCCTGGTTCATTCTAAGGTTCTTTTTTGCATGCTAGTCTTTGACGGAGGATAGCCTTTAATGGATCTGAATACATTGCTGAAATAGCTGATGTCTTTGTACCCGCAGCGTTCCGCCACTTCCGAGACCGAAAACCCGCCGCCGGTTAGCATCATTTCCGCGTTGTTGACCCGAATGATGTTGATGAAATGCTTGACGCTGAAGCTCGTGTAGGTTTTGAAGAGCTTGCCGAGATACACTGGATGCAGATTGACCACCTTGGCGACGGTTGCTAAATCTAGCTCATTCGAGTAGTGGTCGATGATGAACTCCTTAACCTTCTCGATCCGGATATCGGAATGGGATTTCGGGGAATGGTGAAAGGAAATCGACAACAATCGGTGGAGAATCAAATGGAAAATGCCCCTCGCAAACATCCGATATCCGGGCTGCATGCCACTCCAAACGCGATTAAATTCAAGGATGTAGTTTAAGATTTCGCTTGAGATTCGATTTTTGGTTACGGTTTCGAACGGAAATCGGATTTTACCGAGGGGCTGCATCAGAGTAAAGTTAAAGGCATAAGAATACATGGGATCGTCTTTGAAGGTATGCGCCTCACGGATGCTTCCTTGAGGAATGTAAAGCATGTCCCCCGCTTCCACCGTGATTTTCTCGCCGTTAACATAATAATTCGATTTTCCTTCGATGATGAAAGTCAGGTCGTGAAAATCTATTTCCTGTCGGATGATTTCCCATTCGGGGAAACAGCGACGGTCGACGAATAAGAAAACCTCAGGGACAATTGATTCGAACTGTTCGAAGTCCATGGCAAAGATCAGCTCCGGCATATTCAGGATCGCTTCCTTTCTCGGGAAAAGGAGGCACTATGTCCATCATAACATGCTGATACGGCGCGCTAAAAGATATTTAATAATTACAAGTTTTCTTGTATTCTTCTATGGTAAAAAAATAGGCTGTTTTGTAAAATAATACTAGATAAATGGTGCATGTGCTACAAATGAAACCGCACCAATTTGCGATGGAAATATTTAATAATTACAGGCTGTATGACTCGAATAACGCGGGAGACGGCAATGGAGGTGCAACTTGTATTTAAACTTTCGGACTCCCTATAATTCGTATTGTCTTCAGAAAAAGCGCATCTGTAATGAGTGTGTGACTTAGGGGCAATTTTCCAGGAGAAAGTGGTGGGAGTATGTCAGTTGAAAATAAGGCAGTTTTAAAAATCCCTCTTTTGAAACATGTCAGGAAGGAGTGGAAGTTGTATTCCTTTCTGATAATTCCAGTAATCTATTTTATCATTTTCAAGTATGTGCCCATGCTTGGTAATGTAATCGCTTTCCGTAAGTATAGAGGCGGAACCAACTTGTTCGGTACGGAATGGGTCGGCTTATCCTACTTTCGTATGTTTATGAAGGATCCCTCCTTCTGGAGAGCTTTCCGAAACAACCTTTCATTAAGTGTCTTGTATTTAGTCGTTCGGTTTCCGCTCACCTTGATTTTTGCCCTGTTGCTAAATGAGTTGAGGCGGGTTCAAATGAAGAAATTCATCCAAACCATTTCATATCTTCCTCACTTTATCTCCATGATCATTGTAGCGGGCATGACAAAGGAATTGCTCTCTTTAACGGGGCCGATTAACGCGCTGCTTGAATCTATGGGAATTACGAAAATTTCGTTCATCTCCTTGCCGCAATGGTTCCCGTCCATTTATACGGCATCTGGCATATGGCAAGGGCTTGGTTGGGGGACCATTCTTTACCTGGCGGCGATGACCGGCATTAACACGGACTTATACGAAGCGGCCAAAGTGGATGGAGCGGATCGGCTACGGCTTGCTTGGCATGTTACAATTCCAGGCATTTTGCCGACGATCATGACTCTGCTCATATTGGATATCGGCGGAATCATGGGTTCGAACTTCGAGAAAATCTTACTTTTGTACAACCCGTTAACCTATGAAACGGCAGATGTCATCTCCACTTACGTCTATCGGATGGGGATCACTGGTGGCAACTTCAGCTTTGCTACCGCAGTCGGTTTGTTTGAAGGAGTCATTGGACTTATTTTGGTCACGACGGCGAACTATATTTCAAAGAAAACAACGAAATCGAGCTTGTGGTAGAAGGGAGCATTTCAGGTGAAGGAGTCCACGTCCTATCGTGTGTTTCAAGTCATGAACGGCTTCATTATGGCTCTTGTCGTTATCATGACGCTATATCCTTTTCTCTATCTTGTAGCGCAGTCCTTTAGTTCGGAAGCTGCGGTTTATGCGGGGAAGGTCACCATCTTCCCAGTGGAGTTTACCTACAAGACGTATCGGGTCATTCTGAGCAAGTCGGATTTCTTCCGTTATTACGGTAATACCATCCTGTATGCCGTGGTCGGAACGGTCATTTCGGTAGCAGCAACGGCGGTAATGTCTTATCCGCTAGCGAAGGAAAAGTTGCGGATGAATAAATTTTTCATCCCGTTCGTACTCTTCACGATGTATTTCGGCGGTGGTCTGATTCCCAATTACATCTTGATCGCGAAGACTTTGCATATGAGGGACACCATTTGGGCCATCATCATTCCTGGTGCCATCAGCGCGTTCAATGTAATCCTTATGAAAACCTTCTTTGCCAGCTTACCGAATGAAGTGGAGGAAGCAGCTACGGTAGACGGTCTTGGGGTCTACGGAATTTTCATGCGGATTACGATTCCTTTATCCAAACCAATTCTGGCCACGATGGTGTTATTCAGCGTAGTTGCCATCTGGAATAACTGGTTCGGACCCGCCCTCTTCCTCCAGACGAAGGAAAAATGGCCGGTGGCGCTCTACCTGAGGCAAATCATTGACAGCTCGATTAGCGTGACAGAAGCGGGAGCCAGCAACGATACAGCCAATCAAATTGCTGCAACCGTTAAGTCTTCCGCCATGGTATTGACCTCCTTGCCAATTATTTGCCTCTATCCGTTCGTCCAGAAGTACTTTGTGCAAGGCATGATGATAGGCTCCGTAAAGGGATAATCGTTATATTCAGGAAGATGCGATCCCATTTCATATTTGTCGGACATGAACGTCGCAGGTTTCCTGTTTTATAAAAAATACGATAAATGGAAGGGTGGCATTATGAAAAGATACAATAAAGTACTAGGGTTCGTATTGGCAGTAACGATGGCTGTAGCTACGGCAGCCTGTTCCAAGAACGATTCGCAAGAATCCTCAAGCAGCGCATCTCCTGACGTGAGTTCCGCAGCACCACAGGGTTACACCTTTGGCGAAGGCCAAACGTTTCATTCGAAAGAGCCTGTGACCTACTCGATGATGTTCAGCGATCAAGCGACCTATCCTTATAAGAAGGATTGGAGACTCTGGAGCGCGATCACGGAGAAAGCGAACGTATCGTTAGACGTAAACGTTATCCCAGCTACCGAATACGAAAACAAGAAATCGCTCTTGGTCAATAGCGGCGACGCTCCCTTCATTATTCCGAAGACATATGACGAATCTGCTTACGTGGCTGGCGGACAAATCGTACCGATCAGCGAATGGGTGCAGTACATGCCGAACTTTCAGAAAGCAATAAAAGCTTGGGGAATGGATAAGGACCTGAAGGCCAAGCTGAAATCGGACGGCAAATATTATGTGCTTCCCGGTATGTGGGAAGTGGCGGGCGGAGGCTACTCCTATATGATTCGAAAAGACATTTTTGAAAAAGCGGGGGTCGACGTAAAAGCTCTGGAAGGTAAATGGACCTATGAAGACTTTTACGAAGCCCTTAAGAAAGTGAAAGCGTATACCGGTGCGAAGTATGTAATGTCCGACGAATTCACTGGAAAATCGACGTTGAATATTACCGCTGTTGCATATGGCGTAACGGGCGGTTGGGGCATTGCCAACGGCACACGCTTCAACGAACAGTCGAAGCAGTTCGAATTTGCGGATTCGACCAATGACTTCAAAGAGTATGTGACCTATTTGAATAAACTAGTCAAAGAGGGCCTGCTTGATCCGGAGTCCTTTACCCAGGACGATAAAGCCGCACAAGCCAAGTTCTATAAAGGCGATAGCTACGTCATGAACGTCAATTATCAGATCCTGGCGGATTCTAAGACTAAGATGCAGGTGCCGAACGCCGACTTGTATATGATTGTTCAACCAGGCGGTCCGAAAGGGATGCTTCAAATCGAAACGTCCCGTCTCGAGAACGGCGTCATGATCAGCCAGAACGCGCTCAAGAAGCTCGGCAAAGACAAGTTTATCGAAATGCTTCGTTTCGTCGATTGGCTGTGGTATTCCGACGAAGGTCAAACACTCAGTCTGTGGGGTGTCGAAGGTGAGACCTACACGAAGGATGCAAACGGGAACATCACGCTCAAACCGGATGTTTCGTTTAACGGCATGAATCCGCAAGCAACTAAAAAACTTAATGTCGATTTCGGATTTGGCGGCGGCAATTTCGCCTACGGCGGTACTGCTAAACTAAAGATGAGCAAGATGACGGATGGCGAGAAAGACTTCAACAATCGCATTCAGACGTTGCGGAAGACAAGAACGCTCCCACCACCAATCATGGGTAACCCGGACGAAAGTGAACAAATGAACCTGATCTCGAAGCCGCTCATGGATTATGTGGATACGATGACATTAAAGTTCATCACAGGGCAAGCTAACATTGGAACCGATTGGAATGCCTATGTAGCTCAAGTTGAAACGCTAGGCGCTTCCCGTTATGTCAAAAGTGCAAATGATATCTTCAACAAAACGAAAAGCATGCTTGGGTATTGATCTATCCGTTCAAGTAGTTTCTTAATAGGATCTGAGACAATGTCCATTGTCTCAGATCCTGAATAATAAAATATGAAAATTACTCTGGCGTTAGCCCGAGTCATCTATAAATGAACAAGTGGTAGGATCAAGACTCTTTTCATGATTAAATGTATTTTATTTACATATTATAGTATATATTGGAGTGCGGAATAAACTATGAATAAGAAGACACTGTTTAATAGTGGATGGGAATTTGCCAAGAGCAGCCTGGATGTGACGGATGGCGCCGATTTGACATTTGAGCCGGTGGATCTCCCTCATGATTGGCTGATCAACAATACTTTAAATCTGTATGAAAATAGTATCGGTTGGTACAGGAAGAGATTTACATATGCCAAAGAAGCGGCCCGGCAAATTCTAATATGCTTCGATGGGGTCTATATGGACTCATCGGTTTATGTGAATCAGCGGTTTATAGGAGAATGGAAGTACGGATATTCTTCCTTCGAACACGAGATCACGGATGCGATCGTGGACGGGGACAATGAAATCGTGGTGAAGGTCGTCCACCAAAGTCCGAATAGCCGGTGGTATTCGGGAGCTGGCATTTATCGCAATGTGTGGCTAAAGGAGAGAGCGCACAATCACATTGTAACGGATGGCATTTATGCTGCTGCGAAAAGGGTCAACCATAGCTGGGAGGTAGAAGTCGAGACGGAATTGAGCCTCCATGAGGACGTCCAAATTTCGCATACGATCTTGCACAAGGGTGAAATTGCTGCGACAGTGACAGACAAGATTGTTGCAGGCAGCTTTCTTCATCGACAGACGCTATCGATAGATCGCCCTCTCTTATGGAGCACGGCAGAGCCGCACCTGTATCAGCTTGTCACCCAATTGGAGCGTGCTGTAGATGAACGGGAAGTTATAGTCGTAGAGAGCATCACACAGAATATCGGGTTTCGTGAGATCAGACTTGACCCTCAGCTGGGTTTTTATTTGAACGGCACAAGAATGAAATTGAACGGGGTTTGCGAGCATCACGACTTAGGAGCGCTTGGAGCGGCTTTCCATAAAGAAGCTCTGAGAAGAAGGCTTCAGATATTGAAAGAAATGGGCGTTAACGCCATTCGAACCGCTCATAATATGCCTGCGGTAGAACTTATGGATCTAGCGGATGAGATGGGGGTCTTGGTCGTCTCGGAAGCGTTCGATATGTGGGAAAGATCCAAAACCCCATACGATTATGCGAGATTTTTTAATGATTGGGTTATGACCGATGTGAAAAGCTGGGTCAAACGTGATCGGAATCATCCGAGCCTAATGATGTGGAGCATAGGGAATGAGATTTACGACACTCATGCAGATGTAAGAGGACAAGAAATCACTCGAATGCTTCGTGATGAAGTGCTGAAATACGATCCGAAGCAGAACGGCCGAGTGACCATCGGTTCCAATTATATGCCGTGGGAGAACGCGCAAAAATGTGCGGATATCGTGAAGGTGGCCGGCTATAATTACGCGGAAAAGTATTACCATAAGCACCATGAGGAGCATCCCGATTGGATCATTTATGGCAGCGAGACGGCCTCTCTCGTTTCAAGCAGAGGTATTTATCGATTCCCGTTTGAGAAGTCCATTCTTGCCGATGACGACGAGCAGTGCTCGGCTTTGGGAAATAGTGCGACGAGCTGGGGGGCCAAGTCAGTCGAGGCCTGTATTATCGCGGAAAGAGATGCGCCTTTCTCTCTAGGGCAATTCATATGGACCGGCTTCGACTATATTGGGGAACCGACGCCTTATCATACCAAGAACTCCTATCTCGGACAGATTGATACGGCTACATTCAAGAAAGATTCGTATTACATCTACCAATCGGCATGGACCGACTACAGGACGAATCCGATGGTTCATATTTTTCCCTATTGGGACTTTAATCCGGGCCAATTGATCGATGTTCGAGTGTGCTCGAATGCGCCGAAAATCGAATTGCAATTGGATGGCGCTATCGTGGGAACTTTGGATATCAATCATGAGGATGGAACCCAGCTGGTCGGCTGGTGGAAGCTTCCTTATGAAGCAGGGGAATTGAAAGCAATAGCCTATGATGAAACGGGCCGTGTAATTGCGACGGATATAAAAAGGTCTTTTGGGGATGCGAAGAAGATTGGTCTGCTGCCGGATAAAGAGAGCCTGATGGCTGATGGTACGGACTTGATCTTCCTGGAAATCTACATGGAAGATTCAGATGGCAATCCGGTGGAGAATGCAAGCAATCGGGTTCATGTCGAGGTGACGGGGGCAGGCCGTTTGCTTGGTTTGGATAACGGCGACAGCACGGACTATGATCCGTATAAAGGAATCAGCAGAAGACTATTCAGCGGCAAACTTATGGCGATCATCGGAGCTACCTTGGAGCCCGGCAAGATTCGGGTTGAGGTTTCTTCCGTCAGTTTGGAGAGTCAGACGGTGGAATTTGATGCTCTTCCCGTAAGGGATGAAACATCCTTAGCAGGGGTTTCGGCCCATACCAAGAATCAAGAGCTGCCGCCGATCATGGGAACTGTAGACGAAATTCCTTTACGTAAGATTGAAATCGTAAGCCCGTCCGGTCAAATGTTCAACCAATCGAGAAAAGAGATGACGGTGCAAGCCTACTTGTATCCCGCTGATACTTCCTATCAAGAAGTCGAGTGGCGTGTAGTGAATGATGCGGGAATTGCCTCCAACCTAGCGAAAGTGGAAGCATTCGGTCATGAAGCGAGAATCACCTCGTTGGGGGATGGCGACTTCATGCTGCGCTGTATGAGTAAGAACGGTACGAACAAGACGAAGCTTATCTCCCAGCTGGAATTTAAAGCAGCGGGAATCGGTGCAGCTTACAAAGATCCTTATGGATTTATCTCTGCCGGCCTTTTTGATTTCAGTAAAGGGGAGGTTGGAAACGGGAACGAGAGAGGCGTCGCTACAAGCCGCGACGGTGAAACTGAAGTCGGGTTCCACGATATTGATTTCGGAATGCACGGGTCCGATCTGATTACAATTCCGATTTTCGCTTTGTCCAGTGAAGCGTATTCCCTGCAAATTTGGGAAGGTATGCCGGATGAAGCGGGCAGTGTACGCCTAGCGGATGTCATCTATCAGAAACCGCCCAGATGGAATGTGTATCAAGAAGAGACCTATCGGTTATCCAAGCGTCTTTGCGGGATTACTTCCATTTGCTTCGTCCTACAGAAGAAGGTGCACATCAAGGGTTTTTCGTTTCAAGAGCAGAACAGAGCTTTCGAGAAAAATTACGCCACGGAATGCGACCGTATTTATGGCGATACGTTTACAATCTCGGAAGCCAGCGTTGATGGGATAGGAAATAATGTTTCCTTGGAATACGACCAAATGGATTTTACGAGCGAAGGGGCAACGAAACTTGTCGTCTATGGCCGATCGCTTCTTGATAAAAATACCATTCATATACGTTTCACTAATCCGGAAGGTGAGGGAAATCAACTCATCGAGTTTACACAGTCGGATGGTTACGAAGAGCGAGTATTTGAATTGGAAAAAATAAGAGGTCTCCAAAAAGTTACCTTCATATTCTTACCGGGAAGCCATTTCGATTTAGGTTGGGTTCAATTTGAGAGGTAGTTTACCTTTATTCGGACGAAAATGGTGAAGGATCTGATTTGTAAAGATATTTTAACGTATACTAGCGGAGGTAACACGATGAGTCACATCACGAACGCATATGCCTGCTGGTTGCGCAATGCGCCGATTAACGATGATAAGAGGGTAGAGGAATATCAGGAGTGGGCACGGGAGCTCGTCGTGCCTGATCCTTTATCAGAGGTGCTTCAGACTGCGGTCGCCGAGTTGATGGATGGTCTCGAGGCTATGCTTGGCGTGCGGCCCCTTCGTTCCACCGCTTCCTATGGGAGCGCCTGCATCCTGATCGGCGTTCGCGGGCAGTTACAGGATCTTGATGCGGAGCTAGGCTGGCAGGATGGATCCGAAGACAGTTATGTGATCAGAGACGTATCGATTGATGGACAATCTAGAGTTGTAGTTGCCGGCCATTCGGCCACAGGTTCCCTGTACGCGGTTTTCCATCTTCTGCGGCTGATGCAATGCGGCGAGAGTTTGGTTGATCTTGAGATAACGGAAACTCCCGCGAACGGATTGAGGATGCTAAACCAATGGGATAATATGGACGGTTCGATAGAACGCGGCTATGCAGGGGAATCCATATTTTACCAAAATAACGAGATTGTTCAAGACATGTCCCGAATCCGTGATTATGCCCGCTTGCTGGCATCGGTGGGGATCAATGCCATTTCGATCAACAACGTGAACGTTCACTCCGTAGAAACCTTGCTGATTACGGATAAGCTGCTACCGGATGTCGCTCGGGTCGCTGGCGTATTCCGTCGCTATGGAATCTCAACGTTCCTAAGCGTCAACTACGCCAGTCCGTTGCAGATTGGAGGCCTAACCAGCGCAGATCCGCTTGACGAAAGCGTCAGACAGTGGTGGAAGGAGAAAGCTGAGGAGATTTACCGGCATATACCGGACTTTGGCGGCTTCTTGGTAAAGGCAGATTCCGAGGGGCGACCCGGCCCGTTTACCTATGGGCGTGACCATGCCGATGGTGCGAATATGTTAGCGGAAGCGCTTCAGCCCTTCGGCGGGATCGTCATTTGGCGCTGCTTTGTTTACAATTGTCAACAGGATTGGCGTGATCGCAAGACCGACCGGGCGAGAGCAGCGTTCGATCATTTTACACCGCTTGATGGAAAGTTTCGAGATAACGTCATTCTACAGATTAAGAACGGACCCATGGATTTCCAGGTCCGTGAGCCTTTCTCTCCGCTTTTCGGAGCGCTGTCCGCGACGAATCAAATGCTGGAGTTGCAGATTACGCAAGAGTACACCGGCCAGCAGAGACATCTGTGCTACCTGATCCCTCAGTGGAAAGAGGTCCTCGATTTCGATACATTTGCCCATGGGAGCGGAAGCACGGTTGCGAAAGCAGCAAGCGGCAAGTTGTTCGGGAGACGGCTCGGAGGCATTGCGGCGGTATCCAATATCGGAGATAATCCGAATTGGACCGGCCACACGCTTGCACAAGCCAATTTATATGGCTTTGGAAGGCTTGCTTGGAATCCGCAGCTAACTCCTAAGCAAATCGCGCAGGAATGGATCCACCTGACATTCGGTTCTGACCCCGATGTAGTAAGCAGTGTGTCGAAGATGCTCCTCGATTCGTGGAGAATCTATGAAAATTACACAGCTCCTCTTGGCGTAGGATGGATGGTCAATCCGGGTCACCATTACGGTCCGAACGTAGACGGATACGAATATTCGAGATGGGGGACGTACCATTTTGCCGACTGCCACGGCATCGGCGTAGATCGAACCATCAAGTCGGGAACCGGGTACACAGCCCAATACTTTGTACCGCATTCGGAAACGTACGAGTCGAGGGAGTTATGTCCGGATGAACTGCTTCTCTTTTTCCATCATGTGCCGTATATGCACAAACTGAAGACGGGTAAGACGGTCATCCAGCACATCTACGATACCCACTTCGACGGCGTTCTTCAGGCGGAGGAATTGGCCCAGATCTGGCATTCGATAGAGGGAAAAATAGATGCAGAGCGCTTCGAAGATGTGAGGAGCCAATTGCGAGAGCAAACGGCACATTCGAAGGAGTGGCGCGATCAGATCAATACATACTTCTACCGCAAATCGGGCATTCCTGACGAGTATGGCCGCATCATACATTAAAATATGGAAGACGGGACAAACAAGCAGACGAAGGCGTATAAATTTTATTGAAACGTAACGAAGAACTTTAGCTGAATAAGGACAGACAAAAGAAGCAAGCAGGTGCCACGGCTACCTGCTTTTTTCATTTAGGTAAAGGACAGTTCGAAATAATTGGTGTAAAAAAGGTATTTACACTGTGTAAATAGAAATGATTTGGTGGGTAGTTTCGGTATCGAGGAGTGTTTGCATGACAAGCAGATGGAAACAGGAATTAGAGGAACAAAGAAATAAACGGCGGCAGGAAATTATTCAGGCAGCTCAGGGGCTTTTTTTGGAAAAAGATTTGTCAGGTGTAACCATGAAAGACATCGGGCAAAAACTGGGGATCAGCCGTGTTACGCTTTATAAATATTATAATTCGATTGATGAGCTAGCGTTTGAGGTTCAGATGAAGGTTTTAGAAGATTTATTTGGGTTTGTAGATTCGCACATGAAAGGCGAACGAGCCGAAGAAAAAATCCGGAGCTTGTTTTTAGCCTGGAAGGATTTTACGATGGCTGTACCTAGCCAATTGCGATTTATTGGACTTTTTGATCACTATTACCGTGAGAAGTATCCAACCCGCGAATTGGAGGAAAAGTACAGAAAATTCATCGCGAATGTTTTTCCATCGCCTGTTTTACTTATTCTGGAAGGCATTCAAGATGGCTCGATCCGTCCCGATCTTGATCCAGCCAAGACTTCAGCTATGATTGCAAACACCATGATGAGCATGACGCAGCGGATGGCATCAAGGGGAAACATCCTTCGTGTCGAACAAGAAATGGATCCAGGCGAGATGATGTTGCAGTTAATTGACATGATCATGGCCTATCTGAAACCCGAAGCGTCTTCTATCTGAACTCGCCCAGCTTTCATGAGAGGGGAAGTGTATCAGCCGTGCAAATTCGTACGTTGCCTCTGTTCAAGTCACTGCGCTTTAAATTGATATTTGGGTTGTTCATTATTGTCGTACCCATAGTGATTTTCATGATCTATAACAATTTGTATGCCATCAAAGTTGTTCGAAATCAAGTCGCTCAATCGAATAAAAATTTAATTAGCTTATATATGGGGCAGATCGACCGTAATTTGGATGAGGTAGACAAGTATTTATTCAACTTCGCTGCGCAAGACACGGGGCTGCTGGTACTTGATGTGCAGCGAGATCAAAATGCTGATCGGTACTCTTATACGAAAATTCAA
The DNA here is from genome assembly GCF_059691975.1 of Paenibacillus sp. J22FR5. Taxonomy (NCBI): domain Bacteria; kingdom Bacillati; phylum Bacillota; class Bacilli; order Caryophanales; family Paenibacillaceae; genus Paenibacillus; species Paenibacillus sp. J22FR5. Next base: position 28,689 of record NZ_JCAUAN010000014.1, on the reverse strand, counting down.
TTGAATAATAAGCTATTAAAAGACCTGCCTAATTATAAACCAATGGATATGTTCTTCGTTTATTCGGAGCCGAATCAAGATTTATTGACAGTTATGAGTGATCAGGTCACTTACACCAGACAGGAAGCAGTTGAAAATAGCATTAAGACCATTTTTAAAGACCAACGCGATAGTTCAAATCAGACAAGTCTTAAAGAATGGTTCATGCTAAAGCTCGAAGATCAATACTTTTTGACCCGTGTGATCAAATATGGGAATGTCTATATCGGGGCATGGGCGGATGCAAGTAATTTAATGGTGCCGCTCAACCTGGTTGATCTGGGCAACAATGGTAGGGCGCTGCTGGTTACGGACCTGTTCGAGACCATGTCTAACCAAGCTTTTGTTCAAGAAAATCAAATTAATTTGAACAATGTTGGAACCGATTACAAACTCACTGGGAAAGATGAAAAATTTCTGGTCGTTGGGGAAAAATCCGCGAAAGGCCGTTTCCGCTTAATCGCTGCCATACCAGACAGCATCATTCTGGAGAATCTTCCGTTCCTTCGCCGAATCGTATCTTTCATTCTGATGGGATCACTTATTCTGTTTCCTTTCATTTTATTTCTTTTAAGGAAAATCATCTTGGTTCCGATTAACCGGATCATGATGGCCATGAGAAGAATCGAGGACGGGAATTTGGACGTCCGTATCACTTACCGTCCTTCCGTTCTGGAATTTGACAAGATGAACCAATCCTTTAATCGAATGATATCGCAGATTCAGGAATTGAAAATTAATGTCTTGAAAGAAAAATTAAATCATCAGAAGGCCGAGCTCAAACATTTGCAGCTTCAAATAAATCCACACTTCTTTTTAAATGCTTTGAACATTATTTATAATTTGGCGCAGGTGAAAGATTTTGCATTGATTCAGGAAATGGCTCTTAGTCTCGTAGAATATTTTCGCTTTATGTTTCGGAGCAACATGGCATTCGTCGCTTTAAGGGATGAGGTCCAGCATACGCTTAATTACTTTCGTATCCAGGAGATGCGGTTTCCCAAAAATTTGACCTATGATCTATCCGTTCCAGACAACCTGATGGACGAATTGGTTCCTCCGCTTGTTATTCAAACCTTTGTGGAAAATACGATCAAACACGCAGTTAGCATGGATAAACAGGTTCATATTGGTATAACCATCGAAGCCATAGAAGTTAATAGAATCCGTATACGGGTGCAGGACACTGGAAAAGGATTTCCTGAAGATGTTCTGGCTCGGCTGCAGATGGAAATGGATATCGGTAACGGAGAAGGTCATCATATCGGGATATGGAATATGCAGCGTCGATTGCGTCTACTGTATCAAGAGCAAGCCCAGATCACGTTTTCAAATGGTGCTGGCCATGGCGCAGTGATTGACATTATCATCCCATTTCATGAGAAGGAAGGCGGAGAAGACTATGCTTCAATTGCTGGTCGTGGACGATGAAATTCATGCCGTACGTGGGATAAAAGCGGGGGTAGAGTGGGACCAACTTGGATTTTCAAAGGTTCATGAAGCTTTTAACATACGGCAAGCGAAGGAAATCTTTTTAACCCAAAAAATTGATATTCTGCTTTGCGACATTGAAATGCCGGAAGGTGACGGATTTCAACTGTTATCTTGGGTCAAAGAACACTCTCCAAATACCGAGTCCCTCTTCTTAACTTGTCATGCGGATTTCGAATTCGCGCAAAAAGCGATTCAATTGGGAAGTCTGGATTATATGCTCAAACCTGTCCGTTTTCCGGAATTGGAGAAAGCCGTTCGAAAAGCCATCGAACAATTGGAAAAGAAACGAGGATTAGTCCAATTTAATGAAACATATAAGCATTACTATCAGTTATGGGAATCGTACCAACCTATGGTTGTTGAGCGCTTTTGGCAGGATTTAATTCATAGATCGATCCCTTCGAATAAGGTTCAAATCAAAGAGATTATGGTGAAGCAAAATATACCTTATAGCGACGCAGCCTTATTTGTGCCGATATGGGTCAGTGTACAGCGTTGGCATAAAAAACTGACTCTTCGTGAAGAAAAAATAATGGAATATGCCTTGCGCAACTCGTTGGAAGAATTGGCTGTACGGAGAGAGGTCAAAGGCCAAATCGTTCAGATCAAAAGCGGAGGGTTGCTGATCATCCTCTCGGTCGACCCGGATAGCAAGATCGATAAAGAGAAGCTAACCAGTGAATTGCAGGGTTATATCGATGCCTGTAACCATTACTTTTTCTGTGATCTTTGTTGTTATATCGGCGCTCCCGTATTTATGGAAGGAATGCTGGAGATGTTCGAATCCTTAGTCACGATGGAATCCCGCAATGTTACCAAAACGAATAAAATTTTCTTCTTAAGTGAACAACAATGCAGCTGCGATACCTTTCCGTTGCCTAAAATGAACGGTTGGGCGGAAATGCTCAAGTGTGGATGCAAAGCGAAACTGCTGAAAGAGATTGATTATAGTTTGGAAGCGATGAAGCAAATGGAAAGACTCGATGCCAAAATGCTGCGCGGATTTTATGAGGACTTTCTCCAAATGATTCATCACGTATTGCATTATAAAGGTCTGAGAGCGCATCAGGTTTTTTCGGAAGAACTCCTGTCTATGCAAGCATCGTCCGTTTCCCGTTCCATAGCGGATCTTAGACAATGGATAATCACGATGATCGAAGAAGCTGCAGGTCGAATTCATTTTGTGGATGAAAGCCAAACCGTTATTGAAAAAGCGAAACAATATATCACTCAGCGCATCAACGAAGATGTTTCGCGGGAGGATATCGCCAGCCATGTGAATATGAATCCAGACTACCTGACAAGAATCTTTAAGAAAGAAATCGGCTTGACGATTTCTGATTATGTTCTTCAGGAACGGGTAGAATTGGCCAAAGAGATGCTGGTAAAGACAGATCTTCCGATTGGCAGCATCGCCGCTTCGGTGGGCTACAATAATTTTTCCCATTTCTCAAAAATGTTCAAGAAAGCAACAGCCATTAATCCACAGGATTACCGCAAATTATTTGAAAAGTAAACAACATAAGGAATCAGATACATGAGATCGTTCCCTTCTCGGGTTCGGTCTTTTTTGTTCAAAAAGAAGTCGGAAATGCTATAACAGGAAGTCGGGAAACAGGTAGAGTGCATAGTGGCATTTATATATGATGAGAGTATAACAGATGAGGAGGGAACGATGTGGGGACAACGACAACAACGAGGACAAATTCAGCGACCACGACAGCTGCTGGGATAACGGCAGCGAAATCAATAACCAGAAAAAAAATGAGAAAGTTATGGAGGTATGCCCCACTGTTTGTAATGGTCATACCCGAAATCATTTATCTAATCATCAACAACTATTTGCCGATGTTTGGCTTGGTCATCGCATTCAAAGACGTCAACTTTACGAAAGGAATTTGGGCCAGCGATTGGGTCGGATTTAAAAATTTCGAGTACCTCTTCAAAACCTCCGACGCCATGCTGATTACCCGAAATACGATTCTATATAATACAGCTTTTATTATCATTAATTTGATTATTGCCGTTGGCGTAGCTATTTTGCTGAATGAAGTGAAAAAGAAGCTATTTGCCCGGTTTTACCAAAGCGTCATTCTCATCCCTTACTTGATTTCCATGGTTATTGTCGGTTATTTGGTGCTTGCCATGTTAAGTGGAGAAAACGGTTACATTAATAAGCAGATCCTGCCTATGCTTGGAATGGATCCGATCTCATGGTATAGCGAAGCCAAATATTGGCCGTATATTCTAACCTTTGTGAACATTTGGAAGCATGTTGGATACTTATGCGTCATCTATTTAGCGGCGATTATCGGAATCGACCCGGAATATTACGAGGCGGCCAGGATTGACGGAGCTAGTAAATGGCAGCAGATCACGAACATTACAATCCCTTTAATCACTCCGGTTATCGTGATTATGACGCTGCTGCAAATTGGCCGTATTTTTTACTCGGATTTCGGATTGTTTTATCAAGTACCTCTTGATACGGGCGCGCTCTTCCCGACAACCAACGTTATCGATACGTATGTCTACAGGGCTTTACTTAGATTGGGCGACATCGGCATGTCTTCGGCGGCGGGCCTATACCAATCCGTTGTAGGATTCATTCTCGTACTCATCTCGAATTATGTGGTGAGCAAGCGAAACAGCGATAACGCTTTGTTTTAATAAGGAGGGAATCCAATTGAAAGTAAAAAGTCAACTGTACCAAGCGATCATTCATGTTTTCTTTATTGGCATTGTTTGTCTTTGTCTTCTTCCGTTTTTTCTGCTCGTGATTACTTCTTTTACCGATGAAATGACCATTGTATCAGAAGGGTATTCCTTCCTACCGAGTAAATTCAGCTTGGCAGCGTACGAATTTTTGTGGAACGATTCCTCCAACATATTTCGGGCTTACGGTATTACCATTCTGGTAACTTTAGTTGGTACGTTTGTGGGGCTGTCGATTACTGCCCTATGCGCCTATCCATTATCCAGAAAGGATATGCTGATTCGCAAGCCGCTCTCGTTTATCGTGTTTTTTACACTGCTGTTTAACGGAGGCCTGGTCCCCACCTACCTGGTATATACACAAGTGTTCGATATGAAAAACACACTGCTGGCCTTAATCATTCCCGGTTTGTTATCGAACGGATTTTATGTGCTCATTATGCGAACCTTTTTTATGACTTCAATCCCAACCCCGGTTATTGAATCAGCATCCATTGACGGGGCGGGGGAATTTAAAATCTTTTTCCAGATCGTGCTTCCGCTTTCTCTTCCCATTCTGGCTACGGTTGGATTGATGCAAACGATCGGCTATTGGAACGACTGGTTCAACGGATTAATCTATGTGACCGACAGCAAGCTGTTCAGTTTGCAGAATTTGTTAAACCGGATTTTGTTAAACGCGCAATTTTTGTCAAGCAATGTGAGCAGCAATACAACGGAACTTGCTGCAAGCAGCAACATTCCGATGGAATCGGTCCGGATGGCTATGGCGGTTATTGGGACTATTCCCTTGCTGATCGCGTATCCTTTTTTTCAAAAATATTTCGTCAAGGGTCTCGTCATTGGAGCAGTCAAAGGCTAGGCTATACTCGGCATCAGCCGGTTAGCATATATGCTAGATAAAACTAGGGAGGCTACGAAATGAAAGGTAATCGAAAGCGCGTTCAAACCATGTTAGCGGGAATGATGATGGTTTCTCTTCTACTAACAGCATGCAGCAGCGGTAACAGCAGCTCCAGCTCTACGGCGACAAATGCGCCAACCGCGTCAGGGGAAACAGCAAAAGCGAAGTCGGATTTAAAACCATATGAGCTAACAGTGGCCTACTATAAAATTGGTAGCAACAAGGATCTGCAGGAGGTCCAGGATGCCGTTAACAAACTGACCAGAGAGAAAATTAATGCAACGGTTAAATTTGTGCCGATTGACCCTGCTGCGTATCAGCAACAAATCAATCTGATGCTTGCGAGCAATGAAAATTTGGACTTGCTGGTCACTTTGACAGCACTCGGCTACGGTACGCAAGCGGCAAAAGGACAGCTTGTTCCATTAGAGGATCTGCTTAAGAAATATGGACAGGATATTGCCAAGGTCGTCACACCAGAGATTCAAAAAGCGACGATGGCCAGCGGTAAACTTTATGGCATACCTAGCGTACGCGACTGGGCAGCCGACTACGGCATCCTGATGCGCAAAGATATTGTTGATAAATACAAGATTGATCTGAGCAAGATCAAGACCTTTGATGATTTGGATGCCGTATTCAAGGTCGTCAAAGATAACGAGCCGAATATGGCGGCTATTGTTCCGGAAGGTGGGGGTACGTCCTTTATCGCGTCCATTGCACCTGGCTTTATGGACCCTTTGAATGATGATAACGGCGTGCTGCCGGACCATGATAATAACCTGAAGGCAATCAATTGGTTTGAATCGAAGCAATATGCGGATTTATTGAAAATGGTCAGAAGATGGTATTTGGACGGCTATATTCCTAAGGATATCGCTACAAACAAAATCCGCCCGGAAGACCTAGTCAAGGCTGGGAAAGCTTTTGCCTTTATGGCGCATATGAAGCCTGGCTATGAAACGAAGGAAGCCATCTCGACAGGCACACCGATGGTTGCAGCTCGCATTATCTCACCTGTCACTTCTACGTCGTCGATTGCAAACGTGATGTTCAGTATCGCCAAAAACTCAAAGGATCCGGAGAGAGCCATGATGTTCCTCAACTTGCTTTACTCCGACAAAGAGTTGATCAACTTGATCGACTATGGCATTGAAGGAAAGCACTACGTCAAGAAGGGTGACTTGATCGGCTTCCCGAATGGCGTCGATACGCAGAATGCCACCTATAGCCCGAATCATGGATGGGAGTGGGGCAATCAATTCCTTTCCTACATATGGGAAACTGATCCTGTTAGTCTTTGGAAAGATCAGGCTGATTTCAATAAATCGTCCAAAAAATCAAAAGCGCTCGGTTTCAGCTTCACAGTCGATCCGGTTAAAACGGAAGTGGCCGCTGTTCAAAGCGTGAAGGACCAGTTTAAATTGGGTTTGGAAACCGGTACGCTGGATCCAGATAAAAACTTGCCGGAATTTATAAGCAAAATGAAGGCTTCAGGGATGGACAAAATAATAGCTGAGAAGCAAAAACAGCTTGATGAATGGGCGAAAACCAATAAGTAGTTTGTGCGAGGAGTAGCTGCATGTCCCCTACAGAGATACAGGAGAGAAACATACCTTTTGTGCCTGTAATGATCGCGATTTTTTTCGGGTCCGTACTGGCGACACTTGGAATGAGTTCGATAAGTGTAGCATTCCCCGTTTTGATGGAGCAATTTCATACCGATTTGCCAACCATGCAGTGGACGATGACGGGTTACTTACTGGCAACCGGAGTGGTAGCTCCCGTCACCGGCTATCTTGGGGAAAAGATCAGCACCAAGTACCTTTATATCGCTGCGCTTATTGGCTATACGCTGATTTCAGGGCTTTGTGCTTTCGCATGGAATATTGAATCGTTAATTGCGTTTCGAATTGTACAGGGTATATTTGGCGGGATGATCTTGCCAGCTACGATGACGATCCTTTATCAGGTGATTCCCCGAGCTAAGCAGGCGTTTGCGCTCAGCATGTGGACCTTGTCAACGATGCTTTCGCCTGCGTTCGGACCTCTATTGGCGGGCTGGCTGATTGGCATGTTCAAATGGAAATGGCTGTTTCTCATGGACATTCCATTCGGTATTGCGGCAGTTGCAGTTGCTTGGCGGCTTATTCCCTATTACAAACTGAATGCACCGAAAACATTCGATTTGCCCGGCTTGGTTACCGTCATTTTGAGCAGCGGCTCAATCCTGATCGCCTTCAGTGAAGCGCATACATGGGGATGGGGCTCGTGGAGAACGCTGTCGCTGCTCGCTTTCGGCCTCCTAATGCTCGGGTGCTTTATTCGGAGAGAATGGATGATCCCTGAACCGCTCTTGAATTTGAAGGTATTTGTTAATGTGAAATATACGGTTAGCCTTGCCGTGCTGGCCGTAATTACGCTCAACTTGTATTCAGGTGCCTATTTGATACCGGTCTTCCTGCAGAACATTCAGGGAGCATCCGCACTGGAGGCTGGGTTGATCTTGCTTCCGGCCACACTTGCGATGGCAGGCGTGATGCCGCTCGTCGGCAAGCTGTATATGAAGGTTGCTCCGCAGTGGCTGATTGTTTCCGGGCTTCTCTTGATCGCAGTCGGGACGCTATCGATAGGACGGCTGGATGTGAACGTATCGCACGGGTACATCGTTATGTGGCTAACTATTCGCTATATTGGGCTTTCGTTAACGATCATGCCGCTTACGAATGTCGGTATGGAGGCCATCCCGCGTGAACTGTCCGGTCACGCTTCATCGGTGAATAACTGGATCCGCCAAGTCTTCGGTTCCTTCTCAATCGCCTTGTTTACTTCACTTATCGCATCACGATTGACCGTACATAATCAGGCACTTGGTTTAGATGGGGCTGCGGAAGCCAAGAAGAAGCTGCTGAAGGCAGAAGCCTTCACGATGAGTTCTAATGACGTGTACATTGTGGCGACGATGATCGTGTTAGTCGGCTTTCCTCTCGTTTGGATGCTTTACAAAGGCAGACCTCGGAAAGCAAATCTTGCCAACAGTAAGCTTCGGCACTTCAAAAATTTTACACAAAAGGAGCATTTAAAATGAGCATTTCAATTGGCGTAAATTTATTTTCGGTCTTTCAAGCGCTAAACAACGATTATTTTGGCACCCTTGAAAAGGTAGCTGCAGCAGGCTATACAAACGTGGAATTAATCACAACTAATTTTATGACAGGTACCCGTTACAGTAATTCGTTTCCTTTGCAAGCCATTAAAAATAAGCTGGAAGAATTAGGGCTTAAGCCTATAGCTGCCCATGAACGATTGGATCAAGATGCCCAGAATTGGGATCAGTTAATTCAAGAAAATGCTGAACTTGGATGTAAAGCGATTGTATTGCCTTCCGCATGGATCAAAAATCGTGAAGACACACTCAAAACCGCAGAGCAGTTGAATGCGATCGGAAAAAAATGCAAAGAAAACGGTTTGCAATTTTACTTTCATAATCACTTCCATGAATTCAAAAGATGGGGAGATACGACCTTATACGATATTTTAGTTGAAAATACGGACCCGGCCTTTGTCAAATTTGAATTGGATTTGGTCTGGGTTATGCGCGCGGGCCTTGATCCCATCAACGTTCTTGAGAAATTAGGCAGCCGATGCGATATCGTCCATCAGAAAGATTTAAATAAAGAGGTCCTCCATCTAAATGTATTTGACGCTCTTCAGCCAGGTGACGAAGATTTGGATATGATGCAGCTATATCGCGGGAAGGGATACATACAAGCAGGTGACTTTGTGGATCTTGGAACCGGTATAATCGATTTTAAAGGCACCTATGATCAATTAAAAGAAATGGGTACCATCACGTATGCCTTTATTGAAAATGAAGGTATAAGCGACGATAAATTTACAAGTATAGCGAATGATTTAAAAGTTTTGCAAAAATATGTTTAGTGCCGACAAATGACAAATTAGCTTATAAGGAGTGTTGTTCGATCATGTCAACAGCTAAATTGAAAATCGGAATTATAGGCTGCGGTGGCATTGCCAACCAGAAGCATATGCCTTCATTAGCGAAGCTCAGCCATCTAGGCGAAATGGTCGCTTTCTGTGACGTCGTTGAAGAGCGGGCTGTGAAAGCTGCTAAGGAATTTGGAACGGAGCAGGCGAGAGTTTATGTTGACTATTGGGATTTATTGCGAGATGAGTCTATTGATGTTGTTCATGTGTTGACCCCTAATCTTCAGCATTCCTTCATAACGGTGGCTGCGCTGGAGGCAGGTAAGCATGTCATGTGCGAAAAGCCAATGGCTATCAACTCTATTGAAGCTAAAAAGATGTTAGAGGCAAGCAAGAAGACAGGAAGAAAATTGACTATCGGTTACCAAAATAGGTTCAGAGACGATTCACAGGTATTGTACAAAGCATGCCGCCAAGGTGAGTTCGGCGATATTTATCTTGCCAAAGCCCATGCCCTTCGCAGACGCGGAGTTCCGACCTGGGGCGTTTTTACTGACAAAGAGCAGCAAGGTGGCGGACCGTTGATCGACATTGGTACGCATGCGCTGGATTTATCTCTCTGGTTTATGGACAACTACAAGCCGAAATCGGTATCAGGATCTGTATTCCATAAATTAGGGGATAAGTTTGAAGGTAACATGTTCGGTCCATGGGATCCGAAAACCTATGAAGTAGAAGATTCGGCCTTCGGATTTATTAAGATGGAAAATGGTGCAACGATATTCCTGGAATGTGCTTGGGCGCTTAATATAACGGATACGAGAGAAGCCATGACGACCCTGTGTGGAACAGAGGGCGGAGCAGAAATGAAAGGCAGTCCTGCTATCGGCAAAGGTGAATTGGTTTTCAACAGCGCTAAGTATGGAAAGCTGGTCGAAACCAAGGCTACGACAGGCGGAGGCATCGCTTATTTCGACGCAGGTGCCGAAGATCCAGGCGTGAAAGAGGCTAGACAATGGTTGGAAAGCATTCTCCATGACAAGGAGCCTCTTGTCAAACCTGAGCAAGCTTTTGTTGTTACCCAGATTTTAGAAGCCATCTATGAATCGGCAAGAACAGGAAAAACGATTGAATTTTAATAGCTGTTGATTGTCTTTGTGTTGAATAAAGATTCGCCCCTCATGTAACTTCACTGAGGGGCGATTTTTTTGAGTCTGAAAATTACATAACAAAGCACGAATTTTTGTATAGGAATTCGTTTCATAATGGGATAATCTAAGATGCGACACTGAAGATGTTGCGGTCAGTGTCTCTTTATATTAACCGTGAAGGAGCAGGAAACTCTGTTTACTGACCGATTTCGTCGCATATCCTTCAAGGATATGAAGATTAACCATAAGTTAATGGTCGTCATGATGCTATTAATCGTATTTTTTAGCCTAGTTGTCATCGCTTGCTTGCAATATGTCTTTCATGCTTATGATGAAATGCTATATGTACAGTCGGCTCGAACCATCAATAATTCGATCGGTGATATAGAGAACGAAATCAGCAATATTGAAAAGCTATCGCTGAAGATCGCTACGGATGCCCGAATTCAAGGACAGCTTAAAAAAGTAAAGGAAATGACCAACGAATATGATCGGGCACAAGCGTTAACGGATTTCAAAAATAAAATTTTCGTCTATATCCTGACCGAAAAAAATATTTCCTCTATCCGTTTTTTAAATGATTCCGGTTACGATTTGATGGTTGGCCAGAGTGCGCAGATACCGGAGGAAAGCAAGAAGGAAGAGGTTATCATCAAAGCGAGGCAAGCGAAGGGTGCCAATGTGTGGGTAGAGCCCGATGCCGCGCATCCTTATTTACTGGCCGCTAGAGAGATACGTTCGACAGGAGCGGACTTGCTGGAGCCGCTGGGTACACTTATTTTTCAAGTGAATTAATATTCTTGTAAATCCCGCTTGGAGTTTTTATAATAATAAGATAAGCTTCTGCTCGAAGACATTTCGAGGAATATACATCCGTATATTAGTGAGCATTTTGCATCCAAGCGGGAGGTTTCTTATGAGTGATACGACGACTAGGAATAGTCCTTGGGATGCTTTTGTACAGTTTGGTGAACGCAAATCTGTCCCCAAAAATACGGTCATTTATTATCAGGGAGAAGTCGCCCAAGGGATTTATTTCGTAGAGAAGGGATTAATCAAAGCCAAATCCAGTACCATTCTTGGGGATGAGAAGAATATCAATTTTATCGGACCTGGCCAAATGTTTGGGGAGCTATCGCTGATTCAGGAACCTTCGATCTCAACTACCATTACGGTTGAGGATTCGGTGATTTATTTTTACTCGGTTGAGTGGTTCAAAAAATTGCTCCATCAATCGGGTGAACCACTAATGTTCATTTTCAATTCCATTCTAAAAAAGCTATGTGATCTTGTGGAACAAACCGCCCTCTCCACGGCTGAACAGCAAATTGCCCATGCATTGCTTCATATGAGTGAATCATCCAAAAACGAAAAAATATACGTGAAACAAAAAGATTTGGCTGAATTATCGGGGCTTACCAGAATCACAGTGAACAAGGTACTAAAAACATGGAAAGAGAACGGTATCATTGACTCGCAAAATAAGTTGATTCATCTTAAAAATAAAGAGGTACTGACTTCCTTTGCAAAGCAAATTATAGAATAAAACCACCTTCAAGCCTTCTTAAGTCGTGATTACGATTTAAGAAGGTTTTTTTACGATTTAAGAACGGTTTTTTATAATGTTAATTTTTTTACTTTTTGTTAAAGGGGTTTCCTTATACTTGAAAATAGGCAGATGAAGTAAAAACATAAATGGATAAGAGGAGGGGCTTCATGAACCGTTCATTAAGTGACAGAGTGTGTATTGTCGGAGTCGGTGAAACAGATTTTGTAAGAGGGACGAATAAGTCATTGACCCAATTGCTGATTGAGGCATCCGTTAATGCGTGTACAGATGCAGGTATTCACCCATCCGAAATTGATGGCATTATGTCTCCGTGGAGATATAATGTCAGGTGCGAGGATATGGTCGCAGGCCTAGGCGTGAAACAATTAAATTTTAGCGGACGTAGTGAAATGGGCGGAGCAAGCAGTATTGCAGCTATTCAAGCCGCAGCGCTTGCAGTAGATCATGGCGTTGCCGAATATGTCATCGTTGCTACAGGCCAAAGGGGGTTTTCGGGTCCTCGGCTAGGGGGAACGGATCCTAGAATTCTAGATTATAATAACACGATCATGCCCAATGCAGAATACCGAGATAACATGGAATACCCGTACGGACTGATGGTGCCGATGCAATATTTTTCACTGCATGCCAATCGTTGGTTTTATGAATATAATCCCGATCCCATCGGGATGCAAATCGTGGCTATGACCTGCCGAAAGCATGCTCACAATAACCCAAAGGCCTATATGAGGGGCAGAGAGATGACGGAAGAAGATTATCAAAAGTCCCCCATGTTAGTATCGCCGTTTCGGCTTTTAGATTGTTCTTTGGAAGTCGATGGGGCGGGAGCGGTTATCGTAACTTCAAAGAAAAATGCCCATCGGTTTAAGAAGCCCATTTATATTGCCGGCATTGCTGAAGGACATTCACAAGTTCCGGATGATATGCCGACCCGACCGGATATTTTGGATATGGGGATTACTTACGCTGCACCAAGAGCGTTTGAAATGGCGGGAATAACCCGGGATGAAATTGATTTCGCAGAGATTTATGACTGCTTTACATTTATCGTCCTGCGCCAGTTAGAAGAAATCGGTTTTTGCGGAAGGGGCGAAGCTTCCGAGTTTGTAAAAAACGGAAGAATTACCTATGGCGGTAAGCTGCCTATCAATACACACGGAGGATTGCTTTCACAAGCTCATGTTGTAGGAATCAATCATGTAGTTGAGGCAGTGAAACAGCTTCGGGGAGAATCAGGCGCTGCCCAAGTGTCTAATGCCCGGATTGGATTGGTTACGGGGTATGGGGATATGGGAGATGGATCTATTGCTATCCTGCATAATTAAATTGGCGAGCGGAGGTATTCAATGATGAATGGTGAGAGCGTAGTTTTAAAACCGTTACCAGATCGTGATTCGGATTGGTCTCGTGATTGGAATTTATACAAGCCTTTTTGGGAGGGGACAAGAGAAGGGGTTTTAATGGTTCAAGAATGCCAGGTAACCGGAAAAAAAGTTTGGCCGCCCCGGTTTCTTTCGCCCTTCGCCCCTGGAACGGAGTTGAATTGGGTAACGGTTCCAACCAAAGGTATTGTCTACACGTTTAATGTTGTTTATCGTTCTTTTTACCCTTATTTCAATGATAAAGTTCCTTATGCATTGGTTGTCGTTGATCTGGGGGATGGTGTCCGGATGCTTGGAAACACGGTAGGCATGGATCCTACGCAAATCCAAATAGGCATGCGGATGGAGGCGTTTTTTGAGAAGGTGAGCGAACAAGTCACGCTAGTTCAATGGAAGCCGGAAGATGGAGGGGGACACCATGGAGAGTAAACCAGGAATTCTGCAAGGAATTCGCGTGCTTGATTTTACTTGGAGCGTTTCTGGTTCGACATCGACCCGGATCCTTGCGGCACTCGGCGCGGAAGTGATTAAGGTGGAGTGGCCGAAGTCGCCGGATGCCATGCGCTTTTCGATGTATGCTAAGGATGATGAGCCTGGACTAGACAATGGCGCTTTTTTTAATAGTTTAAATGCTGGGAAAAAAGGAATTACCGTTAATATGAAGTCAGAAAAAGGCATGGCAATTATTAGGGAGCTTATACGAAAGTCCGATGTTGTTACTGAGAATTTCAGCGCCGGAGTCTTTGATAAATGGGGATTTAGTTATGAAAATTTATCCATCCTTTCGCCAGGCATTATATACATGAGCATTTCAGGACTTGGCCATTCAGGACGCCGGATGATGTACGGCACTTGGGGACCTACTGCTGCTGCGTTATCAGGTATGACCTACATCTCGGGTCTTCCGGATCAGCATCCTTGCGGTTGGGGGTACTCCTATTTGGATATCATTGCAGGTTACACGGGAGCTTACTCCATTTTAACGGCACTTTTTCATAAAAAGCGTACCGGCAAAGGACAGTATATCGATATTTCCCAGGTTGAAACAGCGATGCACTTGGCCGGCGCCAACCTTTTGGATTTCACAGTCAACGGTCGTTCATCCCAGCGAATGGGGTTTCCGACAGGTAACCGTTCAGTTCTATCCCCCAATAAAAATGGAAGTGATTATAGGGGAGGTGTCGCTTGTCCTCACAATCTATACCGCTGTGCCGGAGGCGGAAATAACGATTGGTGTGCGATCGCTATTTATTCGGATATGGAGTGGGAGCGGTTTAAGGAAGTGATCGGCTGGCCGGAGTGGGCACAATCTGAACGATTCGATCATTTGTCCGGACGCATTCAATATCAGGAAGAGCTGGATCAAGCCATTCAAAACTATACGCAGCAATTCAATAAATATGAATTAATGTCCCGCTTGCAAAGCTACGGCATCGCATGCGGAGCGTTACAGGAAAATGAAGATATTGTGGAAAAAGATCAGCAACTCCAACATAGAGGGCTATTTGAACTCATTGAACATCCCTTGTTAGGGCTCCGGAAAATAGAAGGTATTCCTATCAAAATGTCTGAAACTTCGTCCAAAATAAGCAAAGCGGCTCCATTAATGGGGGAAGACAACGAATATGTGTATGGAAGTATCCTTGGATATTCGAACGAGGAAATTAAAAACATGATGGATGACGGTACACTTTGGCCTTCAGATATGCCAAAAGAATCCTTTAAAGCTGTACGTCCTTTATGGTGAATAGGAAGGGGGAGACGAAATGATAGCCAGAGCTCTGGAAGGCATAACTATACTTGAAATCGGCGACCAATTAACGCAATATGCCGGGAAATTGTTAGCCGATATGGGCGCGGAAGTAATTAAGGTTGAACCATCGGAGGGAGCTAATTCTAGACGAATGGGTCCGTTTTATCAGGATCAGCCCGATGTCAATCGAAGCCTTTATTTTTGGCATTATAACACTTCGAAAAAATCCATTACACTGAACCTTGAAACAGATGAGGGAAAACAGCACTTGTTTAACCTCTTGCTAAATGTCGATGTTATCATCGAAGATTACAAACCCGGACAAATGAAAGAGTTGGGGTTGGATTATCATTCGCTGTCAACGCGCTTTCCGCAACTTGTTTACTGCTCGATCACTCCGTTCGGTCAAAGTGGTCCTTGGAAAGATTATCAATCGAGCGATTTGATTCAATTGGCATTAGGAGGCATCATGGCTGTAACAGGATATGATGATATTCCCGACGCACCGCCGATTGCTCCTGCAGGAGGACAATCGGCACATTTGGCAGGTTACTTTGCAGCCATGGGGATTGTCAGTGCGCTGTTAAATAAGGAATTGTCGGACGGTGAAGGACAATATTTGGATATTGCGGTTCATGATTGTGTTACGGTCTCGACCGAAATGTCCATCCCTTATTGGATTTATCAACAAGCTCATGTGAATCGCCAAACGGGGCGGCATGCGCTGCCGAACCGTTCCGTTCGATGGAACTTAAAGTGTAAAGACGGCAAGTATATACTGTGCTTAAATACTTATATTAATGAAAAAAAATGGCGGTCCCTGGTGGCATGGCTGATGTCCCACGGGATGGAAGAAGACCTAGGGGATGACAAATACATTGAAGATCACTACCGCGCCCCAAGAATGAGCCATGTTTGTGATGTGCTGGAACGGTTTTGTCTGCGATTTGACTCCGACTATATATTTCACAAGGCGCAAAGTATAGGCCTGCCATGGGCGCCAATTCGCGCGCCTGAAGAAATGCTGGAAGACGAACATCTTAGAGATGACCGAAAGGTTTTTGTATCCGTGGAGCACCCCGAGTTAAATGAAACATTTATTTATCCTGGAGCGCCATACATCTTCCATGAAACGCCATGGGGAATTCAAATGCGGCCTCCACTATTGGGTGAACATAATCAATTTATTCTGAAAAAAGGATAAATGCTTTACAAAAGTCTGGAAATTCCGAAATATAATGGACGAGTAAGCGGACAATTGAAAGTTAAATGATTTAGGCTGTGCAAGACCTAAATTTTTTATCCTTAAATAAAGATACGAACCTTAGAGAAGACATCTATTGCATATATTAGTCGCTGAAAGTAGTTAACGAATGTTACCAAATATAAAGTTGCGTATCTTACATAGGATTCTGCGTTCGCATGTATTGCAATCTGATACACAGCTAAACTAGAAGGACGCGTGGTTGCTCGACACTTCCAAGATACCAAACAAAAAAGGGTGTTTTTCTGTCAAGATTGGAAAATTTTCTTCTGTACTCATACAGCAGCAAGGGATCAGACTGCTTTATTAAGGCGCGAAAGTTGAGTTCATAATTTAATGACAAATAAAATAAAAAAACTGTAGCGGTCGCAACAGTTTTTTTATTTTTCTCGTGTTAGTTTATGAGTACGGTTAAATGAAGTAATTTAAATTGGCAATCATACAACTATCAAGAAGCAGGACAAGGAGCAAACCATATGTACTTCTCTTATTTCGTAACATTTCAGAACGAGTCCGATCCTGCATCCGGCATTAGCGAGAAGGATCTGAATGGGATTTCCAACATCGTTGTAACTACACCCGGCTTAAAGCAGGCAAAGCTGTACTCACCATAAACTGCTCGCGATTATTACAATGACGACGGTCCTTCACCGCAATTCACCATGCAGCTTTATTTCGAAGATCTTGCGTTGCTTGAAGAAGCAATTGGGAAAGAGGGCCATCTGCAGGCGCTCGCAGTGGCCGGCGCATGGCCGAGCCTTACGAGCGCTAACGTTACTCAACAGGTGATGTTGACGCGTTCCTATCTGGTGTTGGACGGGACATTCAATGTGCCGGCAGGTGGATTGCCATGCAGCTTTCTTGTACATTACCCGGGTTCTACGAGCGATCTCAACGCATGGCTGGGTTATTATATATCCTCCCATCCGCCGATCATGAAGCTCTTTCCCGGCATTCGAGAGATCGAAATTTACACGCGGATCGACTGGATCGATGCAATGCCATAGCAGCGCGTGAATTATATGCAGCGCAATAAAGTGGTCTTCGACAGCCCTATGGCACTGACCGAAGCACTCAATTCATCGGTCAGACACGATATGCGCACCGATTTAGAAAAGTTTCCCGCTTTCGAGGGCGGCAACGTCCATTATCCGGTGGCAACCCTAACGCTCATTGGAATCTAGCCTATTTTTATACCTAACTTACATGGAGGGGGATATGATGGAAATGATCGTAGTGACGACAGTCACCGAAGCAAGTTGCTGTAATTTGCCCAATTTATTATTACAACATTATTGTGAGAAGGTCTTCGGTATCAATCGTGGCGTATTTAACACTATTGAAATTGCTTTCTTCCATAAAGGAAATATCGATATTATCCGAAGAAGAGATGGCATGTTGAGTTACTTTCAATTCATGGTAGATAAATTAGAGACTCCAAGATGCGCAGCGGGATTGTAGATCCTTAAGGAGGAGAATGAAAAATGACCCATTCGCAAGCGCCCCAACAGTTGGAACAACAAAATTTTTTCGACGTTATTTGGGAACGCCGGTCCGTCCGAAGCTACGACCCTACGGTGAATATCCCGCGTGAAGAGTTGACCCAAATGCTCGAATTAGCTACCCGGGCTCCTTCATCCTCCAACATGCAGCCGTGGCGGTTTCTCGTTATTGACTCGCCGGAGTTGAAGCAAAAGCTTCTTCCGATCGCTTTCAATCAGCAGCAGGTCGTCGAAGCGTCTGCCGTCATCGCCGTTCTTGGCGACGTGGAAAGCGACAAGAAGGCGGAGGAAATTTACGGTCAGGCGGTTAGAGAGGGCTTGATGCTTGAGGAGACGGCGAAAAATTTCATTAGGAAAGTCAAAAGCCGACCGCCGGAAGTATCCCAGCAGATCGCACTCGTCGATGGCGGATTGATCTCTATGCAGCTCATGTTGATTGCCCGTGCTAAAGGCTACGATACGGTCCCGTTAGGCGGCTACGACAAAGGAGAGTTCATGCAAGCTTTCGGTATTTCAGACCAATACGTTCCGATTATGCTGATTGCTATCGGCAAGGCGGCGAAGCCCGGACATCCGACGACAAGGCTGTCAATTGAAAACGTGACGTTCTTTAACGAAATGCCCAAGGTGTAAGATAATGCAATGTCGGAGATGATGATGTGGATATCAGAACGATAAATAAAGAGCAAGTCTGGCAGCTAAGACATGAGGTTATGTGGCCAAATCGGCATGTGGATTACGTCAAACTGAAGGATGACGATGTGGGAGTTCATTACGGGCTATTTGAAGGGGAACAGCTGATTTCGGTGGTGTCCTTGTTCATGCAGGGAGAGGTAGCGCAGTTCCGCAAATTTGCCACACTGGAATCACAGCAGGGCAAAGGTTATGGAAGCAGTCTGCTGTTTCATGTGTTCGCGGAAGCCGCAAAAGCGGGCATGAAGCGGATCTTTTGCAATGCCAGAAGCCATAAGGTTTCTTTTTATCAAAAATTCGGACTTATCGAAACGGAGACGATCTTTACCAAGGGAGGGAAAGAATTTATCGTGATGGAACGGTTTTTCAGCGCTGTATAGAAGTATTGAGATAAAGGGATATGGAGTTGAACCATGGACGGGATTGACAAAAACGGCAAGACATATTTTTTATTAGTAATCATCACCATCATTTTCGGGTTGAATCCTATAGCAGTTAAATTGATAAATGAACACAGCCAACCAATTAAAATAACAGGCTGTAGACTTTTTGCGGCTGGCTGCATGATATTTTTATATGTGCTGTGGAAAAGACAAGTTCAACCTATCAATCTGCGCCAAGGCTTATACTTATTCTTGATTTGCCTGACTGGTATGGTCTTGCATCATAGTTTACTGTCAATAGGACTTACTCACACAAGCGCTGTACATGCTTCCTTAATTATGGCTCTTACGACATTGACGACATCCGTTTTGGCTTTTTTACTTTTGAACGATCGTTTGACATCTATGAAAATTGCGGGAATTTTTCTGGGTATCGCAGGAATCTCCCTTATTCTATGGAATGATATGGCGGTATTTTCAATTAATATGGGAGACTTACTTGTTTTTGCGGCCATGTTTTGTCAATCCTTAAGCTTTGTTCTTATTAAAAAAATCCATGGATCATTATCTGATGCCTACATGACCAGTCTTTTGCTTACCGTCGGCGGGATATGGCTTCTATTGCTGGGATGGTTTGTGGAAAAGATCTCGATTGTAGATGTATTTGTCAAAATGGATTGGGGGATAATTGTCGTCTTTTTATTCTCCTCATTTTTGGCAACGGCATTGGGAAGTGTGGTTTGGAATCAAAGTGTGAGGAAATTAGGTCCAGGAAGAGCCTCGATCATTTTAAATACAGTCCCGTTCTATGGTATTTTTGGTGCGTCTGTTATTTTAAGAGAAAATGTGTATCTCTATCATGTTCTTGGTTTATTAGTTGTAATAACTGGAGTGTTTCTGGGAACTGCGGCGTATAGGAGAGATTCGATAAAGCCAGTATAAAGTATGGGTTCAATTCTTCATAAAAAGCAAGCAGCAGTCAAGAACATTATTTGCATGTTCTTGACTGCTGTTTTCTCATTATTGGGTTGGAAATGATCTTCAATCAATTGGGATCGTAATATAAATTGCCGTGCCCCAGCCAAACTTGCTTCGGAGGTGTATACCAAATTTTTCTCCGTAAGTTAGCTTCAAACGTTTTTCCGTATTGAACAAGCCGATGCGGAGTGTCTGCTCCAAGTGAGCGGATTCCAACTGAGTCCGCAGCTGGGCAAGTCGATCCGCTAAGATACCGATGCCGTTGTCAATTACGGCAATATTGAGTCGTGATTCGTTCTTATCAATTCGGATTTTGATGCTGCAGTTTCCTTCTTTCTCTTTGATACCGTGGTAGAGACTGTTCTCGATCAATGGCTGAAAGATCAATTTCAGCACATTGTATTTCTCTACTTCAGGTTCGTACTCCCAAATGACTTCAAACTTGTCCTTATAACGTACTTTCTGAATGTTAATATAACTCAGTGTATTTTCAATTTCCGTTTTTAAGGTGACCAGTTTGTCCGTTCCTTCCAGTGAATAACGCAATATATCTGATAAGTTTTCCACGATCATATTTACTTCATTCGGCTTACCTGTCAAGCTCGCAGCTTTCCAATTGAGTGTGTCGAGCGTGTTGTATAAAAAATGGGGATTAAGCTGCGAATGAAGTACAGCAAATTCCATGGCTTGTGCCTTGTATTTACGTTCTGAAAGTTGAACGCGCAAATAATTTTGTTCGATGAAATTTTGAAGTAAGGTGTGCATGATATAACTGTATACATTCTTACCCTTTTTAGGCAATCGGGGTAGAGGTCGGCTGTGTTTCGCGGAATCAAGTATAGTGACGATTGTTTTCAAATCGCTGTAGTTATTTTTGGCCAAATAATACGCAAGTATCGTTCCACTAAGGAAAGAAAGAATTAGCAATGTCAGTGCTATGGTATTTAATCGGTTAGGCACTTCATACAATGATGACTTGGGAACGATGGAAACCAAGGTCCAATGATACTTCTCTAAATAGAGTTTGTTGATGACGAAAGTTTGGTTCTTCGCCGATATCTCGAAAAGGGACTCCGGCTGATCTGTAATGAAAGGCATGTCGATATCTTTCAAATAAGGAGAATTAGCATTTTGGATCAAAACACTATTCTCGGGGTTCATAAGCAGTAGAATTTGACCATTCTGTGTGGCAAGACTATCTAGCCGCTGTTGGATATACTCAGGTTTGATATTAAGAACGATGATTCCGTCGCTTTCGTCCGAAACTGTAATTCGCCGGTAGAGTGTAATCAAGCTCGTATCGGTAGGCACATTTTTTACATTTAATTTTTTGATCACCCGGGTCTCGGTCCACATTTCTTCTTCCTTAGAATGAGACTTAAAGCTTGTATACCAGCTTCGGTCATAGTAGTCATTGAGATCGACTAGTCCGCCGGTTGTAGAAGAAATGAAACGGTTCTTACTGTTGCTTAAATAAATGTAGATTGAATCGATATATGGTCTACCAATTGCGGGAGAATCAATGAAGTTTTTTAATGAGGCTAACCTCTTATAATCCTCTGGTTCAGGGAAAGTCTTTTCCAACATACTTTTTAAATTGCTGAATTCGATAGCGCTTGCCACAATGTGCAAATAAAGCGACTCCTGTTCATCGAAGAGCAGTTGGATATTCTCTTTCGTTTGTTTGAGAATATTCACACTGGTATTATTAATTTCCTTTTTGACGAATTGTTGAATCAACACGCTTGACAAGGTACCGAGGATAAGGATGGGAATTAACATCGGAATTAAGAAGGTAGAAAGGTTGCGAATAAAGAAAGCACGAGTTGTTTTTTTCATAGTTACCGCCTTTTAATCCATGTTACGGAATTCTCTGGGTGATTGACCGAAGTGTTTTTTAAAGGTTCGTGTGAAATTTTTGGCATTGCTGTAACCAACCATTTCGCTGACTTCATAGGTTTTATACTTGATGTCATTTAACAGTTCGGCGGCTTTATTCATTCGGACGCGTGTGACGTATTCGGAGAAGTTCTCCCCCGTCTTCGTCTTAAAATATTTGCTTAAATAGTAGGGATTCATGTATACAAGTTTGGCGGCATTCTCCAGAGATACATCCTTGTAATGTTCATGGATATAATTTTTGATTTTTTGTATTGCCTTGGAGGAGACGTCGTTTTCTTCTTCGATCATCTCGGACTTTGATTCGACAGGGGAGGAGGAAGAAAGAGTGATTTCATCCAACCTTTCTTTGATCCGGTTGAAGATGTTGCCGATTTCAGAGTATTTGGCAGGTTTGAGCAGGTAGCTGCGGACGCCGAATTCAAGCGCCTGCTGCGCATATTTGAATTCTTGATGGCCGCTGATGAGTACAATTTGAATAGGTGATTTTTGCTCGTATAGCTCCCTAGCGACATCGATTCCGGACATGATCGGCATGCGAATATCGCAGAGCAATACATCAACGGGGGACTTGCGGATAAAGTCTAATGCTTCCAAACCGTTCTGAGCTTGTCCCACAACTTCAAAGCCCATTTCGTTCCATGGAATGTAATTGCTTAGACCATTCCGAATTTCATATTCGTCATCCGCAATCAATAGTTTATGCATGTGCACTCACCCTGTATTATATTTTTAGATTATCTAAAGTTTGGTTCACATTATATCACTTTAATCTAACATTACGCTAGAAGGGATGGGAATTAATCTGACATGCAAAAAAAGGGTTTTGACGTATCGTTTCAAGGGAATATAAAAACCTATAGCTTGAATTCGATGTCTTCATAAAAATAACAAATATAGAGTTATTTTCGCAAGTAAAGACACCAAGTTTTTTTTAAGTTGGAATGAAGGTTAAGAAAAGAGGAGGAAAATGAATTTTAACGCCTTTTTCATAGTCGGCTTTATGTTATTAAATAGTAAGTGAGGAAACATTGAGGAGGATAATCGTATGACATGGGAACGAGGGGCGAAAATGGTAAAGAAAATAGCTGAAGTGATCGAGCAGAAGCGTGATCTGTTCATCCAGATCAGCGATCAGATATGGGAATTTGCCGAAACGCGCTACGATGAGCGTAAGTCCGCTGAGTTGATGAGTGTTGTGTTGGAACAAGAAGGTTTTGAGGTGAAGAGGGCTGCTGGGGGAATTTCAACGGCTGTGGTAGGCAGCTACGGTCAAGGAAAACCAGTAATAGCCATTCTTGGTGAATATGACGCTTTATCCGGACTAAGCCAGATGAAAGGTGAGACGGGTAAGGAGCCTGTCATCGAGGGAGGAAACGGTCACGGCTGCGGCCATAATCTTCTGGGCAGCGGAGCGCTGGCAGCTGCGGTTGCCGTTCGCCATTACATGGAGGAGCACGGCCTGCCTGGGACGATTCGTTACTACGGCTGCCCTGCGGAAGAAGGCGGAGGCGGCAAGGGGTTTATGGTTAAAAACGGTTTATTCGATGATGTGGATGCTGCTTTGACTTGGCATCCTGGGGTTACGAATTATGTAAACTCAGTTACGCTTCTTGCTACTTGTCAGGTGTATTTCAAATTCAAAGGACGGAGCTCCCATGCCGCAGCAAGTCCGCATCTCGGCAGCAGCGCGCTTGATGCGGTTGAGCTAATGAACGTGGGAGCTAATTACATGCGAGAGCATCTGATACCCGAAGCGCGGCTACACTATGCGTTTACAAACACCGGGGGAATTTCGCCTAATGTCGTTCAGTCAGAGGCCGAGGTGCTTTACAAACTCAGAGTTCCTCGAACGGAACAACTTTCCGATATGTATGATCGGGTGTATGATATTGCCCGAGGTGCGGCTCTCATGACGGAAACGGAGTTGGAAGTTGAATTCGATTCCGGCTCGTCCGAGCTGATTATGAATAGAGTAATGGAAAAAATGGTACATGAAAAGTTTGAGCAGCTAGGTGCCCACGAATACAGCGCAGATGAGGACCGGTTTGCCAGTGAGATCAGGTCTACGCTCACCGAGGTCGAGAAAAAAGAACAGGGAGCGCCGAATGAGACTCCAAAGAACTTGATGGGTCACAATTTATCCGCTCAACTAGAGCCATATGTGCCGAAGAACGGGATTGCGATGGGGTCGTCTGACTTTGGGGATGTCAGTTGGCTAATGCCGACTGTACAGCTGTATACGGCGTGCATGGCGCTTGGCACAACTTTGCACACGTGGCAAGTAGTGAGTCAAGGTGCGGCATCGTTCGCTCACAAGGGGATGCTGCAGGCAGGCAAAGTGTTGGGAGCGTCGGCGTTGGAGTTGATGCTGAATCCCGATTTGTTGGAACAGGCGAAAGCTGAACATCGGGATGCGCTTAAAGGGCGTACCTACAAAAGCCCGATTCCTGACGATGCAGTTCCGCGTCCTATTAGGAGATAAAAGTTAAATAATGATTCTTAATATTAAATGAGGATACCAATATCTGAAAGCTGATAAATAAGGTTAAGAAAAGAGATGAAAAATGAAATTTGATGCCTTTTCACCTATTCATCTTTGTTGTTAAATGTAAGTAAGAATACATCACTATGTATGTTATGAAATATTACATGTCATACACGGAGCCGAAGAGGGGGAGAGATTCAAATGGCGAATTTGCAGAACTTGCCACAAACGGGGCGAAGCATTGCGGATCTGATCGATCAAAAGAGAGATTTGTTCGTCCAAGTCAGTGACGAAATATGGGGATTCGCTGAAACTCGCTATGAGGAGCACAAATCAGCCGCATTGATGAGTGTTGTGCTGGAGCAGGAAGGCTTTACAGTTCAACGTGAGGCGGGAGACATCCCGACGGCTGTGGTTGGGAGCTATGGTGAAGGGAAGCCGGTGATTGCGATTCTTGGCGAATATGACGCATTATTTGGACTCAGCCAACAGAAAGCCGAATCACGCAAAGATCCGGTTGTTGAAGGTGGCAGCGGCCACGGATGCGGCCATAACTTACTAGGTACTGGGGCTTTTGCGGCGGCTGTCGCTGTAAAGTCATATATGGAGGAGCATAAACTCCCCGGCACGGTTCGCTACTATGGTTGTCCTGCGGAGGAAGGCGGTGGCGGTAAAGGCTTCATGGCGAAAAACGGTCTCTTCGACGATGTGGACGCCGCATTAACGTGGCATCCCGGCGCAACCAACAAGATTTCCACTCACACTTGTTTGGCAACTTGTCAAGTGTACTTTAAGTTTAAAGGTCGGAGTTCTCATGCTGCGGCAAGTCCGCATTTGGGAAGGAGTGCGCTAGATGCGGTTGAATTGATGAACGTTGGCTCTAATTACTTGAGCGAACATCTGGTTCCGGAGGCTCGACTTCATTATGCGATTACAAATTCCGGAGGGATTTCACCCAATGTTGTACAGCCAGAAGCGGAGGTGTTGTACAAGCTGAGAGTTCCCGAATCAGAGCAGCTCACAGATTTCTACGAGCGAGTATGCAATGTCGCACGAGGCGCTGCGCTCATGACAGAAACCGAACTGGAAATTCAGTTTGATTCCGGCTCGTCCGAACTTATCGTGAATAGAACGCTGGAACAACTGATGTACGACAAGTTTAACGAAGTGGGTATTCCTATATTTGATGAAGCGGAAGACAAGTTTGCTAGCGATATTCGTTCTACGCTTTCCGAGGTGGAGAAAAGCTACCAAGTGCCGAGGGGATTGTTGGGTAAAAACCTGTCTGACCGATTGGAACGATATGAGTTGAAGAATGACATTCTGATGGGTTCGACGGATGTGGGTGATATCAGCTGGAAAGTGCCGACGGTGCAGTGCGAAACGACCTGTGTGGCTTTGGGGACGCCATTTCATACTTGGCAGGTCGTAAGCCAAGGGGGGATGTCAATTGGTCACAAGGGTATGCTGCATGCTGGTAAAGTGATTGGAGCGACAGCCTTGGAACTGCTTTTGCAGCCCGAATTGCTAGAACGTACAAAAGCGGAGCATCGGGAGAGGCTGGAAGGCAGAGTATATAAATGCCCGATCCCTGACGGTATGAAACCCGGGCCGATAAGAAGATCGTAATTCCATGTCAATCAATTATAAGGTGATCGGAGAAGGATACCCGGTTGTTATACTGCATGGTTGGTTATTGGATCATCAGGTGATGTTAAACTGCCTAGAGCCAGTATTTGAGAAACGGAGTGGATGGAAAAGGATATATATCGATTTGCCTGGGATGGGTGATTCAAATCCGTTGGAAACGATCCAAAATTCGGATGATATATTAAATGCAGTCCTTGAATGTGTGGGCCAGATTATTCCAAATGAACCGTACTTGGTTTGTGGGTATTCATATGGCGGATATCTTGCTCGTGGTATCGCTTATATTCGTAGAAATCTTGTTCGTGGTATGTTGTTGCTTGCTCCAATGGTTGTTAGCGAATTACGCTGAAAGGTGCCTCCCAGAGCAGCAAATTTTGAAGAAAGATCCTACTCTAACGTCACGGTTGTCATCAGAAGACGCTGCTGAATTTGGTTCAATGGCTGTCTTACAAGGTGAACGAGAGTGGGAGAGGTTTCTTGAAGATATTTTGATCCCTTCGAGAAAAGCTAATCGTGAGTTTTTGAGTCGGATTCGCCAAAACGGTTATGGGTTTACATTCGATGTCGATGCTGGCTCTCTGCCATTTGAGCACCCGGCGTTAGTTATTAATGGTCGGCAGGATCACATTGTTGGATTTAAGGATACTTGGCGATTGATTAATAATTTTCCTAGGGGAACCTTTTCCGTACTGGACATGGCAGGTCATAACCTGCAGATTGAGCAACCTGTTATATTCGAGGCATTAGTAAATAATTGGCTCGACAGATCGTTGACAAATATGTGTCATAGTCCTTCTAGATTATTTGAATCATGAATACTTGAATCCATCTTAAGTATGAAGGGGGCTGAAGACTTCAAATCCGAATAGAAACACCTTCAGAATTATTTTTGTCAATCAAATTTTATCTGTCGTTATTATGGCTGTCGGTCAGATGATGGTGCAAGTGGCAAAGGGTTTATAGATCCTTGAGCGTGCCAAATCGTAAACAAAAAATTATGAAAAAAGGGGATCGTTATGGGGACACAAAAAAAGGGGAAAAATGTATTATTTTTACTTTTAATCATAAGTATGATGACCTTGGCAGCTTGTAGCAGCAACCAGACGAGTGAAAAACCGAAGGAAAGCGAGAAAAGCAGCGCCGCTCCTGTGGCAAACAATAAATCGATCAATATCGGGATTACGAACGCTCCATTGATGTTCAATCCGATCGACCTGACGGGCAATACGGAGCATTTCATTACCCAGGTTTTGTTCTCGCCGCTTGTGATGCTTGATGAATCGATGAATTTTGTGCCGATGCTGGCCGACAGCATTGAAACGAAAGATAATATGACTTTCGTAGTCAAGCTGAATCCAAAGGCTAAATGGACAGACGGGCAGCCCGTTACGGCAGACGACACATTGTTCACTATTCAATTGATGAGCAATCCGAAAGTGCTTTCATCTTTTTCATCTTATTTCTCGATGCTCAAAGGCTTTGACGATAGGGGCAAGTTGCCAGAAGGTGCGAAAGATCTGGAGGGAGTCAAAAAAATCGACGATTATACTGTCGAATTTACCACAAAGTCGCCGATAGACATAAATTTGTTCAAAGATAAAATAGGACAAAACTTAAAGACAATGCCAAAGCACGTGCTGAAAGACGTCGATCCTGAGAAATTCAGAGAGAATACGTTCGTGCAAAAACCGTCCGTGTCGAACGGAGCGTTCAAATTTACTTCATATGAGAAGAATCAGTACATCGAGTTGGAAGCCAATAAAGATTACTTCAAAGGTGCGCCGAAGATCAGCAAGCTATTTTTCAAAATTATGCCATCGGCCAACATTGTTGCGCAACTTCAAAGTGGCGAGATTCAAATGAATTTCACAGGTATCGGCACAATCGCCGTGCAGGATTTTGAAAAAGTGAAGAACATGTCTAGTGTTAGAACGATTCAAGGCAAACCTCTTGACTATCAGACAATGACTTTTAATACGAAAACAATTCCTGATGCCAAAGTGAGGCAAGCCATCGCCTATGCAATAAACCGGGAAATGATAGTGACCAACTTGCTGAAGGGCGAGGCTGAAATCGTCGATACTCCTTATACTTCCGTTCACCCTTACTTTAACAAGAGCTTGAAGCCGTATCCATACGATTCGAAGAAAGCTCAGCAGCTGCTGCAGGAAGCAGGTTGGGATTTCAATAAAACGCTAAATCTGGTTGTTCCAATAGGCAACAAAACGCGAGAACAAAGTGCGGACATCATTGCGGAAAATCTGAAGGCTGTTGGCGTCAAAGCGCAGGTCAACAAGTTTGATCTCGCTACAGTAGGTCAAAAGGGGAGGAAAGGGGAATTTGATCTTCTGATGCTAGGATATTCCTTTGGACTGGATCCGGACGTATCTTTCTTTTTCAAAACCGGCGCCGGTAACAACTACTCCGCTTATAGCAGTCAGGAAATGGATACACTTTTACAGCAGGGCATAAAAGAGACGGATTCGTCCAAGCGACACCAGATTTACGACAAGGTGCAGGAGTTGATGGAGAAAGATTTACCTCAAATGACACTGTATGCCGATTTTCGTCTGAAAGTTGTCTCCAAAAAGGTGAAGGTAGGAGAACCGAAGGATATCGGAACGTTAATAAACGTGCAGGATTGGGATATCGAGAACTAACACTCAAACATACATCACGCTTTGCGGCATCATGAGTTGAATGGAATTCACTGAAATTTCACAAATAATGATAAAAAGTCCGGGCTATCCATTTGTGATACCGGGCTTTTTTTTCTACGACGGCAAGATCATATAACAGGATTTTCCTGCACCTTTAGCGAAGTTAATTATGTGGTTAATTTTCACCAAAGGGGTTGTCTACTTTGCTCGTTAAAG